>JAFIEY010000050.1 GCA_020832345.1 Cryomorphaceae bacterium | reverse complement strand
CGTCGGGGCGTACGGGGTCTGTTCCTACCGTCACAGCCTCCGCCGCCCACGTCTCTGTTTGGCCACAATTCCGGTGGGCTGCCGCTCCCATCCCTGGCGCAGTAACCCGAAAGTTTGTAGCAAACCATTCTGGTTCAAGGACATTTTTTTACCATTTAGTAATACAACCAATTTTTCGAAAACGTGTATCTTGCGGACTTGTTTGTGAGGTGGGAAAAGTCTGGAATTTAAGTTTTCCAACCACAGCAAACCACCACCAATTATAAAACATAAGCAATATGTCGGAAAACCAACTTAACAATTTTAAGCCTACCATATTTTTCCTACTCCGATTCGGTTTGATTTACGGCATTGGAAGTATTATTTATGCATTTTATATTGCCCATCACGATCCCAAACCGGATCCCTTTACCGACATAATTGCAACTCAATTAGCTGGTGCTTTGCGCATTTCTGGTTCGGACATTTCCCTCACCGAAATTCCGGACGAACCCTTAGTGCAAGTCATATTCAATGGAAATTACAATGTCAGCATTTTTGAAGGATGTAATGGTATTGCGGTCATGATATTATTTATGGCCTTTGTGGTGGCCTTCCGCGGATGGAACAACCCCAAGGCCCTGTGGTTTATCCCCATGGGCATCGTTGCCATTCACCTTTGGAATCTTCTTCGCCTCAGCCTGCTGATCCACATCAATGAAAAATACGACAACCTATTTCACTTTTACCACAAATACTTTTTCACCGCCATAATTTATCTGTTCGTATTACTGCTATGGGTGATTTGGGTAAATATGCAAAAATCTTCCACTGAAAAAACACCCGCCTAAACCCATGAAACAAAACCTAATCCGTGTCGGACTAATCCTTTCAGGCGGTATCATTTTGGCCACCATTTATATCCTGCAAAGGGATCTGTTTTATTCCGGATTTTTAGACACTGGCGCCGGCACCATCAAGGTCGAAAACTTTTCCGCGGCAAAATATATTACCAGTAAAACCATTCGTTTCCTTTTTAACGATGGTGCGAGTTTACTCATCATTTACGGTATTTTCCAAAGAAAGGACTTTCTCAAATTTGGGTTTGGGCTTTTTTTGGTTGAACTCCTCATTTTGCTGCCCGTCTATTTTTTACTGGTCACCTTTGCCTTTGATCAAACCCGCTTTTTTCTACAGCACATCCACCGCTTGGTCGTCAACCCCGTTTTGATGATGTTATTGATCCCGGCATTTTATTACCAGTTGCGGATGGAGAAAAATTAATTTATTCAAAATAAAAAAGCATGAAAAATAGTTCATTTATAAACTATTACCAAATGAATCTGGCAGTCCTTGATCCGTATCTGTTTGGACAAGCAATTTGATATATTTATTTCTTTCCTCCAGCTAATAGTGTTATTAAAGCAGCGATTCCAACAATAATTCCTCCCGCAACTAAAGCATCTTCAATATTTGAATGAATTGATTTAGCTGGTCGTCTTGATTGTGTATTGATATTAAATAGTTGGTTTATTGCAGATGTTGGACTCTGCCTGTTGAAGCGAATGAAATTTATACTACTTGGATATTGAACATCTACTCCATCTTCAATTATTAGAATATTGTTTATATTCTTTTGCTTCGCAATATTCCATTCATTTATAACATGGTTGATACTATTACTGTCATTAGTAATAATACCAATAAAAATATCAGAGCTTTGAATTTTCAAGGAATTTGAAAAATTTAGGTTTGAGTAGTTAAAAGCAGTTGTCTCAACTATGTAGCCTGATTTACGTAGCTGTTCAAATAGCAAAGTTATTATATACAACTCGCTGTCTCGAAATGAATATGATACAAATGCTTTCATTCTTTTTCGTTAGACTTTAATTTTTTTTCAAATCGTTTCACGAGCTCATCAAAATCAATTTTTGCATTATTATTTAGAAAATTTACTCGATAGTAATCTGGGAAAAATGCCTGAATTAAAGTTAATCTTTTAATTAATCTATGCCATAATTCACTACCATTCCAAATTACATAGTTACTTGTTCCATTTGAATTCAAATCCGCAAAGATTCGCTTTAGTTTAGCTGTTGCATCATTCTTACATATGAGTAAATAACCATTAGCGGATTTTGCTTTCAAAATTGTTTCAAGATTATTTGTGCTTATATCTTCCAAACTAACCGCCTTTTTTTGTGATTTACATTCTATAATCCACCTATGACAATGGCGACCGATTACATCTTCAAAATGAAATTCAACTAAAATATCGCAACCATCATCACCACCAACTCCGTTGTCCTCTACGTGTATATCTGCAATATGAAAATCGTGTTTCTCCGATTTCAAACTGCGAAAATATTCAGCAATTATTTGCTGAAATTTATACCCATCTTCTATTTCGTCTAACGGTAACGACACTGCTTTATTTACTGCATTAGTTCATTAATCTTATTCTGCCACTCGTCTTCAAACACTACTTGAAATTCAAAGTCGTGGTCTGGAAATTCGTCAAAGAGTTCTTTCCAAGCTTTCTTAGCACCAAGTTCGTTGCAAAGTGCAAAAACGTCTTGTTTGTATTTGGTGTCCTCATTTTTGAGGTGGATGCCTTTTGTTTCCAAAACATACACCGTTCCGTAGTCGTCTTTTTCTTCTTGCTTGTCTGCTGCAAGAAAGTCAGGATAGATTTTATTCCGTTTCCAACCTTGAATGTGGTAGTCTTGTCGGCTCATATTACGATACCACCACAATAGCTTTTCCTGTTCGTCAAGGTAAATCGCAACCGATTTTTCAAGATCGTTAATATTTTCTTCGGGAACATAGTCAAACAGTGATTTTTGAATTGGTGTATTGTCATTACGTACCAACTGTTTGTTGCTCTTAATTTTTATTCTCGATGGTAATTCAAAACCTCCTTTATCTGTAATCAGGAAGAAACATAATTTTTTGTCAGCAACCATTTTTCTAAAAACCTGTTCTGACAAACGGTTTCGTTCTTTTTCTAAAATCTTTTTAAGTTCCACAATGATGAAAACAAAATTGGCCGCAACTATTTCACGTTTGTATTTTCCCAAAAGAAGTTTAACTGCTTTTTCTCCGATTTGAAAACAATGCCAAGGATTTGGAATAATTTCCGTTATCTGTCGTGTCAAAAATACTTCGTCAATTTCTAAAGTACCTGACTTTTCTTCTCTACCTGTTTCCTTTAGTAATTCCTTTTCTTCATCACTCAATCCTAAAGCAATTTCCTGTTCTTTGTTTCGCTTGTTTTGGAGTGAAAGGTTTTTGATTTCATCAATATTGATATTTTCCCAATCAATTTCGCTGAGAATATCAATTTCAAAATTCATATCTCGCCAACTTTCTTTTTCCTGTATAACGAATTTTGGCAAGTATATTTTCCCTTCAAACTTTTTAAACCCCGAACGATATTTCATTACACGGTCTTTTAAACCGCCTGTATCTGTACCTGCATCATCACTTACTATTCTTCCTGCTATATCGCCCAATCCTTCATCTTCCAACCCTCTTTTAATATCACTTACTAAAGATTTGGCATTTTGCCTGAAAGTATAAACATAACACTCGTCCAAATCTTTGATTTTGGTTTTTCGTGCAAACGGCTGTCTTAAAATCCTTCCGACTAATTGCGTAATTCCTGTTGCTGATGATGGATTGGTAAGCACTGTTAGCACATAAGCAAAAGAACAATCCCAACCCTCTTGCAATGCCTGTTTGGTTATGATATAACGTATTTCACAATCATTTGCGAATAAATCAATACCTTCAATATCGTCTTTTTCGCTTGACTTTATCGCAATATGATTTTCGGGAACATTGCATTTTTTGATTAAATATTCTTTGGCATCTTCTGCGTGAATAAACTTTTTATCTTTTTGGTCTTTTCCTGTTCTTTCAACCTGAATTAGGCAAATTGGACGGATATATCCACCTGTATTACCTTCGTATTCTTTGGCTTTTTTCTCTAAATCGTTTCGTTTTTCAAAACTTGCCAATAAAGTGTCTTGCCAATCTAAACTTGTTTTGTTGGTCAGGTGAATATCCAACTTTATCATTTCTTCTTCGTGCAGTTCCCGACCTGTAATTTTTACCAACTCGTTGCTGTTGGGTGGTGGTGTTGCCGATAATTCAAGAATAAATGAAGGATTGAAATTTCTAACTGTATTTCTTGCCATCTCTCCATAAGCTCTGTGTCCTTCATCAATTACCACAAGCGGGCGTAAAACTTTTAATGTATTCCCAAGAGAAGTTTTTATTTGCGTTCCGATCCCGAAAAAATTCGGGACCATTTCAGTAGTAAAGCAATCCAAATTCGGAATCAATTCTTTTAACTTCTTGTGTCCTTCAAAATCATCTTCACGGGGAAAAAAGTCTGTAAATCCACCTTGGTCTCTGAAAACCTTTAATGTTTCCTTGTTTTGACGGTTAGCAGAAGGAAGCATCAACATTAAAACCACCAAATTTTCCTCAACATCAAGGCGATTAAATATTTCTGCTTTTTCCTTGATAAGCGTTCTACCACCGCTTGAAATATCCAAAACTTGTCGGTATGGATGTTCTCGGTTTTTTAATGCAGAAATGGTTTGCCTGTATATTTGTGTTGAAGGAACAATCCACAAAATCAATCCTGTTTGCTTATTCAGATAAGTTTTTTGGATATTGTCAATAGCGTGGCAAGCCACCAAAGTTTTTCCGCCTCCTGTGGGAACTTTGAAATAAATGTCGGGTAATGGCTCGTCTAATCCGTTAGTTTTGGAATAATAAATTGACCGACCTGTTGATTTTTCCCAAGCCTCTTTCGGAAAATTGATATGCTTTGCCAAATGCGGTTTGAGTTCTGCAATTTCTTCAAACTCTTTTTTAGCATCAGACAAGGCACTCAAATATTCTTTGAGTTCCTTTAAAACCTTTTCCTGATAGTGCTTTAATCTCATCTTGACCGTTGATTAGTTTGATTGACTGATTTCGTTGATTCTTCAATTTGTTGCTTTGCAAGTTTATGTTCGTTTGTTACTCGTTTAAATTCCAAACTTTTTGAACCGAAATTGATTAGTAAACCCGTTTCTAGTTTATATGCTTCCAAATAATTTAATGCCTGTGCCAAGTGAACATCTTCTAATTTGGTTACTGCTTTAAGTTCTACCATAACTTTATCATCCACCAAAAAATCAACTCGTCTTGTGCCAACATCAATTCCTTCGTAATAAATGGTCATTTCTAATTCTCTGGCAAAACCTAATCCTTGTTTCTCCATTTCGATAGCCAAGCATCGTTGATAAATCACTTCTTGAAAGCCATTTCCTAAAGTGGAATGAACTTTCATTGCACAACCAATTATCTTTCCTGTCAATTCAGAATGTTTATATTTCTCGTTTATCATCAGCGTTATCATTTAATCACAAAAAAATCAACGGTTCAGACGGTATATTTCATAAGGCAACTGGCAAAAATCAATTCGGTAATCCAACAAAGTATGGTCGTCCACATATTTTGCAGGGGCAAATATCAATCGTTGTTTGTTTTTGAATTTTGGTAAACCCTTGCAAAGTTCCAATGTCAAGGCATTTTTCTTGAGCCATTCAATATCTGCTTTGTAAAACAAATACACCTCATAGGTTTTACTTTCTCCAATAAAACCAGTAGCTTCATTCAATACACTTTCGTTAAATTCCTCTCCTGTGGATGTGTAGAAAAGGTATCGGGCAAATTCTGTGTATGATGGTAAATTTTTACCTCTCAACAAACTTTCCATTTCAATAGTGTTACCCAATTCAAAGTAACTGAAAGTTCCGCCTGTTCCTTTTTTAAGTAATTCGCTTTTGGCAGTTTTTACGCCTTTGATTACTCTTCGAACTCTTTCGGCAGTAATGGAATTGGCATAATCTTCCATTTCAACTAAAACAAATTTCCTGTTTCCTCCATCTTCTTTATTGAGTTCTAATGTTGCGTGTGCAGTAGTTCCTGAGCCTGAAAAGCTGTCGAGAATGATTGAATTCTTATCAGTAGATAGCTGTAAAATTCTTTTAATCAATGAAACTGGTTTGGGTGTATCAAAGGGTAAGTCTACCTCATCAAACAATTGTTTTAATTCTTGCTTTGCCTGTTGATTATGCCCTACTTCAGAATGAAGCCAAATGGAAATTGGCACAATTCCGTCTTGAACTTCCGATAAAAATTTCTTTATCCGAGGCACATTTCCTCCTGTATCACCGAACCAAACTCTATTATCATCAACTAATTTTTGAAAGTTTTCCTTTGAAGTAAACCAACATCTGCCTTTTGTCGGTTTAATCTTCTTTCCGCTTGGAGTTGTTACTTCATAATCGTAATCGGCAGAATACGTCTTAACAGTCATATCGCTTGATGTCCATACTCCTCTTGAATCATTATCTGGATTTGAATAGCGATTGTCTTGTTCTTCAGTTCTTGGAATTAAATTCCTAATCCATCCAAACGTAACATCTCCTTCAATTTTATTTTTTGCGTAACAAACAAGAAAGTCGTGATTATCAGAAAAATATTTTGCATCATTCTGAGGAGAAAATTTCTTTTGCCAAATAATATTTTGTATAAAATTCTGTTCACCAAAAACTTCATCAAGCAAACATCTTAAGTTATGTTGTTCATTATCATCACACGAAATAAAAATTACCCCATCTTCACTCAATAATTCTCGTAATAGTTTTAATCTCGGCATCATCATAGACAACCATTTATCGTGGCGTGTCATATCTTCTTTATCTACCACATTCCCCAACCACTCTTTAATCATTGGGCTATTAACATTGTCATTATACACCCATTTTTCGTTACCTGTATTATATGGTGGGTCTATGTAAATACATTTTACCTTCCCTGCATAAGTTGGAAGTAATGCCTTCAACGCTTTCAGGTTGTCACCTTGAATAATCAGGTTGTCGTGCAAGGAAACTTTATCAGTTAAACTCAATTCTGCCTTTGGCACCAATTGGTGATACTTTACCGCCAAATGGTGGTTTTGCACAAAAGTTTTTCCTTTGAAATAGAGTGTTGGCATACCTTTAAAATTCTTTTGTTAAAATGGTTCTTATTACTGATTTTAATTGAGGCAAATCTTTTTGAATGATTTCCCAAACAGCGGTTAACTTGATATTAAAATATTCATGAGCTATCATATTCCTGAACGAACGAACTTTGTACCAAGCATAATCATACTTATCTAATTTTTCTTTTTCAATGTGAATGATTGCTTCGCCTATTATTATAAATTTTAATAACACAGCATTGTTCAACATATCATTCTCACAGAAGTCATGTACATCTACACCTTCAACATACTTTTCAATTTCTGCAATTGATTTGTCAATATGTTCCAATCTTTTTTGACTTTCAATATGTCTATCTTTCATAAACAAGCTTTAAATCGGGCTTTATGTTTTCTAAAATGTAAGGCTTAAATGCATCAATAAATCCTACATCTACTTTTCGTCCAACGCTGCTTTCTAAAATGTGTTGAAGTTCCGCAAGGTCAAAATATGAAAATGTAGAGTCCGTCTGCAAGGCAATGTCAATGTCACTTTTAGGACCATCATCTTTTCGAGAAAAAGATCCATAAATCCACGCTTTTTCTACTTGTTTAAATTTAAGCAAAGTAGTTTTTATTTCGTTTATCAGTTCATTTCTGTCAATTTTATTGAACGTCATGTATTCAACCTTTTCCTCTGCCACTTGCAATGCTTTCAATGCCACATCTTCGTCTGCAACTTCATACACCAACTTATCAGACAGCCATGAAACAAGCAAGTCATTTTCTTTAATCATGAAAAACTCGGCAAGTTTCACCACCTGTTCACGACTTGCGTGGCGATGTCCTCTTTCAATTTTGCTTAAAATTGCTTGGTCAATGTCAAGGAATGCTGCTACTGTTCGCAGAGGCAATTCCTTCTCTTCCCGTAGTTTTCTTATTATTTCGCCTAAGCTACCCATTTTGAACAAATCTATTTTGAATGAATTTGTCAAAATTACAAAATTCTTTTGAAAAATCTCGTATATTATTCATCAAAGTTTTCAACAGATATGCAATATCAGGTAGAAATGGAATTATAATTAATAGAATAGAACCATTATCGTAAAGCTTTTACGAAAGTAAACCTTTTTAAAAAACAATGAATTACCTATCGCAATACCTATAGATTCCTTTAAACTAAGTTTGAGCCGAAATAATTAGCTTAAATATGTTTTGAAAACTAAAAATCGATTAACCAGAAAATGTACCAAAATAAATACAAGAAATATTCCGGATAAAATGATCAATTCGAAATGGGCTCTTTTACCCTGCTTTTAGCGCCCTTTCTATACCACACCATCAACACGAGCGAAAGCATCAGCCCGGTGAAAACACCCTCAATAAATAAAATGATGCCCATTTGGTAAATGGAGAATGAAAATCCAAAAAGCATCAATTCATTGACGAAATTCAAAAAGCTCGGATCCGCCTGGATATGTCCATATATATAGGACACCAACATCAATGTGGCAATACAAACGGCGCGAACCCCTTGAATTATGCCCTGGCGAATGGTGTATTTGCCCCGTTTGCGTACAAACATTTTATGATACAGTAAAACCAGTCCGCCCAAGACAATCGGGAGATTAAAGATTCTTAAAAAAACCAATTCTTGTAGGTCAAAAGCGCCCATAAGAATAAAATACCCAATTAGTGCTAAACCTATGTAAACACCAAAAAAATCCCTATTAATCACTTTCATATCATACAAATTAAAATTAATCCACTTCAATAAAATCGGTAAAAGCTAGTCAATTACGACTGATTTATCCTACTAACACACCCTCTTTATGCTCTAGGAAAATTAAAATTTACACATTATTTATTATTGTAAATTAAACACACTAATTATTAGAACATAAGAGATGTAATTGCTGTAAAACTACATATTTATATTTTCCCATTGGTCATAAAATAAACGATTAGGTAATTTATAACCAATTCAAATAATTGAATGCTTTGAGGATCAAAACTAAGTTATTCGCCTACGAATTTAATCAACTAAATTGCTGTTAAAAAGCTGGTTGAACCCATTTTAAAAAGCGCTAAACAAAGTCCATCACCTGATTGCGGACTATTTTTGTCGGAAATAAAAAACCAACACCCAAAATGGCAGAAAAAAAGATAATCAACGCTAAGTCCATGCAGTTTCTGGAGCAATACCTAAACAATGCATCACCTACGGGATTTGAAGCGGCTGGACAAAAATTATGGCTTTCGTATTTGGAACCTTATATCGACAGTCACTTCACAGATGTGTATGGTTCGGCTGTAGGCATCATCAACCCCGAAGCAAAATACAAAGTGGTATTGGAAGCGCATGCAGACGAAATATCCTGGTTTGTACATTATATCACCAAAGATGGATTCATTTACCTTCGTAGAAACGGCGGATCAGACCACCAAATTGCGCCGTCCAAACGGGTAAACATCCACACCAAAAAGGGAATTGTAAAAGCTGTATTTGGCTGGCCGGCAATTCATACCCGACAAGAAAAGGAGGAATCCCCCAGTCTAAAAAATATCTTCCTGGATTGCGGCGCCAATTCTAAAAAAGAAGTTGAAGCCATGGGAATCCACGTTGGATGTGTGGTCACCTACGAAGATCCTTTTATGGTAATGAATAAAAATAAATTTGTGGGTCGTGCACTTGACAATCGCATCGGAGGATTTATGATTGCCGAAGTGGCTCGAATGCTTTTTGAAAACAAAGTAAAGCTTCCCTTTTCCCTTCAACTGGTCAACGCCGTACAGGAGGAAATTGGTCTGCGAGGCGCCGAAATGATATCTCGTCGCATCAAACCTGATGTTGCCATTATTACCGATGTTTGCCACGACACCAACACCCCAATGTTGGACAAAATTCTGCAAGGCGATCTCAAAAGTGGCGATGGCCCTGTGTTGGCTTACGGTCCAGCCATTCAAAACAATTTACTCGATTACCTAATACAAAAGGCCGAAACGGCTAAAATTCCCTTTCAACGAATGGCGCTTTCCAGGGCCACCGGTACCGACACCGACGCCTTTGCCTACTCCGCCGAGGGCGTACCATCAGCTTTAATTTCACTTCCCTTGCGCTACATGCACACCACAGTGGAAATGTGTCACAAGTCGGATGTAGAAAACACCATCAGATTGATGTATGAAGCGGTGGTAAACCTAGAGCCCGGACAGAATTTTTCTTACTTCTAAAGAGGTCTAATTTCCACATAAAGAAAAAGCCGGTTCAAAAAATTTTTTGAACCGGCTTTTTAATAATCAACCCCAAAAGGGTTTATGTTAAACGTACTACTTCGCGGACTTCACTTGTTCTACCACTGCTTTAAAAGCATCGGGGTGATTCATAGCCAAATCGGCGAGCACCTTGCGGTTTAACTCAATATTTGACTTTTTCACACCACCCATAAAAGCAGAATAGCTCATTCCTTGCTCACGTGCTCCGGCGTTGATACGCTGAATCCACAGGGCGCGAAAGTTGCGCTTTTTGGTACGACGGTCGCGATAAGCATAAGTAAGCCCTTTTTCAACGGCATTCTTTGCTACGGTCCATACATTTTTACGGCGACCAAAGTATCCTTTGGCCTGCTTCATGATTCTTTTGCGCCTTTCTCTACTGGCGACTGAATTTACTGATCTTGGCATAGTTTGTTGTTTTTTTGTGGCAGGCGATTCTTCAATTCTTAATACCTACAACAGGGTTAACGATGATTTTGAAACCAAATACGCTTGCTTAGATGCAAAGCATATCTTTAACTGCTTTAACGTCTGCTTTATCAACCAAAGTTGATTTGGTCAAACGACGTTTTCTGTCGGTCGCTTTTTTGGTCAGAATGTGACTTTTAAAAGCGTGCTTTCTCTTGATTTTTCCGGTACCGGTAAGCTTAAAGCGCTTCTTGGCACTGGACTTCGTCTTCATTTTGGGCATGATACTCAATTTATGTGTTAAAAAACACGGTTCAGGGTTGATTATTTTTTATTGACCTTTGGCGCCATCATCATGATCATTCGCTTGCCTTCAAGTTTGGGCAAGCTTTCTACTTTACCCACATCTTCCAAATCTTGTGCTAAGCGAAGCAACAATATTTCTCCTTGTTCCTTGAAAACAATTGAGCGTCCTTTAAAGAATACAAATGCCTTGAGCTTGGAACCCTCTTCCAAAAATCCACGGGCGTGCTTCTTTTTGAAATCGTAGTCGTGATCGTCCGTCTGCGGCCCAAATCGGATTTCTTTTACCACCACCTTTTGGGCTTTCGACTGCATTTCTTTTTGCTTCTTCTTTTGGTCGTACAAGAACTTTTTGTAGTCGATAATGCGGCAAACCGGTGGATCGGCCTTTTCGGTAATCATCACCAGATCCAAACCCTCATCCTCGGCCATTTTCAAAGCCTTGTGGGTTGGATATACATCTACTTCTACGTTGTCGCCCACCACACGCACCTTGGGTACGCGGATGTTCTCATTGATCTTGTGCTTAGGCTCCTGTTTTACAATTCTTCGGCCTCTGTTGCTTGGTCTCCTCAGTGTATTTCGTTTTAAATTAAACCATTTGTATCGGAAATCAACGCGTCAATTTCCGATTGTATATGTTGGGCAAATGCCTCAACTGTTTGTGTTCCCAGGTCACCATGACCCTGCTTTCTTACGGCTACCGTGTTGGAATTCACTTCTTTTTCACCTACAACTAGCATGTACGGATACTTGCCAACCTCGGCGTCGCGAATCTTCCTCCCGGCCTTCTCTGCACGGTGATCTACGAGGGCGCGAATATCGTAATTTTTTAGGACATGTGAAAGTTTATTTGCATAATCTGCAAATTTTTCGCTAATTGGTATGATCATTACCTGATCGGGTGCCAACCAAAGGGGCAGTTTTCCGGCGCAATGCTCCAGCAATATGGCCACGAATCGCTCCATCGAACCAAAGGGTGCACGGTGTATCATTACCGGACGATGCATTTGATTATCAGACCCCTTATATTCCAATTCAAACCTTTCCGGTAAATTATAATCTACCTGAATGGTACCCAATTGCCACTTCCGACCAATGGCGTCACGCACCATAAAGTCGAGTTTCGGCCCGTAAAAGGCAGCTTCACCGGTTTCGGTCACGGTATTGAGACCTTTCTCCTCCGCCGCCTCGATTATCGCACGTTCGGCTTTCTCCCAGTTTTCATCACTTCCAATATACTTCTGCGGTGAATCCGGATCGCGAAGGGATATTTGCGCTACGTAATCTGTAAACTTCATGGCATTAAAAATGTACATTACCAGATCAATGACTTTTTTAAACTCATCTTTCAACTGGTCAGGTGTACAGAATATATGTGCGTCGTCCTGGGTAAAACCTCGAACCCTTGTCAACCCGTGCAATTCGCCACTCTGCTCATAGCGATAAACCGTTCCAAACTCGGCATACCGAACGGGCAGGTCTTTATAGGAATGAGGAAATGCCTTAAACATTTCACAATGGTGCGGACAGTTCATGGGTTTAAGCAAAAACTGCTCGCCATCCTCCGGGGTATTGATGGGTTGAAAGGAATCCGCGCCGTATTTTTCGTAATGACCGGAACATATATACAGGTCTTTATTTCCGATGTGCGGACTAATGACTTGCTCATATCCCATTTTCTTTTGGGCTGCCTTCAGGAAATTTTCCAATCGCTCGCGGAGGGCAGCACCTTTGGGCATCCACAATGGAAGACCTTTACCTACCCGCTGACTAAACGTAAAAAGTTCGAGCTCTTGTCCAAGTTTTCGGTGATCGCGTTTTTTCGCCTCTTCCAGCATGTTGAGGTATTCGTCCAGCATCGCCTGTTTGGGAAATGATATTCCATATACCCTAGTCAATTGTTTATTCTTTTCGTCACCTCGCCAATATGCACCGGCCACTCGAAGAATTTTAACCGCTTTGATCAAACCAGTGTGGGGAATGTGACCACCACGACATAAATCCGTGAAATTGCTGTGATCACAAAAAGTAATCGATCCATCCTCAAGGTCGGAAATAAGTTCGGTTTTAAATGGGTTGTCCTTATAATAGGTCAGGGCATCCATTTTGGAAACCGGACGAAGCGAAAACACAGCCTTTTCTCTGGCAAACTCCAACATCTTCTTTTCTATTTCCGGAAATTGTTTTTCCGAAATTGTTTCCTCGCCAAAGTCAATATCGTAATAAAAGCCATCCTCTACCGGCGGCCCGATGGTCAGTTTAGCATTAGGGAAAAAGTGCAAAATTGCCTGGGCCATTAAGTGGGCAGATGAGTGCCAAAAAGCCGTCTTTCCCTTTTCGTGATCCCAAGTATAGAATTCGATGGTTCCGTTTTCCGTGATAGGCGTTGTTGCCTCGATGGTTTTGCCGTTTAAACTGGCAGATAAAACATTTTTTGCCAGGCCATGACTGATGCTTTTTGCAACGTCCAGGGCCTGAATGCCGGGCGCAAATTCGCGCTGGTTTCCATCGGGAAACGAAATTGTAATCATCGTTTGAATCGTTGTTTTTAAAGGCTGCAAATATAGGGACACAAAACGGGGCAAATAAAAAAAATCCACCGTGTAAAACAAGGTGGATTTTTCAAAAAAGATGTGCTGAAAAAACTATCCGATGGAAACAAGCTCAATGGCAAAGTTCAAATCTTTTCCAGCCAATGGATGATTGGCATCTAGCACAATGGCTTCGTCTTTAACTTCTTTGACAATAACCGGCATGGGTTGCCCGTCGGGACGAGTTACCGCAAGTTGTTGCCCAACCTCAGGGTTAATCTCTGCAGGAACATTTTCTTTGGGAACTTCAATCACCATTTCATCACTCGGATCCCCATAAGCTTCCGCAGAAGGAATATTAACTCCCTCCTTTTTATCTCCTACACTCATACCCAAAACAGCTTGTTCAAAACCGGGAATCATTTGGCCTTGACCAAGGGTAAACTCTAATGGATCTTTCCCTTCGGAACTGTCAAAAATGCTTCCGTCGTTCAGGGTTCCAGTGTAATGTACTTTAACTGCGTCACCGCTTTTCGCTACTGACATAAAAAATCATAATTTGGTTACAAAAAACTCGTTGATTTTCAACGAAAAATTCGCGGCAAAGGTATGAATAAAAATTGAGCGACAAGTTGAATTGATTAAAATTATTCAAGATAAGCAGGTTACAATTCAAATCCTTTACCTTTTAACAAACTGACATAGCTAAAAAAATCACGTCCGTAAACCTAATTTTTACCAATGAAATAAAAGACCTACTTTTTTTTAAAAAAATATTTGTGTAATTTAAAATTATTCTTACTTTTGCAAAAGTAAGTTTAAACCTTCAAAATTTATGTCATGAGAATCAAAACAGCAAGCGCAGTAATCTGCATATTGTCTTTTATTCAAATTCAAGGACAATCATTATTCAATCTACCCGCAGGCAATTCACATGTTGAAAATTTCGATAATATTGGCAGCGGACTCCCGGTAGGCTGGCGGGTATTCGAAAATGCCGATAGTACCAACATAGGCGATACAGCTAACTTTTCCGGACAACATTTTAACTGGAATAATTTATCTGGTGCATTTAAAAATTTTGCCGGAGCTGGTGGGCTGAGTTCCGGAGCTTCATCTTCCCAGCAAAGCAATCACAACAACAGAGCGTTGGGACTAAGGCAAACCAACGGATTTGGCGATCCGGGCGCTTCCATTAATTTTCATATTCAAAACACCCTGGGAAGGGAAAACTTTCAACTTTCACTCGACCACTTAAATCTTTCTCCACAAAACAGATCCATTACTTATACCGTTCAATATTCCGTAAACCTAGGCAACTCATGGCAATCATTGGGCACTTATACCACACCACCTGGGGCAACCTCTGCCGACTGGGGCGCAACAAATGCCAGTTACAACTTCGGCTCCGATGCCGACAATTTATCTACCCCTTTATACATTAGAATTGTTGCTCTTGAACCATCTTCAGGTACAGGAAATAGAGATAGTTACGCCATTGATGATCTTGTTCTTACATGGGACATTATGAGCAATTGCACACAACCTGATGCTATTGATACCGCTTATACCCTCGCCATCGACTACAACAATATACATCTACAATGGCTGTCCGGTGGATGCGCTGATGAATACTTAATTGTCGCTACAGAAAACCCAACCCTAACGGCGAGTCCAACCGGAAACGGTAGCGCCTATTCAGCAGACGAAAATTTTGGTCAAGGCACTGCTATCGCTCCCGGCGAATATGTGATCCATCAAGGCCCCGCCAATTCAACCAGCATTCAAAATCTCCAACACAACACCACCTACACCATTGGCGTTTTCTCCAGGCTCGGTACAGATTGGAACGGCCCCTACATTCTGCAAACAACTACGCTGCAAGCACTTTCCGTTTTTTATACCGGCAATGGAAATACCGGAGACTGGCTGGATCCCGACAATTGGTCTGCTAACCGTGTGCCCGCAAAACTTGACACAGTGGTTCTCGACAACACCTATATAAACGGCAATTATCAATTAGAACTTCCCTCAACGACAGGAACAAATGAATTTGGCGCATTGTATATTTTTCCCAACGATAGCATAACCCTTATTTTGCCACAAAGCAATCAGGCTGCACCGGGACTTAGTTTAAACGCTGCAGACTCCGCACTCATAATTGGCGACCACGCAACATTTATAAACCAGTCCGGAGCCAGTTCCGGTCCGGGATTTACCACAAACACCTGGGTCATTCGGGGAGGTGGAACCTATATTCACGCTGTAAACCGACAAACCTCTCCACTCATAAGTAGCTTGGTAAAAACCCGAAGTGATTACCCAAATGCAAACTGGGTATATGGAGAAAATTTTACGACAGCTCCGGCATTGGTCAATCAGGAATATCCAAGTCTGGAAATATTGGGCACACCCCTGCCCTTCTTTCTTTCATCAACCAACCCACTTATTGTGTACGGGAATCTGACCATGGGTCCTAATGCGGAATACGATTTTAATATGCGGGTGGAACTAAAAGGCCATGGTGATATTTTTGGAAAGGCTAGATTCACCTACGATACCCTTACAGCATTATTTATAAATGGTGACGCACCACAGGAATTAAACGTTGCCCAAGGCGGGAAACTCGAATTATTACCCGGCACAAAATTATCAATAGAAAATGAGCTCACGGTTTTTGGGGAAGTTTCCGGAGATGAAGTTTCACTCAACAACACCAACACATTGACACTGGAGTCCGACGCGGTCTGGACCTTTTGGAAAGGTGATTATCCCGGACAGATCATCAATTATGGAAACATCGTTTTACCCGCCACCGATAGCGCCTTCGCCACCATCATGCACGAGACCATTCAGGGGAGTGGACTGCTCACACGTAATATGTACCTACACGATTTCAGCGGAAGCGGCGCACAGTGGTTTACCATTGGTGTACCCGTACCTGCAAGATTTGAGCAGTTGGCCGACAGTGGTGCGCATTTCGATCTATCAAGTGCACAAACAAGTCCTTTGTTTTTTTGGGACGAAAATTCAGGCACCTACGACCATCCCACTTCTGGCGCAGACCGCTTTGAAATTGGACGCGGTTATTTGCTCTACGCGGGAAGCAATAACTACGGAACCTTTACCCGAGATTTACCGGGGATAATCAGCGTTTCTGATACATTGACCACGGCTCAAGACATTCCCATTTCCCTATCGCACGCCGTTTCAAATAGTGGGGGCAATTTCACCATTGAGGGTGAGGAAGACGGTTGGAATCTGGTGGCAAATCCCTTTCCCACCACCTACGATTGGCACAACCAAAATATACCGGCAGCAGTCGAAGGCAGTATCAGTATTCGCAATGCCACCAATACCGGCTTCATTACCGTTGGTATTACCGAAACAGATTCAACGCGCTTTCTCACGCCCATGCAAGGATTTTGGATACGAACGCAGTCGGGTTTTCAAAACGGAAACTTGATGTTGTCGAAAAACCGACGTAGCGACCACAACAGAAACACCCTAAAACGCGGTCAGAGCAACCACCTACGGTTTAAGTTTGCCTTAACCGACAGCAGCGGATTGAGTGATCCCTTTATCGTTGGTTTTCACCCGGCAGCTACAGAACAATTCGACGCACCTTTGGATGGTTACAAAATGCCCAATGACGCCGTGAATCCAAGTTGGTGGAACAACCACAATGCCTACGCCTATGCATTGCAATATCTTCCACCATTAGACAAGGGGCGTTCCCTGCCCATGCGCTCCATCACTCCGAATGAAGGTGCACCTTATCGAATCGCATTGCAAAACGATTACGAAAACAGCAATATTCTAATACAAATAGAAGATTTATTTTTAGACCAAATGCACGACTTGCGCAATGGTGATTACACCTTTCACGCGACCAGTGCGGATACAGTAAACCGCTTTATCATTCACATTGGAGAACCCCAAATTACCACGGAACAATTTGTGCCGAAAAATCAAGTTGCCAAGGCGTGGCATGCAGAGGGCAAACTATTTTTAAAGGGCAATTGTAAATCCGAAACCCGATTCACCTTATATGATTTACTGGGAAAAGCCATAGGCTCTTGGACCACTGATAATTGTGACATTCAAACCATTCCAACCGAATCCCTGACTTCCGGCGTTTATCTCATCCAATCTGGCACACACCAAGCGCCGAAAAGGATTTTGGTGTATTGACTTTAGGTTGAGGCGTTGTTTTTTCGGGAATGGGGGTTGGATGCGGTTTAGATTGTGGACGTTATTTGCGGGGTTGTGGGGTGTGAGGTTTGTGGTGGGAAGTCGGGGGTTGGTTTCTGGAATTTGGGTTAGGTGGGGTTTGG
>JAFIEY010000049.1 GCA_020832345.1 Cryomorphaceae bacterium | reverse complement strand
AATATACACAAATATTTTAGAAGTTGAACGGGGTATTAAAAAAATATTTGAGTCCACTCCAAAAAGGATGAGTTCAATCAAAATCGAGGAGATTTTTAAACCGGAGCTAACTAACTGTTATTGACGATTCCAAAATCTATCGACAAGGAAGATTTTGGCAGAAAGGGACTTTTTGGAACAGACTCATATTTTAGACATCCTCAAGGCCAAGTTGCTTCATAAAATCGGGGTTAATGAAGAGATATGAAAACACTTCCAGATCGGTGTTTTTGAAAATCTTCACCCCTTCTACCTCAAGGGGCACAAAGCCGGTGTCGTGAAGTCGTTTTATGCCGAAACATTTGTCTTTGGCGTGCCAGAGAACGACGCCCTCCTCTTTGCCGGTCTCGTTTGAAAGTGAAAAACGCACAATGTCCCATTCGTAAATATTTACCCGGTTTTTGTCTTGAAATCCCGTAAATTCATCCAGTTGTTTGTGGTGAATTGGTTGTCCATTCCACCAGAATTCATTTTTAGAAAAGAAGATCATCCGGGTGCCAACCGTTCGTTGATACCCAACAATTTTTCGATCAATTCGCAACCGTAACCGCTTTTCCTCTTTCATAGTTATAAAACGTGTTCTGGGCTTTTTTGTTTTTTTCAAATGCAAAGATAGTGACGTCAAGTATATACTAAGATTATCGCTTTCCAAGTCCAATGGGTTCAATAAATACTCCGTAAAAGTTATTTCAAAAAACCACATTTTGGCAGAAAGGGACTTTTTGGAGCAGACTCAATAATATTTTGGAGAGGTATAGACTTCGAGTCCCGGTTTTATTGAACTGAATGAATCTTCGTTTTTTCTTAAGGCATAGTGTGGGGTGAGATTTTGTAATATTGTAATCTGAATTTAAAAAATAAGTTTACATGAAAATTTTACATGCACAAAATGCCTCAACGCAAAAGGAAACAACACCTGCAAAGGCTTTAATAGCGTTGAAAGATGGAAATGATCGATTCGTTTCCAAAAAGAATGCGGAGATTGATTTGCTAAATCAGGTCGCCGAGACTTCAAATGGACAGTGGCCTTTTGCGGTTGTGTTGAGCTGTATTGATTCACGAACGTCTTCTGAACTCATTTTTGATCAAGGTATCGGCGATATTTTTAATGCGCGGGTGGCGGGTAACATTGTCAATGAAGATATTCTTGGCAGTATGGAATACGCTGTAAAATACGCTGGTTCAAAACTGGTCGTTGTTTTGGGACATACCAAGTGTGGTGCGGTGACCAGTGCTTGTAAAAATGTAGAAGACGGTAATATAACGGCACTTTTGAGCAAAATCAAGCCAGCTATAGAAAAGACCGGAAAAACCGGAGATAGTCCGGAATTTGTCGAGGAGGTTTCTGAAAACAATGTGCGACTTACCATGGAGGAAATTCGACGCCGTAGTCCAATTATTGCCGGTATGGAAAAGGAGGGTAAGGTCAGTATTGTAGGGGGGATGTACGATGTAACAACTGGTAAAGTGACCTTTTATTAGAAAGGTCAGAAAGGTGCATTAAGGAATTCTTGCGTGATTTAATTTTTTTTACTTCTTTTGTAAAAATAAACATTGAGTCCACGCCAAAAAGGAAGATTTTAGCAGAAAGAGACTTTTTGCAGCAGACTTAACATTATGATATGCGTACAAAAATTTTCATTATCGTAATAATGGTGTCTGCCGCAACTTCTCTTTTTTCTCAAGAGCAAGACTTTATTTTTGTGGGTGGACATTATGGCTATGGAGGCCCACACGTTAACCAAGGTTTTAATCACCTCACTGGTATTCAGTTGGGGTATGTCGGTGGGATTTCAACTTCCACAAGCTTTGGCTTAAAATTAAATTATAGTCATTTCATCCCATTTCGATATGGTTTGGGGGAAGGTTATCAGGCTTTCTCCAATGGTTTTAACGAAAACCAAAATGGAACAGTAACAGCAAAGGGAAATGCCTTAATGCTTGGTTTTGGTTTTGACTTTTCGATTCCGCAATCACCGTTATTTTTTCACGGGGGCTTAAATATTGCACTTCAACGGTTGGAAAATCAAATTTTTATTAGGGATGTGTTTTCTCAAAGCAATAGGTATATGTTGAATAGTATTTTCCATGTTAACCCTGAATTGTCCTTTGGTTATCGAAAATCCGTTTCAGATGAAATCTCATTAGACTTTAGGATTGGATATACTGCAACCGTTTATTCCGTGGCTTTTTCAGAAATGGTCGGATCTTCAAATGGTGAGTTCTATCGACTAAACTATTCGTTTGCAGCCTTTACCATGAATTATTATTTGTAACCAAAAACTAAAATTTTTTCCATAGCGAAGGTTGTTACAACGGGTATGTAGTGAAGTATCAATGATCATGATCACTTTCATCAACCTCAGCGAGATAATAAGCGCCCTCAACGACATATTCCCCGGGAAGGGACGTCAATACTTCAATATATCCATCTGATTTTCTGCCGATTTTAACCGGCGTTTTTTTGAAGCCATCTGGGATAACCTTAAACACAAAGTATTTTCCCTCCTCAACCTGAAAGGCCGTTTCGGGCAGGGTTAAAACTTCTTCCCGATCAATTTCTATTTCGGCCTGGATAAATGTGCCCGGACGAAGTTGAGGATCCATAGAATCCGGATGTGCATGCACGCGAATGGTTCGCATTTCAGGATGAACGCCTCCACCCAGGAGCACGATATGTCCCTTATGCCATGCAGCAGAACCCTGAATTTGATACCGCAATGAATCACCTATTCTAATTTTGTCAATGTCTCTGGGAAATACCTGCAATTCCAAGTGGAGGTGCGTGGGGTCGTACATTTGGTATAAAACTTCTTCAGGGCCAACTTGCTTGCCGTAATTGACCCCGGTCATGCTAATAATTCCGGAAAATGGTGCCCGAAGGTAAATCATTTCACTGATTCCGTTTTCTTTCAAGGACGTAATATTGACCCCCGCGATTCGCAATTGTGCAGCGAGTCCATCCCGACGGGCTTTCATGGATTCATAAGAACTTTGAATTTCCTGCACCCTTTTGTCGGATGCAGCTTCGCCTTCGCGCAGTATTTTTTGTCGGGTTCTGTCTTGTTGTAAAAATGCGAGTTGACTCTCGGTTTCTAAAAACGCCTGCTGAAGCCGGATATATTCTGGATGAACCAACCCGACCAATACTTGTCCTTTCTTTACAAAGGCACCCTCATAAAATGGCGCTTTACGAACAAACCCACCCAAAGGGGCACTGATGTCTGCAAGACTTTCCGGTGGAAGGTCAACCAGTCCGGTGCAGGAAAGGTATTCCTTTACCCAGCGTTTTTCCGGTTTTCCAATAACAATTTTGGCCAACTTCTTTTGTGCTTCGGTAACCTCTACAATATCATGGTCGTGTTCGTGTTCATCGTGGTGATGATGACCGTGGTGGTGATCGTGATCTGATTGATTTCCGGATTGACAGCTTCCCCAAATTAGGGGTATGATCAGAAAAAAGGATTTAATTTTCATTGTTTTCGGTATAAAATTCAAAACGAAGCACAGCTTGGTTGTATCGATTGAGTATTTCTAAAGTTTCGAGATTTAATTCGAGGGCAGTTCGCAAACTTTCCGCCAGTTGAAAAAAGTTTATTTCTCCATTTTCATAACTGAGATAAGCCGTTTCGGCAATTTTACCGGCTTGTTCACGCGCACGAACGCCATAGTTTTGCCATTGGGTTCGTTGGGCAATGACTTCTTGAGCGGCGTCCTTTCGTTCGCGCTCTCGGTTTCGAACGGCATATTCGTATTCGTTTCGGGCAATTTCAACTTGTATTTTAGCTTGTTGGATTCGGGCTTTTTGCGGGCGAGCCCAAAGGGGAAACTGCAACCCCACCATTACCCCTTGAAAATTTGGAATGGCTTCAATTTCCTGATTGAAATACCCTGCGGTAAGTTCGGGAAAAAATGCAGCTTGTTCCACTTGCATTGTTCGCTCCTCCACCGCCACTTGACCTTCTTCAACTTTGAGCAATGCCGGGTGCAGCGGATTGCTCAGTGAAGGAAATGGCAGGGCTTGAAGACTGTCGCTGATATTCATACTCCCTTCAAATCCGGTAATGACGCGAAGTTCGTTTTCCGCACGGATTAGAAATAAATCCTGTTGCTCTTTGAGATTTCGGTAGCTCGCCAATCTGGCTTGAAAGACTTGTTTGTCAAGTGGGGATATTTCCCCGGATTCGGCGAGTAAGGTCACTCGTTCCAAATATGATTCCATGCGCTCAACTTCTTTTTGAACCGCTTTTTGCGTCGCCTTGCGGGTGAGCCATTCATGCCATGCAGATTCAACCAATAGATTTAGTTGTCGTTGCGACAAGAGGGTTTCTGATTCCCGGAGCGCCTGTAATTCTTTAGCAAATGATCCTCTACGAATGTGTTGAAGAATACTGCCAAAGTTTTGGTTTGCCTCAATGTAATAGTCGTACACCCGTGTATTGAACTGCCCGTATTGATAACTGACGTCAAAGTTGTTCATTTGCACCGCGCGTTTTCGTTCTTCAGCTGCTTGCAGTTGTCGCAATCTTGCATTTTGAACCATGGGATGGGCTTCGGCTGCCATTTCTTTGGCGGATTGTAAATTCCAGTTCTGGGCATTTCCAACCAAGGGAAATAACATCATCACGGGTAAAATCACCATCAATTTGGAAACCCGTTTGCGTTTGGGAAATCTCATATACATAATGGGAAGTAATAAAAGCGTTAGTATGGTGTCTGAAACGATACCACCAATCACGACGGTTGCCAATGGTTTTTGGACTTCGGCTCCGGCTGATGTGCTCAAGGCCATGGGGAGAAATCCCAGCGCGGCAACCAGTCCGGTCATTAAAACCGGACGTAAACGGGATCGCGCTCCTTCAATGATTGCAGCGCCAACCTCCATGCCTTCTTCGTCCCGGAGCTGGTTGATGGCGGAAATAAGGACGATTCCGTTTAGTACGGCAACACCAAAAAGGGCGATGAAGCCAATGCCCGCAGAAATGGAAAATGGCATGCCCCTAAGATAAAGGGCTGCCACGCCTCCTATGGCGGAAAAGGGAACCGAACTGCTGATCATCAATACGTATTTTACCTTGCCAAATGCAAAGTATAAAAGGAGAAATATCATCGCAAGGGCAATGGGAACAGCAACTTTAAGGCGACTGGTGGCTTTTTGTAAATTTTCAAATTGTCCGCCGTAACGAATTCGGTAACCCGGAGGTAGCACGAGTTTGCTTTGCAGTGTGGTCTCAATTTCCCTGACCAAACTGGCTACGTCTCTGTTTCTTACGTTTACGCCAATGTTTATCCGCCTTTGGGTATTGTCCCGACTGATTTGCATGGGGCCTTCCTCATAAGAGATTTCCAGTAGTTCGCTCAATAGTACCCTTTGACCATTGGCGGTGTTGACAAAGAGTTCGTGGATGTCCATGCGTTCCCGGGCCTCGTTGTTTAGGCGAACCACCAAATCAAATCGCCGCTGACCCTCATAAACCATCCCGGCAGAAGCACCTGCATAAGCACTTCTCACGATGTTGTTGACTTCCTGAATGGAAACGCCGTATCTCGCGAGTGCTTGTCGGTCGAATCGAAGCATCATTTGGGGAAGACCATCCGTTTGCTCTACTTTTATGTCGTCAGCGCCGGGAATACCCTCAATAAGTTTGGCCGCAATGTTGGCTTTTTCATAAAGAATATCGAGATCCTCACCGTAGATTTTTACTGCAATATCCGTCTTTGCTCCGGTCATCAATTCATTAAATCGGAGTTGGATGGGTTGAGAAAATTCGACGAACGTCCCCAGAATATCGTCCAGTGCTACTTTCATTTTATCCACCAATTCTTCACGCGTTTGTGCAGAAACCCATTCGTTTTTATCCTTTAAAATAACCATGATGTCCATATCCTCCATGGCCATGGGGTCGGTGGGGATTTCTGCCGTACCAATTTTGGAGACGACATGAGTTACTTCGGGGAAGTTATCTTTTAAAATCCGTTCAACCTTAGTCGCAGTTGCTATACTTTCAGAAAGTGAACTTCCCGGCTGAATGGCGACTTGAACTGCCAAATCACCTTCTTCTAAGTCGGGAATAAACTCCGCACCCAATCGGGAGAAGCCTACGATTGCCAGAATTAAAAGCAGGGTAGCACCGGAAACCATCCATTTCCAATGTTCTAATGTCCATTTTAATACGGGCAAATAAATGGCCTCGGCTTTTTGCATGATTTTTAAGGGCAGTCCGCGTTCCTTTTTGACGGTTTTCGAAATAACCAAAGAACTGATTACCGGGACATACGTAAGCGAGAGCAGCAAAGTGCCTACCAGAGCAAAACTCAGTGTTTGCGCCATGGGTCGAAACATCTTTCCTTCAATTCCCGTAAGAGATAATATGGGGATAAACACCACGATGGTGGTCAAAACACCGAAGGCCGCTGATTTATAAATACCTGCGGCAGATTTGGCAATTTCCCGATCGAGCTGTGCCTGGGAGAGGGTTTTTCCAACAAATCCCACCGAGAGCACAGTGATTAAATTTTCCACAATGACCACGGCACTGTCCACCACAATTCCAAAATCAATGGCGCCCAATGACATGAGGTTTGCAGTTACACCAAAGTATTTCATGCAAATAAGGGCAAAGAGCATGGAAAGGGGAATGATGGACGCGACCACCAATCCTGCGCGGAAATTTCCGAGTAATAATACCAAAACCAGAATCACAATCATTCCGCCTTCGAGAAGGTTGTTTCTGACGGTTACAATGGTCCGATTTATTAAACCTGATCTTTCAAGATAAGGGTAGATTTGGATGCCTTCAGGTAGGGCTTTTTCAATTTCTTTTACCCTTTTAATAACTGCTTTGTTTACTTTGTCGGCATTTTCACCCTTGAGCATTAGCGTGATGCCGCCAACTGTTTCCCCTTCTCCGTCCATGGTCATGGCGCCATATCTGGGTGGTGCGCCAAAACGAACCGCTCCGATATCCGCGATGCGCACGGGTATTCCATTGCGGTTGGCCAAATGAATTTCTTCAATATCGTCCAGTGTGCGAATAAGCCCTTCCGTGCGAATATAGGTAGCATGTGGGCCTTTTTCGATATAACTTCCACCGGTATTTTGGTTATTGGCGGCCAGTGCGTTAAATACATCGGTTAGGGTAAGATTATTGGCAGCCAGTTGGTGTGGGTCAACCGCTACCTCGTATTGTTTTAGGTAGCCGCCGAAACTACTCACTTCAATGATTCCGGGTATTCCGGCAAGTTGTCGCTTTACAATCCAATCTTGAATGGTTCGTAAATCCATTGCATCGTAATGATCGCGATGGGCTGAATCAACCTTGAGTACATATTGGTAAATTTCCCCCAGCCCGGTCGTAATGGGCATAAGTTCAGGCGCCCCAAAAGCCGGGGGTATGTCAGATCTCACTTCGTCGATTTTTTCCTTTACGTATTGACGCGCATCGAGGGTAGGTACTTTTTCCGAAAAGACGATGGTGACCACCGAAAGTCCATAGCGGGAAATGGAACGAATTTCTTCCACCTCTGGCAGATTGGCCATGGCAATTTCCAAAGGGTAGGTGATGAATTGTTCAACCTCTTGAGGTGCCAGGGATGGGGAAGTGGTAACTACCTGAACCTGATTGTTGGTGATGTCCGGAACGGCATCAATGGAGATGGTTCGGAGGGCGTAAATACCGGCGACGGTCATTGCAAAAGTGAGCAACAGAACGACCAGCTTATTTTCTAATGAAAGCTTTATGATGTTGGCAAACATGGAACATTTTTTCGCGAATTAAACGGGGTTGAACGTTTGAACAGGCTTCGTGAAAAAGATTGATGAATCGATAATTTGTCATCAAATAGTGAAAAACACGACGCCGGGAATTACGCGAAAATCGGAGGGGCGCGAAGGCCACAAAAGACTTGAGATGGGGGAGGGGGAAGGTTGAGATTTTGGGGAACAAGGTGTTTGCAGCCCAAATACTTCACTTCAATGGTCTCAATATTAAAGTCCGCAAAAACGACAGGAATAAAAACATTAGAAGCAGAAATATTGAATTGGTCCAAATGGTCTTCACCTAAATCCGGATGCCAAAAAAGATGAACACAATTTTCAGTAGAGATAATATCTTGTCCATTTTCCAACGTACAGTTCGGTTCGTGATCATGCGGAACAATGGCGTGTAACTGAATTACAGCCAGTGCGATAAAGAGCATGATTTTAGAAAATGACGTATTGGACATGTTGCAAAGATAAAACGGATTTTCTTTAAGCCGACAGTTTTTTTGTTCCAATTTCCGGTAAAAATGATATTTGTGGTCATAACCATCCCAACCTTGGAAAAAATGAACGCATTCGTCTTTCAGGCATCAAAGGTTTATATAAAGGAAGCCTTGTGACGAGCTATTGTTTAATATGAAGGAGAAAACACGGAAGGGTTAGGCTGTTTTTATGATACCAAAAAACTTTCGGATGGATGTGAAAATGAAATTAATTTTGTATGTTTGGTCGTGTTTTAACACATGATTATAATCGGGCAAAATCAAGAAACATGAAAAACATTTACTTCCTATCACTCATCCTTTTTCTTACGACTTTCACGGGTGTTGTTCACGGGCAATATCAACGGGTATTTGATCCGGACAAGGCGCCGATAGTGTGGATGAGCTATGGTGCTCAAGGAATTCCTGGTTTACCGGGTATGGATTATTATCATTTTTATGGGAAGGACACCATCATACATGGATCCAAGCATAAAAGAGATACTGTAATTAATGGCGAGAGTTATTTGATTGCTTATGGATCAAATTCGCCGATTACATATTTTCAGGAGGATACGGTAAATGGAAGAATTATTGAATATGGGTTTGACCCAAGTGGAAATATTCAGTATCAGGAAACGATTATGGACATGTCATTGGATATTGGAGATACGTTGTCATATCCTCTTAACCCCGATATTGTTGTAGATAGTATTTACTATATTTCTGGAAGAAAAGTGATTCGATGTAAATACTTTGATGATTATATTTCCCTCCCAAATAATCAGTATTACCAATCCCCATTCACATTTATAGAAGGGATTGGTAATACAAAGTCAATTGGATTTTTACATCCTCATTTTTATACATTTGTTTTGATATGTGTGAAAAACAGAGACTCCATTGTTTATATGGCTCCGTTCACGGATACCTGTTGGCTCCAAGGGCTGCACACACAGCAATGGGAAGAAGCCCAACCCAGTGTATTTTCCATTTATCCCAATCCCGTAACCGATGTGTTCAGTGTTTCAGCGACGTTCCCGCTCGAAACATATTCCGTATGGAAACTGACGGATGCAATGGGCAAGGAAATACGTACGGGCATTTTGGCAAACGACGAGGAGTCCATTGATATTCGTGCGCTGCCTTCGGGGGTGTATTTTTTTCGAGTACAGTATAAGCAGGAGGTGTATTCGCATAAAGTCGTCAAACAATGAAGCGTTTCGGGACTTTACTGTTCTGCAAGGTTTGTGGCAATGACGTGAAATTATAAAAAATAACTAAAGTTTAAATATTTTTGTATATTTGCCGTGCTTTTATATGGGATTGTGGTCTAAACTAATTCAAGAAACATGAAAAACATATACTTCCTATCATCCCTCCTTTTTCTTACGACTTTCACGGGTGTTGTTCACGCGCAATATCAACGGGTATTTGATCCGGACAAGGCGCCGATAGTGTGGACGCAACCCATATATGGATTTTCCGGAAATCTGGGTGGTATTGAAAAAATACATTATTTTGGAAAAGACACAATTATTAACGGGAAGACCATAAAAGCTGATACAATTATAAATGGTCAACACTTAAATATTGCATATAAAATTCCTCCAAGTATTAGTTTTCTCTATTACGAAGATACAGTAGAAGGAAAAGTAATTGAATACCGCTTTAATTCAAGCGGCAATATTACCTTTGAGAGATTGATTATGCATTTGAATGTTCAAGTTGGAGATACGATACCACCGTATGTGTTCATGAATCCTGCAATTGTAGATTCTATTTTTACGCTAAAAGGCAGAAAACACATCTCCCTTATAGACTATTACTCAGTGCCTATGCCAAATGGTTCCACATTTTCTGCAAATAGGTCATATTTTATTGAGGGCATAGGAAATACTAGAACTATGACGATGTATACACTTCGTGAAGACCATAGCGCAGTCATTTGCATGAAAACCAAGGACTCTGTAGAATATATGGCACCCTTTACAGATACCTGTTGGCTTCGGGGGCTGCACACACAGCAATGGGAAGAAGCGCAACCCAGTGTATTTTCCATTCATCCCAATCCCGTAACCGATGTGTTCAGTGTTTCAGCGACGTTCCCGCTCGAAACATATTCCGTATGGAAACTGACGGATGCAATGGGCAAGGAAATACGTACGGGCATTTTGGCAAAAAACGAGGAACTCATAGATATTCGAGCGCTGCCTTCAGGGGTGTATTTTTTTCGAATACAATACAAGCAACACTTTTATTCACACAAAATCATCAAACCATGAAAAAGCTTCTATACACGATATTTTCTGGGTCTTTACTCATAAATGCTTAGTCCGTTTCCGGTAAAAGTGATATTTTTGGTAAAAGAAATACTTAGCACAGCTGTGTTAGAGCCATGCAGTGTCGTGGTAGTTTTTTATTATTTGAATGAGTTTAAAATACAATTCATATTCCGCTTTAAGTGCAGCAACAACTTTAAACTCCGTTTCCGAATCAATGCTGAATGATTTAGGTGCACGATTGCGTTTCGGAATTTCCGGGATTTCCGGCCAGTCCATGATTTTTGCAAAGCGCTTAATGTCCCGATCAAAATGTTCTGTTTGGCCTATAAAGGTCAGGCGATTCAGAGGGAAGTTGTCTAGGTAGGTTTGATATATAGCGTTTGCAGGCTGGTAAATACTTTCGGTAGCAAACGCCAAAAACGATGGTTGATTTTTTTGGAAAAGTTGGGCAATTTTTCCTTTGACAGGAATTCTTTGTAAAAAAGTGTAATGCGATTTTAATCTTTCCAAAGGATCTCGAATCCAGGTGATAAAAACAGCATCGGGAAAAGCTTCCAGCCAT
Organism: Cryomorphaceae bacterium; assembly: GCA_020832345.1. GTDB lineage: Bacteria > Bacteroidota > Bacteroidia > Flavobacteriales > Schleiferiaceae > CSBr16-58. The sequence goes on along the minus strand of JAFIEY010000049.1, from coordinate 1,296 downwards.
TGGGTTCGGGCGGGAAAGTGGCCGTGAAACGCGCGGTATTGGATGAGGTCATCAAATGGGATTTGACCGTATTTGCAGTCATCCAATAGCGGTTGTTCGTAAATTTTGTAGAGGTATTTCCCGTATTGGTCACTTAAAATTTCAGAAAAAGAAGTGCCGGCGGTTTTGGGGATGTGAAACGAAACCAACCGTTGCTTCTTTTTCTGTTTTAAGTTTTTAAGAAAAATCATTTTGATTTAGCCCTCAAAAACACTGCGGAATTTTTCGGGTGATGGGGTTACAGACATCACGGGGATGTCAGAATAGTAGAGCATATCGCGAACATCTGAGCCAAGGAGCATATCCGCCAAGTCGGGTTCTTCACCTTCCTCGGTAATAAGGATCATGTCACCGTTGATGCGATGTGCGTACTCAATGGTGAGTTTGGCTATGGGCTTGCGATTTTCGGGTTCCACAACTTCGCTGGAAACCGATACACCTTTTTCTCGAATAAATTTTTCAATTTGACGCAGTTGTGCGGTCAACATTTTTCGGTCACTTTCTTTAGTGATGAAGGCAACGGCATGGATGTGGGCGTTAAACAAGCGCGCAACCCGAAGCGCCATCCCGGTTTTTTCTCTCGATTTACGGTCTGCAACTATGGGGAATACCAGATTTTTGATTTGGCTGATTTCCGCATCTCCTTTTATGGTTACCACAGGAGGTTCACAAAGGGTAACGACCCGGTACGCGTTGCTGCCAATCATCCGCTTGCGTATGTTGGAGGGTTTTCCATTGGTTCCCATGACGACCATATCCACATCAAACATTTCGGCTGCTTTTGCAATCTCTTCATACACTACGCCCTCGCTAACAGTAGTTTCAATCTCTACGCCGGTTTCCTTGGACTTGGTTTCAGCAAGTTTTTGTAATTGCTTTTTAGCCTTATCCATAATCTTTTTTGTGAGTTCTTTGTCCTCAAAAATACGAGCAAACATTCCGTCGCGCTCGATGACAGAAAGTAAAATGATTTTTGCCTTCATTACCCGGGCAAAATTTACGGCCTGTTCGAATGCTTTTAATGACTGGTCACTAAATCCTGTTGGAACTAAAATTCTGGGTGTGTTTTGTGGGCTCATAGTTGTAATTTTGGGCCACAAAAATACTGTATAAATATGAGTCCACTCTAAAAAGGATGATTTCAATCAAAATCGACGCGGAGGGGATTTTTGAGCCGGAGCTAACCAGCTGTTAGTGAGGATTCAAAAATCTACCGACAAGGAAGATTTTGGCAGAAAGGGACTTTTTAGAGCAGAC
>JAFIEY010000048.1 GCA_020832345.1 Cryomorphaceae bacterium | reverse complement strand
AGTGGAGCAGCAACCGGAGGAAGTAATTTTCAATCGTTTTCAGATTTTGCAAACTTCCTAAATGTAAACGGTATTTGCGGGCCGGTAATCGCCAATGTGGTGCCAAACTCAGGTCCTTATGTTGAGCGCGTTGAGTTTGATGAAATCGTGGGCTCGTCTTCAGTAAACACCATTACCATCAACGGAAATGGGAACACCTTATCTTATGCGGGAGATGCCACCAATCGAACAACCTTAACGCTCAACGGAACGGATTACCTCACCGTGGACAGCTTAAACATTGTGGCCACCGGTGTGTCTTATGGTTGGGTGTTGTTTATGACCCAAGGCGCTGATCACAATACCTTTAAAAATTGTACGATGGAAACTTCCACAGCCAGTACCTCTACTTTCTTTTCTAATGTTGTAATGAGTGGAAGTCCGACCTCGGCAACGCTCGCTGGAAATAGTGGAAGTTATAATACTTTTGAGAACAATACACATATTGGAGGCTATTACGGAATTACCATGAACGGTCCATCAGCTGCTTCCAAAAATGTGGGCAATAAGGTACTCAATAGTGTTTTTGAGGATTTTGCCCTTTACGGGATGTATGTAAGGTCGCAAGACAGTCTCACCATAGACGGTAATGATTTGAGTAGAGCAACTCGTACGACCTTATCAACTTTTTATGGCTTGTTTTTTACAACTGGTATTGAAGGTGCGAGAATCATGAACAACCGTATTCACGATAACTCCAACCAGAATATGACCACAACCAATGCGGCATATCCGATTTATATGTCGAGTGCAACCGGAACAGCTGGCAATCCAAATATTATGGCCAATAACCTCATTTATAACATTAATAATGGAGGTACAATTTATACCATGTATTTATTAGGAGCGGCCAATAATTTCTGGAAAATTCTCCACAACACCGTGGTGATTGATATGCCGAATTCCACTTCCACCTCTTTGATGCGGAATGTATTCGTATCCGGTGCTCAAAACAATATGGAGATAAAAAATAACATTTTCTATCTCGACAGGGGTGCAGGGGGTACGCAGTATCAGGTGTATTTTACCAGTAGTGCTCATAATGTTGACATCAACAACAACAACTATTTCCACCCGAATAGTGCGGTTACCTTTGGTTACAACGGAGTTAACATAGGTAGTTTTGCCGCATGGCAAACTGCTGGTCTTGATGTAAACGGACTAGAATTTAATCCAGATTTTGTAGGTGCAGGTCCTGCACCTTTACGTCCGCGTGCTGCGGCCATTAAGTTTTTGGGAACAAATGTCTTGTCGGATGTGCCTACTGATATAGAAGGTTTTCCGCGCACACCAGCACCGGATCCGGGCGCCTATCAGTTTGAACCGCCACAAGGAATCGATATGGGCATTGTGCGTTTCCTTAGTCCAGACGCTTCTTGCCCGGGAACGGCCAATGTGACTGTGGAGGTTGGCAACTTTGCATCCGATACGGCGCATACAATTTACATCAGCTGGAGCATCAACAATGTAGCGCAAACACCGATCGTAGTAACCGACAGTTTTTACCCCGGAAATTTGATTCCAATTACAGTGGGAACCTTTACCATTGCGGCTGGTGTTTCTTATGATATTGAGGTAAATATCGATAGTGTTAATCCCGGGCCGGATATTGATTTGACCAATAATTTTGCAGAAATCATTGGATACAGAGCCGGATTGGCGGGTACTTTTACCATGAATCAATTGGCCGTGCCAACAGCGACCAACTTCACGAGTTTTGCAGATTTGGCGGATGCACTAAATACCTACGGAGTTTGCGGGCCGGTAACGATAAATGTTCTTCCGGGTTCGGGGCCGTATAATGAGCAATTTGAGTTGGACGAAATACAGGGCACATCAGCGGCAAATACCATTACCATAAACGGAAACGGCAATACGCTTTCGCATTCTGCTTCGGGTACTGCAGACCGCAACACCATAACCTTTAACGGAACCGATTATGTCACCATAGATAGCCTCATCGTACAGGCAAATGGAACTGCTTTCGGTTGGGTGATGTGGATTACCAATAATGCAGACCACAATACCTTTAAAAATTGTGTCTTTGAAACGGATGACAATTCAACATCCCTCAACTTTAGTAATGTTGTGATGAGTGGTAGTCCCACATCGGGAACAGTTACTGGTGACATTGGTAATTACAATACCTTTGAAAACAATCACCATATTGGCGGTTATTACGGTATTACCATGAGCGGCATAAGTACGGCACAACGAAATATTGGAAATAAGGTCATCAATTCAACCTTTGAGGACTTTTATTTGTATGGCATGTATTTGCGTTCGCAGGATAGTTTGGTAATAGATGGAAATGACCTTTCCAGAGGGGGCAGAACAACCTTGTCCACCTTCTACGGAATCTTCCTTACACAGGGTCATGCCGGTTGTCAGATCATCAATAACCGCATTCACGACAACAACACACAGAACACCACTAATACCAATGCGGCTTATCCAATTTATTTGTCGAATGCACAAGCCACTGCTGCAAGTCCAAGTATTTTGGCCAATAACTTACTGTATAATATCAACAATGGCGGCGTTATTTATGCCTTGTATTTTATTGGAACAGGCAACAATTTTTGGAAGGTTTATCACAATACCGTTGTGGTCGATCAGCCCGGCTCAACATCTTCCTCTGCAACCAGGTTGAACTTTGTTTCTGGTGCTCAGCCTAATATGGATATTGTCAATAATATCTTTTACCTCAATAGGCAATCCGCACCCGGGTTCTTTTCCTATTTTACGCAGCCACTTCCAGCCACATCAAATGTTGACAACAACGTGTATTTCTCACCCAATATGAGTACTGTTACCTTTGGGTTTAGTGGTGGAAATCAAAATACCTTTGCCGATTGGCAATCCAGTGGATTTGATCTAAATGGACTAGAAGCTAATCCTACCTTTGTTGGTGGAACGGGGAATGACGCCTATCGCCCAACAGTAGGTGCCATAAAAAATGCTGGGGCAAATGTCTTGTCGGATGTTCCAACAGACATTGAAGGCGTGGCGAGAACAACGACCCCGGATCCCGGTGTGTTTCAGTTCAATCCACTTCCTTGTTCCGGTGTATATGGTGTTACAGTTGACACATTGTATCCGGGCGGGGCAGCATTGTCATGGACGAGCGTTGCACCTGTCAACCAATGGGAAATTGAGTGGGATATTTGTGGATTTACGCCGGGTTCTGCCATGGGTAATTTGGTCACAGTAACCAATAACAATGGCTACCTTCTCGATAGTCTCCCGATGGGTGTTTGTGTTTGTGTGTTCATTCGCGAAGTTTGTCCTGCCGGCGGTTTCAGCGATTGGTCGCAAGAAATAGAAATCTGTGTGCCCATCGAAGATGATGCAGAACTGGTCAGTATTGTTTCTCCGGAAGATATGGATTGCGGTGATAGCTTAATGCCGGTAATGGTTGAAATAAGAAATAATGGATTTAACCCCATTACATCAATGCCCATTACCGTAAATGTTACTGGAGATATCAATCAAACCTTTAATATGACCTATACCGGTAATTTATTGGAAAATGAGGTTGATACAGTCACGGTGGGAACCATCAATTCTTATTGGGGTGGATGGATTTCTATTGAAGCCTTTACCAGTTTACCCAATGACCAGTTGGTTTCCAATGACTCCATGCACGCAGATAGCTTGATTATTTTACCTTTTCAGCCCAAAGCGGATGAGGCAGAATTTTGTCCGGGAATGGATTCAATTACGCTACGAGCCATGCACATTCCAAATGTTATTTACAACTGGTTTGATGTAAGCACGGGAGGATCTCCCATTCATGTAGGTGATTCTATTAAGGTATCTACCGCAGGAACGACCAACTATTTTCTAGCCTACAATGATATGATGGATAGCTTGGAATCATCTGCAACCGGAAACGTTTCTACGGGTAACGGTGGAAGTATGTTTGATTTGGATATCTTCAATTCCCTATCGGTTACCGGATTTTCTATTTACGGCGCCAGCAGTGGAATGACCGATGTTCAGATTTATTATAAAGTGGGTTCACTACAAGGCCATGAAAACAATAGTGCGTCATGGACTTTGGTGGAAACCATTCCCAATGTGATGCTACAAGGTGCGGCTAACATTGTAAAAATGAACTTGTCAACACCTTTGTTTTTACCGGCAAATCAGGTTTACGGTATTTACATACAACCCGTTACCGGTAATATCAGTTACGCATCCGGCAATCCAATTGGTTCCAGTTTAGGGGTTAATGCAGATTTGGAAATCCTCACCGGTGTGACCAAATCCGGAGTGTTTGGTTCTACACTTTCACCGAGAAGCTGGAAAGGTCGCGTACACTACGGTTCAGAGTCTTGCTCTGATATACGTACCCCGGTTGTGCCCACGCTACTCAGCGATTCAGTGGTTGCCGGATTTGAATTTAATCAGATCAGTCACACCGTTGAGTTTTACAACACCAGTGTAAATGCTACCCAGATTACATGGATTTTTGACACCCTTGCTACAGTTGTAGGTGGCGATACAGTGCACTATCAATTCCCTGTAACCGATTCATTTACTGTTTGCTTGATAGCTGAAAGTGCTTGTGGAATCGACACAATATGTAAAACCATTTGGGCCGAGAATGTGTCGGTTACCGAACACAGTTTGGCAGCCAGTCTCCGGGTGTTTCCAAATCCTAACGAAGGGAAATTTACCCTCAGTTTTGACCAACAACTCAACAGTGATGTGACCATACAGCTGTTGGATTTAAGTGGTAAAACCATCTGGACGGAACACCACAGCGGATTTTCCGGTGTTTACCAAAAGGATTTTGACCGAAATGATTTGTCGTCCGGTATGTATATGTTGCGCATCAACAACCGCGATGGGATAATCACCAGACGAGTTGTAATCGGAAAGTAGTCATTTTTTAGATAATTTCAATGTAAAGCACAAGGCTAATCTTAGCCTTGTGCTTTTTCATTTTTATGCGGTGTTTAAAGGTTTCCTAGCTACCTAAATAACAAAAAAAAAGTTAAAAAGAGTTTGGTGATTTATTATACTTAAAGCATATTCATTATTTTTATTAAAGTTGTTAGTCCTATTCTTACGTAATAAGATTATTGGATGATTCAACCTTTTTCAATTTGAATTTTTATATTTTTAAAAAATAGATTCTGTGATTTGATTTTAAATGGGTTTGCATTATATTAGTTTTCAGTGTAAACTAAAGGCAATGCGATTTTTTAGGTATAATTAAAAAATATTTTAAAGCGGATTTATTTTTATTTAATTGTTGCTAAATTATCGAGTACATTTACGATGATAATTTTTAAAAAAGTTAAAAAAGTAAACCAACTATGAAGTTAACATTACCAAGTCTTACAAAATGGATAGGGATTTTCTCAGGATATGCCTTATTTTTTGGGGGGGTGTTTTTACCTGGAAAGGCTCAAGCCCAAACTAACATTGCTCCGGCCGCTACGGTTTCTGGAAGTGATTGTAGAACAAGTGTAAATTGCGAGGCATTCAACGATCAAAACTACAGTACCTGTGGTACACAATTGGTTTGGATTAGCACCTCAAACCCACCTTCTTCTGTTGTCGGAACAGACTGGATAGAGTGGCAATGGCCCAATGCTGAATCTTTTGATGAAATCGTTTTTCATCACGCCAATGCTACAGGTAGGTTTCTTACCGGCGGACTTATTCAATATTGGGATGGTACGAGTTGGCAAAACCACTATACGTACTCCAATTTACCCATGCAGTGTGTAAATTCTTTAACCATTCCGCGCCTAACCACAAACAGGATGCGGATTACCAGTTTTCAAATGACGGGATCAGGTCAGACCTCAAACCCCAATTTTCGGGAGATTGAGATTTTCAGTGCGCCTACTTCACCGAATGATGCTGGCGTTGCTGCATTAGTGAGCCCCGTTGCATTTTGCCCAGGAACAGAAGATATTATTGTTCGCGTTCAGAACTTTGGCGTCAACCAAATCAATACGGTACAAGTAGGGTGGTCAGTAAACGGGGTGCCTCAAACCGGTACAACCGTAACCCAGACTTTGGATACGATTGGCGGATTGGGATCACACTTTGCCGATATCACCCTTGGTTCATGGGTTTTTGCCCCAAACACAAGTTACACCATCGAAGCCTGGACTTTCTTGCCCAACAATACCGCAGACACAACAAATTTCAATGATACATTGACCCGCACCATCGCAGCTGCTATTGCCGGCACTTTTACCATAAATTCTTTTGCAGCAACTGGCGGTACAAACTTTAGTAGCTTTACCGAATTTGCAACTTTCCTTAATGTCAATGGGATTTGCGGACCTGTGATTGCTAATGTTGCTGCCGGAACCGGGCCTTACAATGAACAAGTTGAATTTGAAGATATCGTAGGCGCTGACACGGTAAATACCATCACCATAAACGGTAACGGAAATTCCCTAGTTTATTCCGCCACGGCAACCGGAGACCGGACGACCCTTACATTAAGCGGAACCAAATGGATGACCATTAATGATTTGATTATTGAAGCAAATGGAGCTTCGTTTGCGTGGGCCGTTCACCTCACCAATGGAACCAGTAATAACGGCTTTTATAATTGTTCTTTTTTATCCAGCACAACACTTACCTCAGCCAACGCTGCGGGTCTGGTTGCCAGTGGGTCAGCTACCAGTGCAACAACTTACGGCAATGCTGCTAGCTTCACCACCATCGAAAATTGTTTTTTTGAGGGAGGATATTACAGTATTGCTATGAATGGTCTTTCCGCCAACAACAACTCGCCCGGAAACCGAATTATCAACTGCGAACTACTGGATTGGAGTTATTACGGAATCTACGCAAGTGCGCAGGCCGATATGGAAATCATCGGGAATGACATCAGCAGGCCCGGTAGAACAAACGGAACGATTATTTATGCTTTGACCGCGAGAAATGGTATGCCGAATGGCAAAATCATGAACAACCGAATTCACGATACCCACAATGGACAGCCTACCAGCACCTCTACCATCTATGTAATGGATTTTAGAACCAATACAACTTCGATGAATTTTAATGATCCGTTGGTTGTCGCTAACAACCAAATCTATAACATTCAGGGTGGGGGATTGCTTTACGCTGTTTACTCTTCAAACAATAGTTTTGTCAAATGGCTTCACAACACCATCAACATTGACGAACCCAATGCCCCTGGAAGCGGAAATACACGCCTTTTTTACGTGACGAGTAATGCCAATTCTTGTGAGTTTAAAAATAACATCATGTACCTCAACAGAGGGAATGGTGGTGCTCAACATTTGGTTTACATCAATACCGCAACAACTTTGGTCGAAATTGACAACAACGCATATTGGGCAGATGATATTAGTAATTCAAATGTTGCCTTTGGATATCACTCTACTGACCATAGCACCTTTGCCGATTGGCAAATGGCAAATAATCTGGCCTATGACCAAAACGGAACTTTCTTTAACCCTACTTTCATCGGAGGAATGGGAACGGATTTCCTTCGTCCCGGCGCTGGTGCTATCAATGGTTTAGGCACCAATATGTTGACTTATGTTCCGTTGGACTACGACAGTGTGGCTCGTTCAGCCTCACCGGATCCCGGTGCTTACGAGTTTACGCCGCTTCCATGTACAGGTGCGGGAGACTTAACCCTAGACAGCGTTTGGCCTGGTGGCGCTTTGGTAAGCTGGTCCAGTTTGAGCAGTGAATGGCAAGTAGAGTGGGGTACCTGTGGTTTTATTCCCGGCTCTAACATGGGTACTTTAGATTCTGTGGTTACGGTCAACAACAACTACTCTGTTGTTAATCCGCCAATGGGTGTTTGTATTTGCTTGTTTGTTAGGGAAAAATGTCCACAAGGCGGATATGGACCATGGTCATTACCTCTGGAAATTTGTGTGCCCATTGAAGACGATGCAGAGCTTGTTTCCTTGGTTACTCCTGAAGACATGGGTTGTGGTGATAGCTTAATGCCGGTTATGGTTGAAATTCGCAATAACGGATTTAATCCCATTACCAATTTACCCATCACCGTTGATATAAGTGGTGACATTAATCAAACTTTTACCTTCACCTACACGGGAAATTTATTAGAAACCCAAGTAGATACCGTGACAGTAGGCACCATCAATAGCTATTGGGGCGGATTCATTAATGTGGTGGCGAGTGTAAGCCTGCCCAATGATCAACTGACCTCCAATGATACGGTTAGCCACGATAGTCTGGTTATATTGCCATACCAACCGCTGATATTTGACACTTACGCATGTCCAAACGAACCGAATGTTACGTTTAATGCATTGCACATTCCGAATATCATGTATAATTGGTATGATGTGCCCATGGGAGGAGTGCCGATTTTTACAGGTGATTCCGTGACTGTACCCAATATCGGTAATCCAACTTTTTATGTTGGTTACAACGATATCAATGATTCTTTACAATCCACGGCGACCGGAAATACCTCAACCGGCAACGGCGGTAATATGTTTGATCTGGATATTTTTAACGCTGTTACCCTCACAGGTTTTTCTGTAATGGGTACTTCGACTACAGTTTCTGATATTGATGTTTACTACAGAGTTGGGTCATTGCAAGGACATCAAACGAATCCGGCCTCATGGATTTTCGTTGAAACTGTTCCCAATGTCCAGTTGTTGGGTTCTGCAACTTATGCGAAGTTTAACTTGGCGAATCCTATTCCCGTAAGCGCCGGACAAGTATATGGTATATACCTTCAGCCCGTCACCGGAAGTTTTAGTTATGCCTCAGGCGATCCTTTGGGTTCGAGTTTGGGCGCAAATGCGGATATGGAAATTCTCACCGGAAATACCAAAGCAGGAAGTTGGACTTCCAATTTAAGCCCCAGAAGTTGGAAGGGTAGAGTTCATTATGGTTCGCAGGCCTGTTCAGGAGTTAGAACGCCGGTTTCAGCCATTGTGCCCCCCGACAGTATCGTTGCGGAATTTGAGTATAATCAAATTAGCCATACTGTTACTTTCTTTAACACCAGTATAAATGCGGATAGTGTAGTTTGGTTTTTTGATACCTTAGCGGTGGCCTCTGGCGATACGGTAAGTTATCAATTTCCCAGAACTGACTCTTTTGAGGTGTGCCTCATCGCTTATGGCGCCTGTGAAAACGATACTGTTTGCAAATGGATATGGGCAGAAAACATTTCTGTAGCCGAACACAGTTTGGCGGGCAGTCTTTCCGTTTACCCCAATCCAAACGAAGGGAGATTTACCCTAAGCTTTAACCAGCAACAAAGCAGTGATGTAACCATACAGTTATTGGATTTGAGTGGAAAAACGGTTTGGACTGAACACCACAAAGGGTTTACCGGTGTTTACCAAAAGGATTTTGACCGAAATGATTTGTCTTCGGGAATGTATATGTTGCGTATCAACAACCGCGAAGGGATAATCACCAGACGAGTTGTAATCGGGAAATAGTCCTGTTATTTTATTGTGACTTCAAGAAAAGTCAAAAACAAAAAAGCGCAAACCTCTATATGGGTTTGCGCTTTTTTGTTTCTGGTTAGGTGGAATCAATTTTTAGGTGTTAAATCGTTGGATTAGCATTAAGAAATTGTTAATATTTTTATTTTTTGATTGCATTGTTTTTTTTGAAGGTTGGTATTTTTTTTCATAAAACACGAGGTCTTCAATATAATAAAGTAGGTATTTACTGCTGGGTGTAAATTTATTTGTACAACAAAATTATAAAATGTTTTTGTAATGGTTTGGTTTGTTTTAAAAGGAAACCTGTAAATTAGTTGATTGTATAAATAATTAATATTGTTAATTAAATTACTCAATTTAATTGTATTCCTAGCTGCTAGATAAAAACTTACATTTAGTTGATGATATTTTTTTTGTGTTTTTAATGGATTTGTGTTTTAAATTCTGTAATTTTGAAGAATACTCATCTATGGTGTGAATTTTTTTCCCACCTAATTTTATAATCAACTAAAATTAAACTGTTATGAAAAAACAATTACACGCAAATGTTGAAAGCACAAAATTGGTAAAGCCTCTTTTGCTGATTTTTTGTTTATTTTATGCGATTAGTGGTTTCGGGCAAACCAATATTGCGCCAAGTGCTACGGTTTCGAATAGTGATCCGTGGAATTGGACCAATATCAACAATCAGGATACGGGTACTTGTGGAACTCAAACGGCTTTTGTCTGGACTACCACACCACCGTCAGCAACACCCGGTGTAGATTGGATGCTTTGGGAGTGGCCCAATGTGGAATCCTTTGATGAAATTGTCTTTTACCATGCGAATAACAATTCCCGCTCACTTACTGGGGGATTATTGCAATATTGGGATGGCACTTCTTGGGTGAATCATCACACATTCTCAAATATGCCGCAGCAGTGTAAAAACACCATTACATTTCCAAGAATCACTTCAGATAAGTTGCGCATTACTGCTTTGCAGATGACGGGTTTAAATCAGCAGTCAAACCCCAATTTCCGCGAGATTGAAATTTGGAGTGCGCCCACTTCTAACAACGATGCTGGTGTGGCTGCACTGGTTGCCCCAACTGCCTTTTGTCCCGGAACCGAGGATATTATTGTGCGCGTGCAGAATTTTGGCATCAATCAAATTGATTCGGTTTACCTCGACTGGAGCGTTAATAGCGTACCCCAAACCGGCATGTGGATAACAACCCTTCTCGATACCATCGGTGGATTAAACCCTATTTTCACCAATGTTAATCTCGGTCCTTGGGCGTTTGCCGCCAATACAAGTTATACCATTGAGGCCTGGACTTCCTTGCCCAATGGTCAACCCGATACCATAAACTTTAACGATACCCTGACCATTACCATTGCTCCGGCCATAAGTGGTACGTTTACCATCAATGCTTTTGCGGCAACCAGTGGTACCAACTTTAATAATTTTACCGATTTCGCAAATTTTTTAAATAACAACGGAATTTGCGGGCCGGTTGTCGCCAATGTTGCACCCGGTACCGGGCCGTATATGGAACAGATTCAGTTTAATGATATTCAGGGCGCGTCGGCTACCAACACCATTACCATCAATGGAAACGGGAATACCTTGACCTTCTCTTCGACCTCTACAAGTGAAAGATCTACGCTAACGCTAAACGGAACCGACTACATGACCATCGACAGCCTATACATTAATGCAGCGGGGACTTTTGGCTGGGTAGTACACCTTTTAAATGGCGCAGACCATAATACCTTTACCAATTGTCAATTTGAAACTGATGCAAATTCTACATCCTTAAATTTTTCCAACGTGGTGATGAGTAATAGTCCGACGAGTGCTACTACTGCGGGAAATGCTGGAAATTATAATACATTTGACAACAACACCCACATTGGAGGTTATTATGGTTTTGCGATGAACGGGGCGAGTGCGGCTTCACGATGCGTAGGAAATACCGTGACCAATAGTGTTTTTGAAGACTTTTATTTATACGGTATGTACCTCAGGTCACAGGACGATATGACCATTAGCGGAAATGACATCAGTCGATCCGGTCGGTCAACACTTTCCTCTTTCTACGGTATTTATATGCTGACAGGTATTGGTGGATCAACCGTTATGGACAACCGAATTCACGACAACTCAAACCAAAACACCACGAGTACCAGTTTGGCTTATCCGATTTACATGTCGGGAGCCACAGGTTCTGCAAATAACATAAATGTTTTGGCCAATAACCTCATTTATAACATAAATAATAGTGGTACCATTTACGGAATGTATTTGGTGGGAGCAGCCAACACCCACTGGGGCATTTATCACAATACCATTGTAATCGACCAGCCTTCATCAACCACGACTTCCGCCACTAGGGGTATTTGGGTTACCGGTGCGCAATGGGATATGGATATTATGAACAATATTTTTTATATTGATCGACCATCTGCTTCGCCAACTTTTATGTACCTCTCCAGTGCAATGCCGGTTACAAGCATTGACAATAATGTGTATTATTCGCCGCATTCCGCTAACATGGACTTTGGATTTAGTAATGGTGCAATAACCACCTTTTCAGATTGGCAGTCTGCTGGCTATGACATCAATGGTATAGAAACCAATCCTACTTTCCTGGGCGGAATGGGCCTTGACTATTACCGTCCTACCGTAGGTGCTGTAAAAGCCATTGGCGCAAATGTGCTTTCAGACGTACCTACGGATATAGAAGGTGTAGCGCGTACAACCTCTCCGGATCCGGGTGCCTATCAATTCGATCCCCTTCCTTGCTCAGGGGCATACGACTTTATAGTTGATACCCTGTTTCCCGGTGGTGCGGAAATATCATGGACAAGTGTCGCTGGAATTAACGAATGGCAGGTTGAATGGGATACATGTGGCTTTGTTCCCGGTTCGGCAATGGGTAATTTGGATTCCGTTGTAACCACCAACAATAATTATGTGTTGTCGAATTTACCGATGGGGATGTGTGTTTGCGTTTATATACGCGAAAAATGTATCTCTGGTGGGTATGGTAATTGGACCGGACCGATTGAACTTTGTGTGCCCATCGAAGACGATGCGGAAATGCTCAGCGTGATTTCTCCCGATCAAATGGTATGCGGTGACAGTGCCATGAATGTTGTTGTGGCCATTCGTAACAACGGATTTAACGCCATAACCTCGATGCCCATAACCGTAGAAGTTACCGGAGATTTCAACCAAACAATCACGTTTACCTATACCGGAAATTTGTTGGAAAATGAAGTGGATACGGTTACGGTGGGAACCTTAAACAGCTATTTTGGAGGTTATGTAAACGTAAATGCCTACACCCAGCTTCCCAACGATCAGTTGACGTCCAATGACAGTATTCAGCTCGACAGTCTTATGATAATGCCTTATGAACCGGTTCTGGACGATGCCTTTATTTGTTTCGGAGATGATTCGGTGACCTTTAATGCCCTTTCCATTCCCGGCGCAAATTACAATTGGTTTGATGTTCCGGTAGGAGGGACGCCTTTTGCCACAAGTGATGCAATTACCGTAGCTACAGGTGCGCTGCCTGTTTATGTGGAGTACAACGACTTAAATGACTCGCTGCTTACAACTACCCTGGCCGGAAACGGTCAGAACGGTAATATGGTGGACTTTGTCATTCACAACACCTTAAACGTGTATGGATTTGATATGCTTCCCTCCTCAACTTCTGCAGCGGCAGGATTTGAGATATATTATAAGGTAGGCTCCTATCAAGGGTCGGAAGCTACAGCTGCGGATTGGACACTTTTAGAAACCTTCACCAACCAAAGTGTAACGATAGATGTCCTACATAGGCTAACCCTTACCACGCCGCTTACCTTAACCGGAGGATTGACGTATTCCTTTTATCTCACCCGAACCGACGCGAGTGTTCGCTATACATCCACCAGCAGTGAATACAGCGTTTATGTTTCCAATAACGACATGGACATATTGGAGGGTGTAGGTAAATCATACCCCTTTGGAAGCACCTTCCGTCCGAGAATGTGGAACGGACGAATCATTTATGGATCCGAGGCCTGTTCAGATGTTAGGGTAGAGGCCATTCCAATAATTGAAGACACACTGGACGTGGATTTTGACTGGGCAACAGTGAGTCATACGGTGGACTTTGTATTTACGGGTAAAAATGCCAATTCGGTAACCTGGTATTTCGATACGCTAGGTACCGCCATGGGCGATTCTGTAAGTTTCCAGTTTCCTAGAACCGACAGCTTTCAGGTTTGCGTAGTTGGTGAAAATGGTTGTGGTTCCGACTCAGTATGCAAATGGGTTTGGGCGGAAAATATATCTGTTGATGAACACAGTTTGGCAGTGAGTCTTGAAGTTTTCCCCAACCCCAATGAAGGTCGGTTTACCCTCAGTTTTGATCAGCTCAAAAACAGTGATATAACCATAGAGCTTCTGGATTTAAGTGGTAAAACCATTTTCTTGGAACACCATAAAGGTTTTTCCGGTGTTTACCAAAAGGATTTTGACCGAAATGATTTGTCGTCCGGTATGTATATGTTGCGCATCAACAACCGCGATGGGATAATCACCAGACGAGTTGTAATCGGGAAGTAGTCATTTTTTAGATAATTTCAATGTAAAGCACAAGGCTAATCTTAGTCTTGTGCTTTTTTTTGTTCATCCAATATTTTCTAAAGTAGCCTTAAAGCAATACGAACGCACTAAAAAATTCACCTCATTTATGAGGTAAATTTTTTGTTTTACCGTATAAAACATGCGTTAAAATCCATATATGTTACTGGATTGTGTGTTTAATTATTATAAAATCAATAGAATTATATTTTTATTTATAAAGAATAATACTTCTATTTATTTTTTATAAAAATCACCTAATTATTTTTTCAATAATTTTTTAAATTACTATTTATTAATTGGTTGTTGCTATAGTTTGTGGTAAATTAAACTATTTACAATGATAACTAAAAATTTATTTTTATAAGAAACAAAAATATTTTGTAAAAAGTTTATTGTGTTAATGATTTGTTTGATTAACTTTACCCATCATTAATTAAATTTAAAATTCAGTAAATCACGATGAAAAAAGCATTACTTCAAAAAAGAGGAATTGGGCTAGGGAAAATGTTTTCCAGCGCAATTCTTTTCATAGCCTTTGTGTTTTCTGCCAAAGCACAGGTAAACATTGCTCCCAATGCCACGGTCACGGCCAGTACTTGTAACACAGGCCCTTGTACCGTGTTAAACGATCAAAATTATGGTGTTTGCGGTTCTCAGCTTATGTGGATCAGTACTTCAAGTCCACCATCGCCTACACCCGGTGTAAACTGGATCGAGTGGAACTGGCCCAATGCCGAGTCTTTCGACGAAATCGTGATACATCACGCCCAAGACAATGCCAGGTTTCTAACTGGAGCCACCATCCAATATTGGGATGGTTCAAGTTGGCAAAATCACCACACGTTTTCGAATTTGCCGATGCAGTGTATCAATTCGATAACGATTCCTCGTTTAACGACGAATAGAATGCGGTTTACCAGTTTTCAAATGACGGGAACCGGTCAGACTTCAAACCCCAATTTTAGGGAGATTGAAATCTTTAGTGCGCCAACAGCACCTAACGATGCCGGTGTCTCTTCACTAATTGCACCGGTTGCTTTTTGCCCCGGACAAGAAGATATCATCGTTCGGGTTCAAAACTTTGGAATTAACCAAATTACCTCGGTTACCGTAAATTGGACGCTCAACGGAGTTGCACAAACCCCTGTAAACGTTACAACGCTATTGGATACCATTGGTGGTGTTAATCCATTTTTCGCCAATGTTACATTGGGCAGCAACACTTTTGCGGCCAATACTACCTATAATATAGTCGCTTGGACTTCCATGCCCAACAACGTTGCGGATACCATAAACTTCAACGATACATTATCGGTTTCCATTTCCCCTGCCATAAGCGGTACTTATACCATTAACAGTGGAGCAGCAACCGGAGGAAGTAATTTTCAATCGTTTTCAGATTTTGCAAACTTCCTAAATGTAAATGGTATTTGCGGGCCGGTAATCGCCAATGTGGTGCCAAACTCAGGTCCTTATGTTGAGCGCGTTGAGTTTGATGAAATTGTAGGTTCATCTTCGGTAAACACCGTAACCATAAATGGAAATGGTAATATTTTAAGGTATGCCGGTGGTGCTAATGATAGGGCTACAATGGTGTATAACGGCACCGACTACTTTACCGTTGACAACCTCATCATTGAGGCAACTGGTGTTTCTTATGGTTGGACGGTACATCTTACGGGAAATGCAGATCACAACACTTTTACCAATTGTGAATTTCTATCGAGTACAACCTCAACTTCAACCTTCTTTTCCAATATAGTCCTTTCAAGTAGTCCAACATCCCCAACACTTTTGGGCGCTTCCGGAAGTTATAACCACTTTGAAAACAACAAAATCATCGGTGGTTACTATGGCATCGCGGTAGGTGGTGCATCTGCTGCCAGCATGGAAGTTGGAAATACCTTTATCAATAATGAAATAGGTGAGTGGAGGTATTACGGTATCTATGCCCGTGCGCAAGACAGCATGGTGATTGCAGGAAATGACATCCACAGAGAAACTCGTTCAGATCATACATTCCATCGCGCCATGCAATTCCTCACCGGAATGACCAATACTCGGATTGAGAAAAATACCATCCGCGACTTTCATACAGGAACTGGTGGAACAACAAATACCAGTACAAATTACATCGTATATTTTAGTAGTGCAAGTGGTTCATCCGGAGCGCCAAATGTGTTTTCCAATAACCTCATTTATAACATGAAGAATGAGGGCGCTTTTTACGGGATATACAACTTCAATTCTAGTGATTGGTATGTTTATCACAATACATTTGCCTTAGATTTTCCTTCTAATTCAACCGCTTTGTCCCAGATTTATTACCATACATCAACGGGAAACAATTTGGAGTTTAAAAACAACTTGTTGTATTTAAATCGAGGTGGTAGCGGTCAACAGCACATGGTTTACCTCAACAATGCATCTGCAAATATTAATATTGAAGGTAATGCTTATTATTATCCAGATTTAACAGCCTCAAACGTCCATATTGGATATTCGGGTGGAAACCATAGTTCATTAGCAAACTGGCAATCGGTAAGCGGTGGTGCTTATGACCAAAATGCGGTGGTTGCAGATCCGTTTTTCGTCAACCTTGCCAATGACTCACTACGGCCACAAAACGCCTCTTTGAAATTTATTGGCGACAATGTTTTAACCTATGTAAACGACGACTTCTCGGGCGCTCCCAGACTACCGGCTCCGGATCCCGGTGCGTACCAGTTTGAACCACCTCAAGGTGTGGATATGGCCGTCGTTGGTTTTGTAAGTCCGGTCGGCGATTGTCCGGGAACAGTTGATGTTACGGTAAATGTTGCAAATTTTGCTTCGGATACAGCGGAAACCATCAGAGTTAATTGGATGATTAATAATGTGCCGCAAACTCCGGTTATTATTACGGATTCGTTTTATGCGGGCAATATCATTCCCATTACGCTGGGTTCATTTGCCCTAACGGCTGCAGGAACATTTGATATTGAAGTGGAAATTGACAGTGTTTACCCCGGGCCGGATCTCGACTTGTCCAACAATAGCGACGCCATCATGGGATATCGCGCAGGGCTTGATGGAACTTTTACCCTCAATCAACTTGCAATGCCTACTTCGACCAACTTTACTAGTTTTGAAGACTTTGTAGATGCGCTTAATGATTATGGAGTTTGTGGACCGGTAATACTCAACGTTGTCCCGGGATCAGGTCCGTACAATGAGCAGATTGTCTTTGAAGAAATTCAAGGCGCTTCCGCGACCAATACCATCACCATAAATGGAAACGGAAATACCCTGTCGTATTCTGCTTCGGGTACCGCAGATCGAACTACCGTTACCTTCAATGGAGCCGATTACGTGACCATTGATAGTCTCAATATACAGGCAAATGGAACCTCTTTTGGTTGGGTGATGTGGATTACCAATAGCTCCAATCACAACACCTTTAAAAATTGTGTCTTTGAAACGGATGACAACTCTCCATCAATTAATTATTGTAATGTGGTCATGAGTGGAAGCCCAACTTCGGGAACTTTAGGAGGAGATATTGGTAACTACAACACCTTTGAAAACAACCACCACATTGGTGGATACTACGGCATTACCATGAGCGGGGTGAGTACGGCTCAACGAAATGTCGGAAATAAGGTCATTAATTCTACCTTTGAAGATTTTTATTTCTACGGGATGTATTTGCGTTCACAGGATAGTTTGGTGATCGATGGTAATGACATTTCCAGAGGTGGAAGAACTACCTTGTCAACGTTCTATGGTATTTTCTTAACGCAGGGAAATGCCGGATGTCAGGTCATCAACAACCGCATTCACGACAACAATACACAGAATACCACAAATACCAATGCGGCTTATCCAATTTTTTTGTCGAGTGCACAAGCCACTGCTGCCAGTCCAAGTATTTTGGCCAATAACCTACTGTATAATATCAACAATGGCGGCGTTATTTATGCCTTGTATTTTATTGGTGCTGCCAATAATTTTTGGAAGGTTTATCACAATACTGTGGTAGTAGATCAGCCAAATGCCTCATCTTCAAGCGCAACTAGGTTGATTTATTTTTCAGGCGCACAAAATAATTTTGAGGTGAAAAATAATATTTTTTATCTCAACAGAGCTTCTGCACCCGGGTATTACATTCACATGCTTAATGCCGGAGCAACCATTGACTACGACAACAACGTATTCCACACGCCGGATCCCAGTGCTATGACCTTTGGACATCTCGGATCAGATATTACAGATTTTGCCGACTGGCAATCCAATGGTTTTGACCTCAATGGTATGGAAGCTAATCCAACCTTTGTTGGTGGAACGGGTAATGACGCCTATCGCCCAACAGTAGGTGCCATAAAAAATGCTGGGGCAAATGTCTTGTCGGATGTTCCAACAGACATTGAAGGCGTGGCGAGAACAACGACCCCGGATCCCGGTGTATTCCAATTTGATCCACTTCCTTGTTCCGGTGTATATGGTGTTACAGTTGACACATTGTATCCCGGCGGGACAGCTCTTTCGTGGACGAGCGTTGCACCGGTCAATGAATGGGAAATTGAGTGGGATATCTGTGGGTTTACCCCAGGTTCTGCCATGGGTAATTTGGTCACAGTAGCCAATAACAATGGCTACCTTCTCGATAGTTTACCCATGGGACATTGTGTTTGTGTTTTCATTCGCGAGGTATGTCCAGCCGGAGGTTTTAGCGATTGGTCGCAAGCTATTGAGATTTGTGTGCCCATTGAAGACGATGCTGAGTTAATGAGTGTTGTGAACCCTGAGGACATGTCTTGTGGTGATAGTTTATTGAACGTCGTGGTCGCCATTAGAAACAATGGATTTAATGCCATTACCAGTTTGCCCATTACGGTAAATATTACGGGTGACATTACCGAAACATTGAACTTTACCTATACGGGTAACTTACAAGAAACGGAAATTGATACGGTTACCGTTGGTAGTGTGAACCTCTACGGTGGTGGATACATCAATATCGAGGCATTTACAGATTTACCGAATGATCAGAATTTGACCAACGATTCTATTTACATGGATAGCTTAGCCATCATTCCTTTCCAACCCGTTGTCGATAATCCCGAATTCTGTCCGGGCGATGACTCCATTACCCTAAATGCCATGCCGATACCAGCCGGAGGATATGAGTGGTTTGATGTAGCCACCGGAGGAACACCTATAGCCACAGGGCCTTCTATTACGGTGCCCACAACTTCCGGAACTCTATACATCGGATATGAAGATAATGAAGATTCACTTCAAAGTCTTCAGCAGGGAGGATCAGGTTGTGGCGCAGGTAATATGTTTGATCTCACGGTGAACTCAACCCTTGGTGTTACTGGGTTTACGGTAAGGCCATTTACCACCGCAACCAATGCACCCATCAGTATTTATGTGGTAACTGGGGGATATGTCGGCACGACACAAGCGGACTGGACTTTGGTAGAAAGCGGTGTAATACCGGTCGCAACGGCTAACCAACCGGTACGATTTGATTTGACCAATCCATTGATACTAAATGCAAATACCACATACGGTATTTATGTGCAGTACAATGCAAGCTATACAGTTGGTGCCAATACCTACAGCAATGCAGATATGACTATGGTAGCCGGCTTGGGCTTGTGCTCGCCGTTTGACTATTGTTGTAACCCGCGTACCTTCAACGGAGCAATACATTATGGCACAGAGGCCTGTTCAGATATCCGTACACCGGTAACACCAACAGCCGTAGATTCTGTGGTCGCTAATTTTGACTTTACCGAAATTAGCCATACAGTGATCTTTCAGAATACCAGCTTAAATGCGGATAGTGTCACTTGGATCTTAGATACACTGACCCTTTCCGGTGACTCAGTTGGTTATCAGTTCCCGCGTACAGATAGTTTTGAGGTTTGCATGATCGCCTACAACTTATGCGGTTCTGATACCATTTGCCAATGGGTTTGGGCGGAAAATGTTTCCGTCATTGAGCACAACTTAGCCGGTAGCCTAAAAGTGTTCCCCAACCCTTCTGAAGGCCTCTTCAATTTACAGTTTTACCAACCTGTAACGGACGACGTCGCAATTGAACTACTCGACCTTAGTGGTAAATCCCTTTGGACAGAAGTGATGCAAGGTTTTGTCGGGCCCTACGAAAAGCAGTTTAGTGGAGAATCCATTGCTTCCGGTGTTTATATGCTGAGAATTCGCAATGGGGATGGGGTTATAACTCGAAGAGTTATCATCTCTAAATAGTCTTCGCTGGCACTAAATATAACAACGTCCGCTGACCATTGTGCCAGCGGACGTTTTTTATGGCCTAAAGGAAGTGAGATGTTCTGCCCTGATTTATTTATCGCTTTACTCAGGTACAGGGTATGGGATTTAAAAAAGTGAGTCTGCTCTAAAAAGTCCCTTTCTGCCAAAATCTTCCTTGTCGGTAGATATTTGAATCCTCACTTGCTCCGGTTCAAAAATCCCCTCCGCGTCGATTTTGATTGAAATCATCCTTTTTAGAGTGGACTCAAAAGTGATTTTACCGGTTTACCGGTTTTTCAAGGACGCTTTTTTTGATACAGCGAACGGAAAGCCCGAGATTTTTGTTTCCTGAAGTTCTGCCAAAAGTACCGTTGTTGTGAAACAGGGTTCTGAAAACAGCACCATTGTTGCCCCTGCTTTCTGAGGATGTCCACCAGTATCCGGTATCGCCCACACCATCATAAAAACCGGTAATACCCCTGACCCCGCCCGGGAGTCCGCTAAATCCGGTTTCATTATTTACCGCTGTGTTTGGCGCGTTCCAACCTGTTGTGCTTTTCAATTTCCCACCAACCACTTTGGGATCACCTAAGTTGAAAGTTAACCCGACAAATTCGGCATTGCTGGGAAGTCGCCATCCCGGCGGACAAACCGCCTTTGCGGTTTCCCAGGAATAGAGGTAGCCATATTGTTTTACGTTCGACTGGCGGTCGGCGTATGCCCAATAGTCACCTTGTGTTGGCCCAAAGGCCAGATTTTCGGCCATCCATTCCCGGTTTTCAATTTTGATAATTTGGTAAACCTTTCCATCTCGGGGATCCGTAAAGGTTTCAGGCTTGGGCGTGTTGCCTAATAAAAACACCGTTAGAAGTAATGATGCTTTTTTTATATGCTTTGTCATTTTCATTTTGAATAGTTTTGATTTATTTTTATCGAAAAACAGTTTTTCCTGATTTTTGGCTTTTCCTACAATAACAAAGAATTCACTCCAATAAGGATGATTTCAATCAAAATCGAGGGGATTTTGGCAGAAAGGGACTTTTTAGAACAGACTCAACAAATTAGTCCTTGATGCACCGAACGTACATCAGTGCCCCATCGATATGATCACAATAAGTAAAAATGCTATCTGTGTCCGAATACAAGGCATAGCTCAATCCGCACGGGTATCCTTCGTAATAAAAATCGGCCAGCCACCAACCTGACTCTTCACCCATTCCGATGAATTCTTCAAATTTATTGAGTCCGCCTGCTAAGGCTGAAAAACCGCTTTTATTGTTACCACTATTAGCCCATCCGGTTTTGCTTTTCATTTTTTTGCCGGCATTATGCGCTCCGCCTAACGTTTTCACGAGTTCCTTTAAATCTTTTTCTTCGGGTAACCGCCATTGGTCAGGACAAATAAAAGCTGCATCATCCCATTCGTACAAGTATCCGAATTTTTCTCCATTAGCTTTGTCATTTTCATAGGACACAAACGACCCAAGTTCGGGTTCATGCCTCAGGTTTTCGGCCATCCAAATTTGATTTCCAATTTTGACTGTTTTGTAAACATTCCCATCTCTGGGGTCTTTTAGGGTGCCAATATCGGATTTAAAAAGTGTCCATGCAGAAACAGATAGAATTAAAAAAAACAGCAGGGATAATTTCTTCATTTTCTCTGATTTTTAATCTTAGCATGTTGTTCGGTAGAATTAGGAATGCTTTTTTTGATGGCAATTCAGTTAAAAAAGCTGCTTGCATTCGGAAACGGTCGCGAGGAAATGTTTTTCCAATGACTGAGTAGGTAATTCGTGTTCGTAAAAAAGCCCAAACTCCGAAAAAATAGATCGAATGACCACTATAACGTCATTTCCAAGTGAATGACGGTAAATCGATCTTTAAAAAAAGCAATTTTAATTCACCCTTTTAGTTTTGCAAATGTATATAAAAATTATGTATTGTCTTTATTATGGTGCGTGTTGGAATTAAATGGTGTTCATTCTTGTTTAGTTTTGAAGCCACACTCCTCAAGATATTTTTTGAAATTATAAATTTAGTCCACTCTAAAAAGGAAGGTTTTGGCAGAGGTGGGCTTTTTGGAGCGGGCTCAATGATGAATTGTCTTTTAAGGGGGTGAAAAAATAATTATCGCTAATTTTTATTTTATTTTGATGTCTTGACCCTTAAGATATTTTTTGAAATTTTCTAAATTCTTTAAAGCCATTTGGTAATCTATTTTCATTATTTTTTCAAATGTTTCGATATCCGAGTCGATTCCATCATAACGAGATGATCGAGAATAGTTTAATAGACTTTTATACTCCATCCAGGCGCCTTGCTTTATTCTCATTGAAGCATTATCTTTTCTAGGGTTTACATTTTGTTCAATTTCAAAATGTGTTTGTCCTATATCAATACCTCTTTTTGCCGCTAAAGCTTTTAAGTAATGAATAGCTATATAAAATAGTGTTGTAATTTTCCAATCATAAAATTTTTCTGAAAAATTATCACAAATACATTGATGGAAGTTTTCGTTTTGAGAAGCCTAATTAAGAAACTTATCCATTTTGTTTAATCCAATTTTATTTCTTCATAAAAATTAATTTTACACATCAATTCCTTTGGTATAAACTGAAAATAAATAGGGTGTTTTTTAGAAATATCCATTACGTCAAAATTATCCAAAAAGGTAAACATTTTAGTTCTGATTTCAATACTATCTTTTTTTAAAACAATAGAATAGTGTAAATCATTGATGCAATTATTTGTCTTAAAAGCCTTGAAAATTAGATTTGAATTCTTATTAAAAAAACTTCTTATAATCTGGTCTAAAAAAGAATCGACTTGATTGTCTAATTTTGAAGTAAACTCAAAAATATCTTTAATCGGATCGTCAATTTTTTGTTCAATTTTTTTTGAAAGTGGCGTTTTTTTACCAATTTTTAAGAGTTCATAACTTGAATCAACCTCATCCTTAAAGTCTTCCAAATTGGTTTGAAGCAAATAAAGAATCGCTTTTAGTTGTCCAAATTTGTTATCTTTCTTTATATCTAAAACAGAATCACTCATTAGAACTATTATATTAAGCTACAAATATAAGGATCGCAAATTATTTTTCCTAATGCGGTCAGAGGCTTTTTTAAAAGACTAATTTGAAGTGCCCGAAATCCTGCCCCCACGGCGGATTTTATCGTTCAGCGCCAAACCTAAACCTTCCTCTTCAAACCATTCACAGAGGATTTGTTTCACTTCAGGATCTTCGTCGAGTAGGTGAAGGGCGGCGAAAAAATTTGCCGCAGCTTCGGTTAAGTCACCTTTTAAAGAAAGGTTTATTTCTCGCTGGAATTTTAGATTCCTGGCATTGTTGCCGAATGACAAGACGCCCGTGCCGCTTGGAAAATGACGTGTGTTTTCGGATAAATTCCCAATATACATAGGCGTATGCGGGGCGTAATGGTGGTCGATGTTGCCAGGCGCACTGGGACGAGAACTGCTAATCTGCGCAATTTCGGGCTCATATCCGAGTTCCGCAATGAGGCGATCTACAGACAAACTGCCTTTGCGCAAAACCTTTACTTTTGGGCCGGTACAATCTAATATGGTCGATTCAATGCCCAAGGTGCATGGCCCACCATCCAAGATATAGGCCAATTCATCGCCAAACTGCTTATCTACATGTTGGGCCAGGGTAGGACTGATGTAGCCAAATCGGTTGGCAGAAGGCGCTGCCAGAGGAAAGTCGAGGGAAAAGAGCAAATGCCGGGTGAGGGGATGTCGGGGAAAACGAATCCCAACCGTGGGTAAACCGCTGCTGACCAAATCCGGAACGCGATCGGTTCTCGGAAGTACGTATGTTACCGGGCCGGGACTGAAAGCGCGGTAAAGATTATAGAAGTATTCGGGAACAGAATGCACGTAATCTTCGATGCGGTGCTGGTCGTAAAAATGCAGGATGAGCGGGTCGAAAAATGGACGTTTTTTGGCAGAAAATATTTCTGCAACAGCGCGGGCATCGGTGCCTTTGGCCGCAAGACCATAAACCGTTTCGGTGGGAATGGCAACGAGCCGACCGGCACGCAACAATTCCGCAGCCACGTCTGTGTTGGTTCCCGTCCTCATCTAATCCGGTCGGCGGATTTCACCAATCGCTCATCCTTCATAATATAACGATTGGCAACGGCAAGAAGCACCACCGAAATCATTGGGAAGATAGCGCCTGTTCCGGTTTTTATGGCACCGGCTTCATAAGAAAACAAGGTATAGACCAAATAAACCGTCAGGGCGAGGTTTAGCAGCATATTTAGGCGGTTGATGATGAACTGTTTTTTGCGATCTTTAAACTGCGATAGGGCATAAAAAGCCAGTAAAAAACTGAGTACCACCGCGCCTGCAAATGGCCACGACTGTGACGCAAAGGCGGTCTCTTCACCGATGGTGTAAAGTGGAAAATACCATATTGCCACACCCATTAAGATGATTACCAGTGCCATTAAAAGTGACTGTTTGCGTTGAATCATGTGGATTTATTTTTTGCAAAAATAGGAGTTATGGGTGTTATAGACGAAATAAAAAGATTGCGCCTTCAAAAGAAATCTATAATCGCAATCCAACCATTAATTCAATACCCGGCAAAAGTTCATTTTCCGCGTGTAGGTAGTTGAGCAATAGTTTTGGTTCTAAAAACAGATCGTTGGAAAACAGATTTTTGAAGCCCAATTGCACGCCATTTGCTAAATGGTTGGATTGATTGTTTTCCCGGAAATATGAAATGAGACTTGTGTTTAGATTTACAAAAAAGCCGCGATTGTTTGACTGGGATTTTACAAATGGATATAAAGAAACGCCCAACGTGTGAACGGCGTCTGGATGATCAAAATTGGAAATGACTTTATAAAGGTGAACTTCTGAAAATGCGGTTAGGCCTATTTTACTTCGAATTTGATACTCGTAGTGTAAATTGGGTAAACCGATAAATGGTTTGATGGGATTTATGGCGATAAAGTTTCTTTTGTCTTGGAAAGATGGAGTTGGTGTATCTTCCTTATTTGGTTGAATACTTTGTCCGTACGTACGGTAGGGTGAAAATACCGCGAGGATGAAAAAAACACAAGTGATTTTCAATTTACTGGAGTATTGCGTTTTTCCTTTTACTGTCGTCATTTGCGTTGGTTTATGGCAAATTGTCTTGTCTCCTAAATATTCGGATAAAGTTAGTGAGAAAAACCGATACGGTGAAATAGCACACCGCAATATTGCAAAGACGGAACTTTAGTGTCTGTTTTTATTTTGTTTAACCAGTTTATATTGTTTGTGTCCTACTGTAAATCTTTCGTGGTCTTTTGTTTCATATTTTGTTAGAATTAAAGTATCTTGCTTAAATTCCCATTTGTAATATTCTACATAATCTGGCGGTCCAAGTCCGCTTACTTCTTTTGTTGAATCTTCAAACATGATTGCATCATCTGAAAATGGGTGCAGCGTACCGAAGAAGTCGTGAATTGAATATTTGTTATAATTCTTAAAACCACTGGTTGTCCCGTCAGTCAAAAGTTCTATGGTATTTACATTATTATAATTCACGATTGGGTGGTAAGTTCCTGAAATAATTTGGTTGATAAATAAATGGTAAAGATTGTGTTCTAATTGCTGAAAAAATGCTTTCCCGTCAATATCAGCAACAAGTTTTTCTTCGTGTTTGTGTATTTTTCTAAAAATATAGTTTATGGTGTCGTTACCTTCAATGTCATTTGCAACGATTGTCCTGTCTAGGTCATTATACACTAAATTGTAGCTACCCGCCATTCCCTTGATTAAAGTTAAGCTTTCAATTTTTTGAGAAGCAGGATATTTACTTTCCATAATTAGTCCGTGCGTTTTTATCGTGTCGTTTTCAAATTTAAAAACGATCACGTCCCAAGTTAATCGTTGACTGCTCTGAGGGGCTATTGATTTTGTTTCTAAAATCTTATCTA
This sequence comes from Cryomorphaceae bacterium, assembly GCA_020832345.1. Taxonomy (GTDB): domain Bacteria; phylum Bacteroidota; class Bacteroidia; order Flavobacteriales; family Schleiferiaceae; genus CSBr16-58. Next base: position 5,680 of record JAFIEY010000048.1, on the reverse strand, counting down.
TATAATTTGTCAATATCCAATAACCGTCAAGGTTCAAACCCTTGTTTTTTGCTTCACTTTTTTCTTTATTGGTCTGTCCACAAGCGGTTAATAGACCAATTAATATTACTGATAATGATAGTCTCGTCATTTGTTGTCAATTTTTCACAGTTTGTCACAATGCTGTTTCCTGCCGCTTTTTTCCTTTTTCAATTAATTAATGCTAAGTATCGTTTGAGTGTTTGTGTTGTGGCTGCTAAAGTTAGTGAGAAAAACCGATACGGTGAAAATGTCCACGGCAATATTGCGTCTGCGCCAAAAAGGCCCTTTCTGCCAAAATCTTCCTTGTCGGTGGATTTTGGTTGAAATCATCCTTTTTTGGAGTGGATTCAATGTTTATTGGTTTAATCGTTTTTGGTGCAAATTTAGTTGTAGGGGCAAACCCTTGTGGTTGCCCATTTTTCCGTCATTTTAATGTTTATGGGTTTTTGAAACCGAAGTTTGGTGGGGAAATGGTTTGTGTGGTTCGTGTTTGTGAGGTCATTTGTTATAATCATCAACACCCCTACGGGGTTGGTGTGGTTCGTGTGCGTTGTGATGTTATAATTATCAACACCCCTACGGGGTTGGTTCGTGTGTGGTGACTGTTATAAAAACGAAGACCAAATGGCTTCGGGCTCTCGCAATCTCTACAAAAGCCGAAACCCGTTGGTCGTCCACATTGTTCATTGTCAACTGTCAATTAAAAGCGTCCCGATTACCCGAATGTTTAAAGGACAAAAAAGACCACGAACTAAAAGATCCCGGTTTCTCAAAACCCCAACGAATACCGAAAATGGTTCGGTCTAAAAACGACTAAACACCTAAACGACTCAACGCCTAAACATTGCGTCTGCTCCAAAAAGCCCCTTTCTGCCAAAATCTTCCTTGTCGGTAGATTTTGATTGAAATCATCCTTTTTAGAGTGGACTCAACTTTAAATTTACCACTTTCCTATCCTACGAAGCACTAACCCTCTGCTTGCGTATAGGTGATGTTGCCTTCGTTGTTCTTTTTCATCAGGTCTTTCGTCTGTAATTCAAGTGATTTCAATATTGTCACGTCTGATTCAAAACCAAAAAGTCGGCTTATTCCTGTTTCTCTTGTTTGGATTAAGATTTTCATTTTATAGTTCTTACCGTAAGATGCTTTTTCTAGTTTCTCAATTGCATCTTCAATCGTTTCGTATTCGTCTTGAATTTTTACTGGAACTGGCATACCTTCAAAATGGTCTTTTAAAAAACCATCAATTCCACTATTTCTTTGAACTGGAAAAGCATTTATGTTTTGTAAAACAGCTAGTTCTTTTTCAGTTTTCTCTTGATACTCGTTTGTCCCTTTGTTCAAAAGGTTTGATTCTGAAATGACCATTTCTTCTAATCGTGAATTTGCAAGTTCAACAGCATCCTTTGAAATGTCAATTCCGATAAATTGTCTCTTTAATGATTTTGCAGAAACACAAGTTGTTCCACTGCCACAAAATGGGTCAACAACCAAGTCGCCTTCGTCTGTAACGATGTTTAAAATTTGATTGAGTAGTAAAACTGGTTTTTGGGTTGGGTATCCAGTCCTTTCTTTTGCTTTTGGATTTAAGTATGGAATTTCCCAAACGTCAGAAAGAGGAACACCTTTTTTCTCTTTTCCTAAAATCACATTTCCATTTTCATCTTTCTTATAAACAGATTTTCCGTTTTCATTTCGCTCTCTGTCTTGTAAAATTTGGTCAAGATTTGTTGTTGCTGAATAATCTGTGTATAGCGTATTGAATTTGAAATCTTGTGTTTTAGAATAAAAGAATATTACTTGATGAGCATTCAACAATCCTTTTTTTGCATTTGACCATCTTTTGTACGACCAAATAATTTCACTTTGGAAGTTTTCACGTCCAAAAACCTTGTCCATAACAGCTCTTATGTTGTGTGATGCTGTTTTGTCGCAATGAAGAAACACACTTCCTGTTTTTTTTAAGACACGTTTTGACTGTACCAAAACATTCTCAACAAGTTCTAAATACGCTTCAATAGAATTGTATTTGTCGTCAAATTCATAAGTTTTAGAATTGTCTTTGTTTGTAAGACTGTGTTTGCGTTGAGTAAAAAAAGGTGGGTCAAAGTAAATCAAGTCAACTTTGTTGGCTTCAATTTCTTTGAGTTTTTCAACACAATTTCCGTGATAGATTTTATTAGTTTCCATTTTACTCACGATTTTTTAATTTTTCAATTGTGTTCGTGATTTTCAATTCGGGTGTTCTTTCGTTAGCAATCTGCGTCAAAATAGCTTTTAGGTCAACTCCTGAGTAACTTTTTAAGTATTTCCAAGCTTCATCTCCACCATAATATTCTCCTTCCACACCTGCATAAAGTGTTTTCAAAGTTTCTTGAATTCTTATCGCTTGGTCTCGTTGAGGATAATAGAACATTACTCTAATTGGTTTGTAACCGTGTTCTTTGATTACTTTAACTCTTGTATGTTCTTTGGTAATATGGTCTCCGTCCGTAGTTGCGTCTCTCCACTTTACTTCAATAGCGTCATTTCCATTTAGAAAATCAATTTCAAATGTTTTTGGACGCTGTCCAATCGTGTTTTCAATTTTGGTCTTTATTCCTTCGGGAAATTTGAAATTCAAACATAAAGTTGCTGCTTCTTCAAGAAATGAACCTGCATACTTATAAAGAAATCGCCCTGTATTTTGGTATTGGTCAATAAGGTGTCCTTCTTGCAAGGAAATCCCTAAAACACGATAAATGAGATAATGAGAATTGTCATCAGCTTTTATTTCTTCTGTTCTAGCTTCAATTTTCCCTTTCAAGTTTACAGAATATACTTCGGCTAAATTCTTTATATTTTGTATTAATTCGTCCATCCATTTTTTATTATATTTTGTTTCGCAAGTTACAAAATTTTGTTCGGTTACGGTCGTCATACAATGAGGCATAACTTAAAGCGATTTATCTTAAGTTTTCCATGCAAATATACCCTTCAGGGATCAAATCCCCGTTTGGTTTAAATTATATGTTCCAAAGATCGAGGAAAACTAGTGTTGTGTTAATGCTATTGTGACGGTTAAGTCGCAGATATTTTTTCTCAGATCGAAGAATATAATCTGCGCATAGCCATAGCTACGCAAAGATTTTATGATGAAGAGCTGGGGAAAAAGAACTCCCGATAATTATCGGGATAGGCCGGCTAAAATAGCGTTTACACAACACTAAAGATAAATCGGAGTTGTACTAAGCCTTCGGACAGCATAATGGGTAAAGTATTCTCGCAGGCTATTCTTTTTCTTTTGCGCAATGCTTTTGGTTGTGTGTAAACATGCCTGTTTTGACTTCATGTTTTTTTTACGATGGTTGTTTTTTTGTTTTTAAGTCTCACATGTATCTATCCAACGGCACGCGGCGATCCCACCAAGGAAATCGCACATATTGTCCAATTGTTATATTCGGGTATTCTATTTTTTTTTCCTGTCTCGGTTTTTTGCCCGCTCAATGGTCGCCTGTCTGTAATTCTCGTCCGTGTGATACCGGTCTCTCGCCCGCTGCAGTGTCTTGTCCCGATATTCCGGGTCTGTCTGGTATCTCTCCCGGTAGGTCTCTCTGGCCTTGTCTCTGAACTCCTTGTCCTCCTGATAGCGCTCCTTAAGCCTCCGAAGTATTTTGTCCTTATTTTTCTCGTAGTAGGTTTTTCCCATTAATCTTAGATTTGTCAGGTTGCTAATCTCTCCAACGTGTCTTGGTTAGTTCTCTGTCATGTCAGGTGTCCGGTTAATTTTTATTTATATTCAAAATTTGTTCATCAGTCTGGTTTCATGCTGAAAAATCACTGGTCAAAATCATTTAATTCACTTGGGATGTGCTTCTTAAACATTATTGGCAACGGTTTGCGTGTATGAGAAGTAGCGGATTTAAAAGCACTACACTTTTAATTTCGCTCTTACTTTTATTAAAAGCACTTACCTTTGATACAGTACTGAACCCGCTATTTCTTATACATGTTGCTGTGAGTCGAAATTCTTAATGGTTGGTGAAGGTAATTTATTTATCGCTTCACCTGCTCCAACATACAACGGCAATCCTAAAATATTTGGGTATTCGTAATGAGTTGGCTCAGGAAATTTATACCCGGATAAATTTTTTGCTGCAATGAAAAATACTCTTCGTCTTTTTTGGGGTGTACCAAAATCTGCGGAGTTCAATTCTCTATGTAAAACTTCATAACCAATATCTTTATATGATTTATATATTAATTCAATCATATTAGCCGACTTAACTTGTGTCAGTCCATATACATTTTCCATAACTACAATGCTTGGTTGAAGATCATTTACCTGTCTTATAAAGTCAGAATATAATCGACCTAATGGATCTTTTATCCCTTTTTGTTTCCCTGCAACACTAAATGGCTGACAAGGCGGACCTCCAATAATAATGTCTGGTTTCCCGCCGATAACTGAAATTACTTCTTCAACACTTAAATCCCGTATATCCTTTCTTAAAAAATTCCAGTTTGGCCTGTTAGCATTAATGGTTTCTTCAGCCCAACTTTCGATGTCAGTCGTAAAACATGTTTCAAAAACAAGTTTTGCAGATGACGCGTTTTCAAAACCTAAATCTAAACCACCCGCTCCACTAAAATATGAGGCGATTTTCATTGGACTACTTTTTTCTTTTTTTACCAAAAAATCATGAATAGATTTTGCAATGGCTTTCGCAAGACGAACAGGAACGGCATTTCCTATTTGTTTATGCACTTGGCCAAGAGTCCCTTTGAATTCCCAAGATATTGGAAAATCTTGAAGACATGCAGCTTCTCTTGGAGTAATGTAACGGTCTTCAGTGGGATGGACAAATTTATTGAAAATATAGGCTGTCACCGTTAATGCAGGAACTTTATGTTCCAATCTATAAAGTCGCATATTGGGCCCCCCTGTCTTTTTAGCGCCCTTACGTATAAAGCTTTCATGTTGTAAATGCACGGGTAAATCACCCATTTTACCACCCTCAGGAAGGTGTTTGATTCGTTCAAGCACAATCCCTTCATATTTACGCGTTGAATGATTAAAAACTTTCTCCATTTTATCTTAATATTGGTGAGTCCAAAGTTATTAAATGGTCGAAAAAATATCTTAAATCTTTTCTCGATATGTATTCAGCGCCTTTTTCTTTCACCACATTTTTTTCAGAAGTCCACAATAAGTCAACAAAAGGGTCAACGTAATCTTTACCATGTCTATATGCCGGAAGATTGGATATTAGTGCGGTTTCAATATTATCTTTGTCTTTATTGAGTACACCTAATTTCAAAACTTGATATATCCCTTTTTTTATATCATCAGTTCTATCCATACCCGCACTTGTTTTACTATCGCTAATCGATTCGCTTTGAGGCCATTTATCTCTCATTTTTGCAACTTTTGGAGGACCTCCAGAAGCATTCGCAAGATAGTATAAACTAGAATTACGATTTTTTTCAGCATATGCTTTTTTTGCTTCTATCCATATTTTAAGCATATTTGAAATAGTGAGTCCACTCTAAAAAGGATGATTTCAATCAAAATCGACGCGGAGGGGATTTTTGAACCGGAGCTAACCAGCTGTTAGTGAGGATTCAAAAATCTACCGACAAGGAAGATTTTGGCAGAAAGGGACTTTTTAGAGCAGAC
>JAFIEY010000047.1 GCA_020832345.1 Cryomorphaceae bacterium | reverse complement strand
CCAAGCAAATAACACATATCGTCCAAAAATTTCAAGCGATGTAAATGCATGGCCGGGAAGTCCACGCGGTAGAATGAAGTAAAACAACTAAAAATGACAAAACATAAATGCAACATACAGCCAAGTTCATGGATTTTAATCGAAAAGGAATTTAGTCAAATACATGGACGTGGAATTTGCTCAACAACTTTCCAAAATTGAGTCCACTCTAAAAAGGATAATTTCAATCAAAATCGACGCGGAGGGGATTTTTGAACCGGAGCAAGTGAGGATTCAAAAATCTACCGACAAGGAAGATTTTGGCAGAAAGGGTTTTTTTAGAGTAGACTCAAAATTTAGGTGTTGGCTTTCAAAAGCCTTTACCGTTGAGGCCAACTAAGGGATACTTTCCCCTTAGGGTCGTTCTTGCAAGAGGCGGGTTCCCGTATCACTTCGTTGACGGGATCCCGTAAAGCTGCGCACGGGAAGTAAACAAAGCGCCCCGGTAGTTATAGGCTAACTATCGGGGCTTTTTTTGTGGGGCGCTTTGTTTACTCGGATGAATGTTGTAGCAGCCGTATTTTTATTTTTGTCAAATAATTTGCATATATGATAATTTACCCCTAATATTGCAAACACAAATTTGTTAATTATGGTCAGTTGGAACGATAAAGTCAAACGACTTCTTAAATCTGAACTTGTCAAACGTGGCGTGTCCAACGCTGATTTGGCTGTTCTCTTGAATGAAATAGGTGTCCACGAAACTAAAGCTAGTATTGATAGCAAAATTAGTCGTGGAACTTTTAGTGCCTGTTTTTTCATACAATGTCTTTCAGTAATTGGCTGTTCAAAAATCGAGATTGAAGAGTATGAGTATTCAATGTTAATTGCAGCTGAACCAAATGTCGAATATAATAAAAAGTCAAGCAATGGAAAGTAATAAAATTAAATTCATTGATTTGTTTGCAGGTCTAGGAGGAATTAGACTTGGTTTTGAAAATGTTTTCAAAGGGTTAGGGCATGAAACAGAATGTGTAATGACTTCTGAAATAAAACCGTATGCTGTTAAAACATTAAAGCATAATTTTAAACACGACTTTTTGGCTGGTGATATTTTTGAAATTAGAAATGAATTCATTCCTGATTTTGATTTTTTGCTTGGTGGATTCCCTTGCCAACCTTTCAGTTCGGGTGGCAAAAGACAAGGTTTCCTTGATACACGAGGAACATTGTTTTTTGAAATTGAACGCATTTTAAGAGATAAAAGACCGTATGGTTTTATTCTTGAAAATGTAGAAGGTCTAGTTAAACACGATTTAGAAAACAAAAACGATGAAATTGGCAGAACTTTGGCAACGATTTTACATACACTTGAAAATGATTTAGGATACAATGTGTCTTGGCGAGTTTTTGATTCTATTGAGTTTGGTTTGCCACAATCAAGGAAGCGTATTTTTATTGTTGGTACGAAAGACCAAAAAGTCGAATTAATTGGAAATGAACCAAAATTTGCAAAACTTGAAAGCATTCTTGAAAACGGTCTTGAGCCTTTAAAATCAGACTTTGTAGATAAACTTTTATCACATTTTGAGATTGAAGATTTGTATGGAAAATCTATCAAAGACAAGCGAGGTGGAGATAATAATATCCATAGTTGGGATATTGGAATCAAAGGAGAAGTAACAGACGAACAATGTAAGCTTTTAAACAAGTTGTTCAAGGAAAGAAGAAAAAAGCAATGGGCAATTGAGATTGGCATTGACTGGATGGACGGAATGGCTTTAACACTTGAACAAATAAATACTTTCATAGATAAACCCAAAAGCGAATTAAAGTCGATGCTAGACGATTTGGTTAAAAAGGGTTATTTGAAGTTTGAACATCCTAAAAAACTGGTGAAGGAGCAAACTCCCAACGGTGTCAAAACATATCGTGATTATGATACCACAAAACCCAAAGGCTACAACATTGTAACTGGGAAATTGAGTTTTGAGATTAATAAAATTTTAGATCCAAATGATATTGCTCCAACTTTAGTAGCTACTGATGTTTCTCGTCTTGCTGTTCCTGATGGAAATGGTTTAAGACGCTTAACAATCCGTGAAGGCTTACGGTTATTCGGTTATCCTGAATGGTACGAAATTCCCACAAAAGAATATGATGCTTTTGATTTGTTAGGAAATACAGTTGCGGTTCCAGTTGTTGAATTTGTTACTTCAAGAATTGCAGAAGTTATGTCATCAGAAAGTCTAAATTATTTGATTACTAAAGAAACTCCTGTGTGTGCTTCGTAATTTTTCAGAACATTTTTAAGCCAATGCCCATTTCCGTGTCTGGTTTGTGGGTATTGGTATCTTGTTTCATTCAGTGCTGCAAGAAATTCTTCTTTTGAAGAAAAAGGCTTAAAAGTTGTTCGTTGTGAATACCAAGTAGCTGGTCTAAGATTATAAATTACTTGTTTCTTTTCTTGAACTTTAATTGGATAGGTTCCGCTTGGACAAGACAATTCCCAAATCTTTTTTAGCCAAACATTTTTGATTGTAATTTGACTGCCTTCCATTTGGTAAGCAAAAATCAAGTAGTCAGAATCTATTCTATAAGCGTTTTCTAGTAAAGAGTTGCAGTAAGAGTCAAAATTAGCAAGGTCGAAACCTGGCCCACGATTCCAGTCGAAAGTTTTTACTTCTAAAAGTCCATTCTTTTTGTTTTCTGTGTCAAGGTGAAAATCGGGAAATGTCTGTGAGTTTGTATTTTCTTCAAATTCAACATTTTCCTTTTTCATCCACGCTTTTAGCCATTCTTGTAGTAAATTTCCAACGGTATCTTTTGTCTCAACGGCAATTGTCAAATTTTTTAGTGAGAAGTTAATAACTCCTTTCTCTCCGATGATTTTGTATTCTTCTACAAGTTTTTTATATAGTTGTTCTCCTGTTACTTTCATCTTTTTTGTTAAAGTCGCAAAGTTATTGTTTTATTTCGTGATATTCTCTTTCGGAGCGGTTTTCTAATATGGCACCTAACTTAAAGCGATTTATCTTAAGTTTTCCAAGCAAATATACCCTTCAGGGAATAAATCCACGTTTGGTTACAGAATATGATTCAATGATCGAGGAAAACTAGAGATAAATCGGAGTTGTACTAAGCCTTCGGACGGCATAATGGGTAAAGTATTCTCGCTGGCTATTCCTTTTTTTTAGCGCAATGCTTTTGGTTGTAGGTAAACATGCCTGTTTTGACTTCATGCTTTTTGTCAATGGTTGTTTTTTTGTTTTTTAAGCCTCACAGATATCTATCCATCAGCACGCGGCGATCCCACCAAGCAAATAGCACATAACGTCCAAATAAATCACGCGATGTAAATGCATGGCCGGGAAGTCCACGCGCTAAAATGAAGAAAAACAACTAAAAATGACAAAACATAAACGTAGTGGCATCCAAACAAGATCATGGATTTTTATCGAAAAGGAATTTTCGCAAATACATGGACGCGGAATTTGCTCAACTACTTTTCAAAATTTAGGTGTTGGCTTACAAATACACATGCCGTTGAGGCCAACTAAGGGATACTTTCCCCTTAGGGTCGTTAATGAAAGAGGCGGGTTCCCGTATCACTTCGTTGACGGAATCCCGTAAAGCTACGCACAGGAAGTAAACAAAGCGCCCCGGCAGTTATAGGCTAACTATCGGGGCTTTTTTAGTGGGGCGCTTCGTCTATTCGGATGAATGTTGTAGCAAGTTTTTTTATTCGCGAAGGCTGTTTTTCAAGTCCATTCGTTCGTGCAAAATTCTTGTGATTTCAACCGGCTGGTTAATTTGTTTGCGATAAAAAACAATATGCCGGTTCGTTTTTAGTCCATATAAGTCTTTTGTTATTCCGTCATAGTTTTTTCCTATTTCGGTGTTGTTCGCAATGTCCTGACAACTGTCCAACAGTAAATTAAAATATTTATCAGCTTGTTGTTCTGACCATTTTTCAATCGAGTATTCCCAAATTCCCGTCAAATCTTCGACCGCTTTATTGGTCAGTACATATTTAGCCATTCTTTTTACGTTTAGCCTTTAATTCCTGAAGATGTTTGTCTGGGTCAAAATCGTGGGCAATTCCACTATCAACACCTTCTTTAATTGCGTTTCTAAGGGCTATAACTTTATTTTCTTCGTTTTCCAAAAGTCGAAGTCCAGCACGAATTACTTCGCTGACGTTTTTATATCGTCCAGCCGAAACTTGATTTTGAACGAACTTGTCAAAATAGTTTCCAAGTGATATTGAAGTGTTTTTCATTTCATTTCATTTTTTTCAAAGTTACCAATTTTTGGTAAAAAATCCAAATTTCGTTCCTTTTTTCGTTCTCTAGAATTGGCTACAACTTAAAGCGATTTATCTTAAGTTTTCCATTCAAATATACCCTTCATGGAATAAATCCCCGTTTGGTTACAGAATAAGATTCAATGATCGAGGAAAACTAGAGATAAATCGGAGTTGTACTAAGCCTTCGGACGGCCTATGGGTAAAGTATTCTCGCAGGCTATTCATTTTCTTTAGCGCAATGCTTTTGGTTGTAGGTAAACATGCCTGTTTTGACTCCATGTTTTTATTTACAATGGTTGTTTTTTTGTTGATGCTCAAATATAGGCAATAAAACTGAATTATAGCATAAAAGCCGAATGAAAGCCACCGAAGGTTGAGCCAAACGCCTGTTATGGGCATGTGCTTTTCTGTCTGTCGTTACCGTGTTTCGTCTGTGTTGTCAGAGCTTGTGTGTCGGGTGTTTTAATTTTTTCAGAAGGGTGGAAAGAAAAATTTTGAAATTCTTTTTGGGTGGGAGAAAAGCATTCTCTTTTTGCAGCTTTGGTCTGTGTGTCGGCTTATAGCGGCTGCAAAATGTGTGTGCTTTTGTGCGTTGGCTATGGTTTTATGTTCCATTTTATTGGTTTCAATCTGTCGGCTACAACTGTCAAACTTTTCAGTGTGTCCGTTTCGTTTGGGAGCTCGCCAAAAACTAATTCGCTGAAACTACCTGTGTAAACGTTCTTGATTTTATTCCAAGTATCTGCCGTTTCCGAAAAAATGATTGTGGTCGTTGGGTGATTAGCTAACCATTTGTTGTTGTTTTTGAAACTTGCAATGTCGTCATTGGCTACTCGCAAAAGCATTGTTTCAAATTCGTTTGACCGAAAAAACGATTTTAGATTGTCGTCTTTCAATATTAAATGAATGTCGTAAGTGTGGCGAATTTTGTTTCGCAAATCGTCAATCGGGTCTTGTGTTTGAGAGAAGCGAACTAAACTCATTATTTTTTCGCACAAAGTCCTTTTTGGATTTAGAACCAATACTTCAAACGGATTCAGTCCGTATTCGTCAATGAGTGTTTGCTGATTGCTTTGCAACATCATTTCGTAAATGAACGAATTTACATTTGCTGTTGTGTATGGCTCGAAATGCCCTAACCAAGTGGATTCAACAATAATTATATCCCGAACTTGTCCTAAATGTCCTGTAAAAGTTTTCGGATAGTTGTGTGCTGTTTTGCGTATCATTCCAACTTTGTTGGTAATGCCGTCAATTTCTGTTTCGGGTAACACATCTGAAACGCATTTGGAAATCTTTTTGATTTTGTTCTTTAACTGATTTGCTGTTTCGCTTTCTTTTCGTAACACAACCAAATCAATATCTTCCGAAAAACGCTGTATCAAATTGAAACATTTTGATAATGCAGTTCCGCCTTTGAAAACAGTTTCTTTGCCGATTTCATTTTTGAAAATGTTATACAAGGCATACGTTACCCAATAATCTTTTTCAATGTTAATTTCTCGTATGCCTTTTTGCTGTGATGTAGCAATCACGGCATCTTGAAACAGCTCTTTATTTTCGTGTAATCTTATTTTATGTTCCAATTTTTTGCAGTTGATAAACTGTTTTCAATTCCGTATTCGTATTCAGAAAGCGGATTTAGACTCTTTCTAAATTCTGTCAAGTTGACTGATGTTTTTATGTTTTCCAATAATGCACCTAAAAATCCTCGCACTCTTGGCGGATAAGCCAAACTACATTTTACCAATAGTTTTGTTTCAGTCGGATTGAGTTCTTGTAATTTCTTAGAAAGAATTTTGATTGCCGAACTTTTATCCAAATCAGGAATTTGTTTGAAGTCCTTTAATGTGTCTAAAAATTCCAACAAATAAAAATTGCTGTCCGTTACGTCCACATAGCTTTTAACAGGTGTTGCTTTGATACTGCCGTTTGAAATTGTAATTCGTTTTATACGACTTGCAATTTTTATGCTCTTGGGAATTTGTGTCGTCAAACCTAAACGGTTGTATAGCGATGTTCCTGTGATGTATGCTATTCGTTTTCCTTTTTCAAACAGATAGGGTTTTATAAGCTCATCTTCGTTGGGTTTCAGTTCGCCAAAAACGGTTTTCTTTGGCTTGTAAAACACGCCTGTTGATACTCGCTTGATTACGCCTTTGGCAATGAGCCGTTCAATGGCTTTGGCAGCCGCAACAAATTCCTGCGGTTCAACTGCCAACTGCTCGTATTTAAACGTTGTGCCTTCGGCTAACTTGCTGATTTGCTTTTGTATGTTTTGTGTAACGCCCATTGCTCCGCAAAGGTAGAGAATATTATTAAAATGTCAAGTAAACGGAACATAATACTTGACATTTTGCCTTTTCAAATACCGCTAAATAGCTCGCCCTTGTTTCTTCTATCAGCTATTTTAAACGGCTCAATGTCCGTCAAATCAGATTTATAGCGGACTTCTGAAACTTCGTTTGGGATATGAATTTCTTCAATCCTGCTAATGTCTTTCTGTTTGTAAAAACGTAAAGAATCTTTGGCAGTGTTGTAATCAAATTTGATTTTGATTGATTGCTCTAATGAATTTCCATCTGCACGGTCGTCTTAGCATTGCCCATAACTTAAAGCGATTTATCTTAAGTTTTCCATGCAAATATACCCTTCAGTGAATAAATCCACGTTTGGTTTAAATAATATGTTGAGTCTGATCCAAAAAGTCCCTTTCTGCCAAAATCTTCCTTGTCGGTAGATTTCCAAAATTTATGTGTTGACTTACAAATGCCTTTGCCGTTGAGGCCGACTAAGGGATACTTTCCCCTTAAGGTCGTTCTTGCAAGAGGCGGGTTCCCGTATCACTTCGTTGACGGGATCCCGTAAAGCTACGCACGGGAAGTAAACAAAGCGCCCCGACAGTTATAGGCTAACTATCGGGGCTTTTTTAGTGGGGCGCTTCGTTTACTCGGATGAATGTTATCGCTTCGGTGTTTTTTTCGTCCATTTGTTTGTCTGTTGTGCATTGGTGATTAGCTTCTAAGGTTAATTTAATTCTTTTACTTTTTCAATCAATGTTTCTACCCAAGTTTTAAATCTTAAACACCTATCAAGGACTACATTTATTGTATTTACCTCTGCTATTAATCCACCATAAAATGGCTTGTTTTTGTCAAATCCGGGAATTAATTGTTCAAGTCTCTTAGATGGTGCAGTTAACTCGCCATCATTCAACTCCTCAGGATTTTCTTTTTCCTCAACTGCTAATAATAGCTTATTTAAGTTGGTTTGTTTTAAGTCAGGTAAAAACTCAAATCCATCTTTTGCAGCAAACAATAAGCCTTCAAATTCGTGTAATTGAATGTAAGGAATAAATCTGGAGTTATTTATTGCATCCGCTAAAGCTTGTTCCAAAAAATCAACTCTCTGAATTTTATTTTGTTTTTCCTGTGCTACATCATATTTAGGAAAATCATTTCTCAACCTAAAGTATTCAATGAATGTAGTTACTAAAATTTCTGTTTCTCTCTTTAATAACTTATCAATATTGAATTTTAGTCTGTCATATTTCACATCGCCTCCTTTATGCCCTTTGCTGGTAGTCATAAGTATAGGGCGCACATCATAAATTTGATGCGAATTGAAATAGGGTCTCAAAATACCATTTACAAACTCTTCTTCAGTTTGTCCCTCACAGATTATATATATTGCTCTTATCATAATCTACCTCCTATTACATTTTTCTCCCACAATTCACCTATAGAGTAATCTTCCAACCAAGTTTTGAGCGATTCTTCTGATTGTCTTTTAAATACTGTTTGATTATCTTCTCTATTGGCTACAATAATATCATCAGCAGAAAATTCATTGACAAGATTTACAGATTGTGTGGCAATTATAATTTGAGAATGAACAGAAGCTTTTTTTATCATACCTGCTAATTTGGCAATAGCAAAGGGATGTAAACCTAATTCAGGTTCATCTAGGATAATTGTACTTGGTAAAATTGGCTGTAAGAGCAAAGTAGTGAGTGCAATAAACCGTAAAGTACCATCAGATAAATGATGTGCATTGAAATATTCATCAGACCCTTTTTCTAACCAATTCAAAAATATTACTTCTGGATTTTTGTCGTCAGGTGCTAAATCAAATTTTTCAAAGAATGGCGCCACCGAAGCTATAGTGTACTCAATCATTTTGAAATGCTTTGGATGTGTGTCTTTTATTTTATAAAGAAATGCAGATAAATTACTTCCGTCAGATTTTAAATATTTATAATCTAATGTTTTGCTAGGTTGCTTCAAAGATGAGCTGGAACTGGTATCGTGAAAATGAAATACATTAAAACTGGCAAAGAAATCTCTTAAAAAAACGGCTCTATCCATTCCGTTTTCAGAGATTCCGCTTTCGTCTTTTCCTTTGCCTCCTAAATCTTCAAAACTCCAAGATACATTATAACCTCTTGCAAAGGAATTAAATCCTCCTTCGTCTCTCTCAAAATAAAAACCCGTAGATTGTTTTTTGGGCACTAACTTAAAGTCATAGCGATTATTGGTGTTTCTGCCTTCTGGTTTGAATACAATACTCCCTTCAATTGATTGTGATTTTTTTCTTCCAAAATACAACAAGCTGTTTTCATAGCCGTTATCAGCCACAAAAAAACTCAACCGTTTTTTTGATATGCTATTCAGCATTTTAAAAAATGAAATGAAATTGCTTTTACCAACCCCATTTGCACCAATTAAAATATTGATGGGTTTGATATAGATTTCACCTGAGTCTCTAATAGACTTGAAGTTTTTGATGTTTATTCTATCTATTGGCATAGCTATATTGTTTTAAATTCAATTCCTGCATCTTTCATTTGCATTACGCTATGGGCTTCAGGCAAAACCTGGCGTAAGGATTGACTTTTTTTCCTGATGAAACACTAATTCCGTCCATATATTAAGGTTCTTTTCTTTCAGTTAATAATTCTTTGACCTCAACATCAAGGATTTCGGCAATTTTGAATAAGTCCTCTAAGCTTGGTTGTCGTCTGTTTTGAGCATAAGAGTTTACCATATTATAACTCTTCCCAAGTTGTTCGGCCAACCATTTCTGCTTAATTCCTTTTTGTTCTAAAACGTATTTTATTCGGTTCATTTTTGAACTTGTTTATAGTCCTCAAATGTAAGCATAAAAATTTATTATCTCACTAAATGAGTGTTTAAATAGTCATTCTGTTTGGAAGCGATGAGTAAAGTCAAACTCTTTTGGAGTTTTGGCTTTGTATGTCAGAAAAACCAAATGTGCTTGAAAGTGTGGTTGGCTTTTTACACTGAGCGATAACTTAAATCGGAGTTGTACTAAGCCTTCGGACGGCCTATGGGTAAAGTATTCTCGCAGGCTATTCTTTTTCTTTTGCGCAATGCTTTTGGTTGTGTGTAAACATGCCTGTTTTGACTTCATGTTTTTTTTACAATGGTTGTTTTTTTGTTGATGCTCAAATATAGGCAATAAAGCTGAATTAAAACATAAAAGCCGAATGAAAGCCACCGAAGGTTTAGTTCAACGGTTCTCGGCTTTGCGAAGTGGCGGATTTTCAGCACAAATGTTCATTTGAAAAACAGAACTTGAGCCTTGCACTAAACTGTCATATAATCACTTAACCCGCCATTTTGCAAAACCGATGTTGGCGGTTCGTTGTTTCTTCTTTGTCGATTCGTTTTTCATTTTCGTCTTGCTGTTTTGTCAATCGGTTACTTCTTGTCTACTTGTCAAATGCGTCATCCGTTTTATAAATATATTTTCGTTTTCAATTAGTTCATCCATTGTTTGGTTTTCGTAAACATAGACTCCGTCCACTATAAAACGTATATCATTGTCGTTGTTTCCGTATAAAGTACCCGAATGAGATTTATCAATATCTAATTGTTTTGATAGTGGATAAATTAGTCCGCTTGCAATTAAGTTATTTTGGTAATGACCCGAATAAGAATGTATTTGGTGTAAGTCAGCTCTATCTATGTCTTTGTTTTGCAGTTCCATTTTCTTGAATTTTGCATCAAGAGCAATAATTTTTCCACTTTTTTTATGTTTCATTATTAAGTCGGGAAATATTGACCTGCGATAAAACTGTTTTTGGTAAATTGGAATTTCAACTTGCCCGCTTACAAACCATTCTGGGAAATTTCTATTCAAAAGTTTTTCAAGATAGATTTCGTATAATTCTGCAATGTCAAATAGATAGCCAGTTGTTGCCAAGTTTTGCTTTTCGTTGTCAGGCATTAGGTCTTTGTTCAACAAAATTATTTCTGCATATTCCATAACCTTTTTGAAACTACTATACATCGGGTTGGATAGGGTTTGGTGGCTTTTGGCTTTTTGTATTGATTCATAATTCGCAAAACGACCAGAATATTGTTGTTTTAATAATTGACTTAAACCAAGTAAGCGACTATGAATTTCTTTTCCAAAAACACTTTCTAATTTCTTCAACGCTAAATATAGAACATCCACTATTTCTTGAACATAAACTCGCTCTCTGAAAGATGTAGTTAGTTTTCCTTGAAATGGAATATCTCTTTTTAAGTAATCGTTGAAATTTATACTTCCTCGTACTTTTTGGCTTCGCTCTTGATGTTTTTGGTATTGTTGCGGTAAACCTAAAACAACTGCTTTTTCTAATGACTGTATAAATAAATGAGCAATAATAAACAAGAACTGATTTTCTGTTTCGTCTTTCTTGGCTTTTATTTGTTCGTTGTCAACGTAGATGTCGTTTACGAAGTTGAGCATACGTTTTAGAAAAGTGTCACCATATTTTGTTGTAATGTTGATTTTACAACCCTTATGAAAAAGCACTCCAGCATACAAACCAGTTTGAATAAAGTATTCTTTTTCCGCTTTTTCTTTTGAGTATAATTTTAAAATTAAACGTTCTTCGTCTTGCTCAAAAATGCGTTTGCTTTTGAAGTTAAATACTTTGACTTGTTTTAGTTGTTCCGCACCAAGTTTTAATTCATAAACAGAAGAAAATATTTCTCGTAGCTGATTAACGCCTGATTTTTTTATATCAAAAGTTTTACCCAAAGCCGATTCCAAAATTGGGGCTTCTTCGTAAAAGTTATGATTGACAGGAACGCTAATTTTCATTTTACTTCATTGTTTCTTTAAACTTGCTTGCGGCTTCGTCTATCTTGTTTTCCAATTCACTTTCGGCAAATACTGCTCTAAGATATTCTTTCAATGTTGGTTGCAAATACAAGTTGAATAAAACCTCAACATTGTTTGGTGTAATATCTTTCCGTTTAGCGATGTCGCTAATTTTCATAAAGAATGAATGACCAAATTCATACGATTTGCCTAAACCTAAATCTTTAGAAATATAGTTGTTCAACTTTTCGCAGGCTTTTATATACTGACTGATGTTATTAAACTCCTCTTTTCCTTTGAAACGTGTTTCTTCTTCAATTACTTCGTAATCGCAATCTTTTCTTATCCATTTAAAACGTCTGCGAAGTGCTAAATCAAATGCGTCAATACTTTTGTCTACATCGTTCATCATTCCTATAAAAAACACATTTTTAGGAACTCCGAATTTTACTTCATTGTTGTCAATTTCGTAAGCTAAATGCCTAAATTTTTCGTTGTCCTCTTTGATTAAATCCTCTATGAGCGTAGAGTATTGCGTTCTGATTAGGTTTTTATTTTCGGTGTCGTGTCGGTAATCTTTTTCTAAAAGCGACAGAGTTTCACCAAATACAGTAGAGAGATTGGCTCTATTTATTTCGTCCACTAAGAAATAAAAGTCTTTTTTGGGTTCTCTTTTTGCTTTGATACAAAAGTTTTTAAAAACACCATTTACCAATTCAAAACGAATGTTTCCGTCTTTTGAAACTCCTTTGGGTTTTATGCCTTCTATGAAATCTTCGTAAGTAAATGATGGGTGAAATTGTAATACTTCATATCTTGAGGTGTCTCCTTGACAAACAAAATCCAAGCTATTTTTTGCAGTAAATGTTTTGCCAGTACCCGGTGGTCCATAAAGAATCACATTGGGATTATTTGTGTCCGCAATAGCTTTTGAATTTACAAAACGCCACAAGAAACGTGAAAGTAACACAAGTTCGTTTTTGTCTTGGTCATTTACATCTAAAAGTTTCTTTGCTACAACACAAACCTGATAGTTTTTTGTAAAAATGCCTTCTGCATCGCTATCAATAAACTCGTTATACAATTCTTCTAACCATTGTGTAGAGTATATGTAGAGAAAGTCCGACAAATTATCCAATACTGCCAATTTCATTAAAACTTGCTTGGCACTATAATTTGAATTTTCAACCAAACGTATTTTTTCTAATGGGTCTGTTTGTGAAACAATGTTTTTCAGCAAACCTTTTATGTTCTCATTAAAAAAAGTTTCTGCTTCTTGTCGGGTAGCGTTTGATTTGTTTGTGCTTTTGATGTAATAAGTAGAATTGTCATCATTTAATTTCACTTCAAAGTTGAATGCTGTACCAGGCTTTGAAGAACCTAAAACAATTCTCGTAGTTCGTTCTAAGAAATTACACAAATATCCGCCCGCCATTGTCGCTGTTGAACTGCTCAATGTGTTTGTGTAATCGTCCAAACTCAATGTGTCGTTTAAGATTTTATCCTTGTATGAATTCCATTCAGAAATTCGTTTTTCAACTTCGTCATTGTTGAATTTCTTTTCTTCCTCTTTCGTTTCACTTTTAAATTTGTTCCAAAGTGCTTTGATTTGAGTTTGTCGCTCGGCTGACAGTTTTATGTTTTCCATTAGCTGTTTAATAATTTGTTTGTCTAATTCCGTAGATAATAAAATTACTATTTTATTGTCCGCTTCAACTTCGTCAGGTTTTAAATGATAAAGTGTTGCTGGCTGTTTTGATTCGCCCCAAGTGCTGTCATTGAAGTCAAGCCCTAATTTTTCAAGACGTTCTTTCGGAATTGTAAAATTTAATTTTCTATTTTGTGCGGTGTCGGGTGTTCCGTCCACATATTCATATTTTGCATCTGAATCTACAATTCCACACAAGAAGAATTTTTTGTTTGAGTTTTGTCCTTGAGCAATAAGCATTACATCTCCAATACGAATGTCATTTTTGAACATTTGCCCAAAGCGATGTTTGTCGTCATAACCAATAAATGCTCGCTTTAAATTTTGGATAGAATTTTTCCAGTCTGCTTGGTCTGAACCATTCATTACATTTGGTGATAATATCCAATACTTTCTTTTCATTCTGATTAAATCTATTTTGTTTTGGGTGTCTCCCTACAATGACCGCCAACGTTTTGCAGCTACCCGAAGGTGGCGATTTCGAAGCACTTCACTGTCAACAAAGCAGCAACTTTGATAGAAGCACAAAGCTTGATTTAACCACTGAACCGCCACTTTTGGGTAGGTGCTGTTCAAGCGAAACCCGCCTCGCTGCGGTCAGCTTTTGACACCGCAAAATACAACAAAATTCGTATTTTTAGCATCTAATTTAAATATGTTGAGTCCACTCTAAAAAGGATGATTTCAATCAAAATCGACGCGGAGGGGATTT
>JAFIEY010000044.1 GCA_020832345.1 Cryomorphaceae bacterium | reverse complement strand
CCCGGCATAAATGGAGAGCGGGCAGAAACTTCTACCGAATCTTGGTTATTGGAAACTGTCACAGATGACGGAGAAACGGTAAAAACTGGACGGCGCTCATGCATCATTCCCGAGAGCGTGTCATTTACCGCACTTTCATTTATTGCATTGGTATCAATATACACATTAAAAGTGTAAATTCCGGGTACGGATAAGTCAACACCAAGTGAAATAGCTGTGGCAGTATCGCCTTCTGCAAGGGTTCCACTGTTAAAGACCACTGTTCCGTTGGAATTATTAGGGCCAACTACATCCCAAGTGGCAACAATCGAATCCGTAGCGAAGTTGATTGTTGAGCCAAGGGTATTTACAATGCTCACTTCAATGGTATCGTTGGAAGAAAGACATTCACCGTCAATTAGACGAGCATCTAATAGAGCTACATCAGCATTAACCGGCACAAACTCATACGCACCAATATCCGGTGGTGTGGCGCGGGTTGCTCCAGTAATGTCGGTATTAACACTGGCAAACGCTGTTCCTGCACCACTTAATGCCCCACTAAGTGGCATCAAAAAGTTATCGGCCACGTACAATGGATCTGCCTCCACAGAATTGGCATCGTTACCTGTTGGTGTGCCAACTGCCTGAAGCGCGGCGAGATCCGCACGATTAGCACCGTAATACACAAAGTTTGATCCCGGACTGAAGTAGTTGTTGTAGTCGATTTGATCAAAGATACTACCATTGTTGATGTACATAGCATATCCCGTGGACTCTGTATGTACGAATGTATTGTTTAACAATCTAAGGTTGTTGGGTGTAACGACAGATATTTGAAACGTTCTTCCGGGACCAGAGCTTATCAAACAACTGTTATTTATAATATCCACAAAGTGAGAACTCCCCAAAAGCCGAATTGAAGAACCCAGCGTTCCTGTATTTCCAATACCGGAAACTGCATTATTAGCTACCAAGGCTCTATCTGCAGAAGTTCCCGCACAGTTTGACAAATAAATTCCGTATTGACCTTGGTCGTAAACTTCATTATTGGTAATTTCATACCCATTTATGTTGAGTAAGTAAATACCTCCTCCTGTGGTAATGCCTGTTTGACCAATAAAATAATTTCCATCAACCGTGATGTCTTCCCCTTGCGTAATATACAAACCTGCCCATCGAATATCCTCTAATCTGTTGTTGGTAAACTGTAAATTAGAAACCCTATCAGCAGCCAAACCATTTAATCGAATGGCGTTGTACCCACCTATAAACACATTATTATCAAACACATAATTTGAAAATCCGCCAGATGTTGCAGTATAACCGGTATTTGTTCCGGAAGCAATTACACCATTAAAAAATGTGGATGTACTTGAAGCATGTGTAACAATACTACAATTTTTCACTGTAATATCGTGCGCACCATTTGTGAGGTGCATCGTCCATCCGTAGATTCCACTTTCTTGAGCAACGATGCTCATACTATCAATGATCACATAAGATGAACCATCAAATCGCCAAGTATATCTATCATCACTAAGATTTTGAGCAAAGGTCAACACTGTATTGTTCGCGCCTGCACCTTTAAATGTAATGGTATTGGTTGCTGAACCTCCAGCAACTTCACCTAAAATAACTTGCTCATTAAAGGTATCGGCTACAGCTTCAAACACAACCGGCCCGCATACACCAAATGTGTTGAGCGCATCTACCGCATCTTCAAAAGTTTGGAAATTAGTTCCCGAAGCTGCAATGTTGGGATCAATGGTAAAGTTTCCATCCAAGGCTGGCTGATATGGCATAGCAATGGAATCGTTAGAAGTGTTGGTATCTAAACCCGGCCCAACATTTTGTATATAAGCTTCAATATTGTAAAGCGTGCTGGCAACAGAAGCAAAACTTCCGAGATTGACGTGAGCTGTATCGCCAGTGCCTATATTACCAGTCCAAGTAACCGAAGTTTGCGCAACGCCATTAAGTGTCCAACCAATAGTGGCAGTATCCACGTCTTCACTACCGGCGTTGAGAATGGCGACAATAACATCCGTGGAGCCGGGGCAGGAAGCTAGCGGTTCGATAAATTCCGAAAGCGCTAAATCAGTACCTGTAGGTGCGGTAATTTCAAAACGTGTATTTGGTCTAAAAGTATATGAGGCACTGGTATTTAAATTGGCCGTTGAAAAAGTACTCAAGGTAGAAACATTACCCAAACAATGAAAATAGCTCAAAGTCGGGTCATAAATCCATTTCCACGCATCCGTACCGTAAGGGGAGGTGCCATTTAATTCATTCTCGAATGCGACTTCAAGTGTGCCTCCAGTATAATTAAACGGCGTGTCAAATTCAAATTCCACCCAATCGTCGGTATTCGTAAAGGTAATATTATTAGCATCCAATACTAAAGTAGAACCCGCAGTAAGGGTTGCCCAAGGTGTTGCGGATAATGGAGCTGAAAGAGTTCCAGTGCGAATCCATATCTTCATTTCCAAATCATTTCCTGCTGTTGTTCCACCAACATCCTTATTAAACGACATGCTGGAAATAGTTGCACCAGGTGTAAGACCCGCTGAAATCAATTCCGCCTCCTCATAAATGGCAAATGCCCTGTTATATCTATTTCCAGAGGCGGCACTAAACCGATAAGCTGGCACATATTGGGTAATACCTGAAATCGTCGTACCAAAGCCAACCTGCACAGAAATTGTTCCGCCACCCAAAGGCCCTATATATTGAGCGGTGGACGTGCGGCAGGTTGAAGCCGATGCATAAGTCGCATCCTCAGCATAATGTAAACGGTATGCGCCCGTGGTGACAATACTTACAGTTAAGGGACTGGGGCCGTGATCGATTACGGTATTACTCGCGTCTGTAACGGTAAGGTATGTTGCTGCACCTGTAATAGCAAACTCATACTGACCCGGGTCATTTACTGTAATATTTGAATATTCATCCGTAAAAATACAAGTGTTAATATTCGTAACCGTTGTTGTTTGGTCTGACACCGTAAGCGCCCCCCATGAAGCGGTTCGAATACACTGAGCGGATATTGACGTACTCGTCAAACCTAAAATCAAAATCGCTGAAGCGATAATCCATCCGTTAAATAACCTTAATGGATGTTTTACTTTTTTGTAAACTTTCATCATAACTAGTTTTTTTAAATTGTCGATTCGTAAATATAGTTTACTTCATCATCTTTTAATAACGTTTACAAAAAAAATAATCAATTAAATCCAATTAGATTCAATATCCAATAAGTTTTATAAATATTATAAAATACACTGTTTTTAATAATTTAACAATAAAATAATATCATATAATAGAATCATACGTAAACCGTAAATGATGCGTATTATTAAAACAATAAATTAATTTTTAAATCGTATATTTTGGATGTTGGGTGACAAAACCAACTGTTGCGCATATTATTAAATGTAAGAATTAATTAAAAAAATAACCCAACACAAAGCTTATTTGAAGCTAATAAACATCATATCAAAATGTAAGCGTAAAATAGTTTAACCTTTTGTTTTTTACAAAAATAAATCTAGTAAAAGCTAATTTATGTAGAAATAGTATGTAACGAGGTTTATGTGTTGATGCTTTTTAATCATTGAATCCACTCCAAAAAGGATGATTTCAACCAAAATCGAGGGAATTTTTTTGAACAGAAGATAGCTATCTGTTCGTCAACCGACAAGGAAGATTTTGGCAGAAAGTAACTTTTTGGAGCAGACTCACCCATTACCTTATTAATATTATCGGCCTTATACTTTGTCCGGCGTTGTTGGAGATTTTTAGAAAGTATGTACCGGCACGCAATGACTCAATATTGATTTCTACCCTATCCATCAGCTCAGAATAAATCTTCGTAAACACTGTTCGTCCCTGAACATCGTTCAACTGAAAGGTGATTTCTCCAACCATTGTTGGCAGAGACTCTATTGTTATAACACCTATAGAGGGATTCGGGAATACGGATATATTATCAAAATTATAAGATTCAACGGATACATAGGCAATGGGAAGAATTGCCGTATCCGAACCACAACTGTTTTCGGCAATTATTATAACCGTATAGTTTCCTTCCACTTGATATTGATGAAAAACACTATCGCCAATACCATTATTTCCATCTCCGAAGTTCCAACGAATTGAACCTTGATATTGTGTGGTTTGAAATGAATACCCACCCGAACCGTTGTGTTGAAAGGTCGGAATCCCCGCATTGGGAAAATCGTCAGTGGTGAAAGAAACCGGGGCTGCAGTAATCGAGTCTGCGTGATAAACGGTGTCTGTGGTGAATATGGTCACCGAAAAACTATTAGGATCTACATCACTTGCCCCGGAAATGCAACCGGAACTAAATTCATTCCTGAAGTTATGTAATTCAAAATCTATCAACCCGCCACCGGAAACGTTATTGGCAATGTTCAGTCCAGACCGCTTATAAATTCCCGTACCGGGGTGATTGGTCGGCGACCCCCAATAAATCTGCGGCTCAGCATTTCCTCCGGAACTTACACATCTTAAATATGATAAAGATCCACTAATGTACATCCCTGTTCCGGCTGTAATGCTATATTCCAAAGAAACACTGTCAATGGTTGCACCCATGGGAATATTTACCGACAATGTTCCCGCGCAACTGCTCAGGGTGCTCGTATCGGCATTGACATTTCTAAAACTCTGTATGGCCGGCGCATACGTGCTGTCGTAGTGCAAAATCGCCGCAAAATAACCTTCGCAATGATCAGTAACATACACATCATAAACCTGACCCGGTGAAAGTCCGGTCAAAACCGTAGGTGAAGTTACATTTGTTATTCGCGTTCCACTACCCGGCACAAAACCCGCAGGGCCATATTCCACATCGTGATCATAGGCATTACCCGCACTGATCCAGGAAACTGTTGCGGTAGAACAAGCCGGAATCACCAAAATGCTATCCGGCGCTTCGCAATACAAGAAGTCCACAATAATGGTGACGGTGTCGTACCTAACTCCACAGGGTGTAGGAATAGAAACGGTTGCCAAATACGTTCCAGGCGCTGAAAATGGCCCGACATGAGTTACCGGATGATCGTCGTGAAAGGCCCCGTCGAGTAACCATGTAAGCGTGGGTAAGGCAGGGTATTGTGGAGGATTTACAATTCCCACATTGAGTATATTTGGAGTAGCCGGATTTGTCGCACTCATTTCCGACCAATTCAAAGCGGTCTTGGTATAAGATCCGTCTAATTTTACCCCAACATTAAAAGTTGATGGAATGGTACCCGACCAATCAGCAGATGAAACCCCGGCTGCTGCGGGAAAGTTGAGCATTCCATACCATACTGCATCTATAATGGAATCGTTTGGCGCTTTTAGAATTCGACCGGACACTGCACCACCGGTAAATAAAAAAGCAAAATCTCCGTTGCCGTGGTAATAGTATTTATCCGTTTGCTCAACACTAAAATTCACTCCTCCTACAGCAATTATCGCAGTTCCTTCAGGACTTAAAATAGTGCCCCTGGGAAATCTATATGATCCCAACATTTCAACGGCATTCCACTGTTCCAATAAAATTCCGGAAATATCTGCATTTGGAGGACCGGTAATTTCGATATAGTTATTGGCCAATAAATAGGATGGCCACCCTCCAACGGGAAAACCATTGGCACTACTCCGCTGTTGCACTATTTCTGAAATATAAATTTGGGGAACTGGAAAAAATCTGGAGTTGGCTGAAATCATGGCCGTGTCCACAGGGTTATCAATATAAATGGTTTTTGGTTGAACCCAAAGATCTGGGAAAGTTTTTATTAAAATTGAATTTAGGGTATCGTTGGAAGTTGCATTATTAAAGGCATTGCTATCGATATACATATCCAAAGTGTAGTCTCCCAATACGGAAAAGTCAACCCCGACAAAAAAGGCCGTAAGGGTATCTTCCACAGCAAAAGTTCCGGAACTAAAAACGAGAGTGCCGTTTGCGTTGACCGGACCTGTAATATTCCAATGTACCGATATAGGATTGGTGACAAGGTTTAAAGGTAATCCGGTAATATTTACCAAAGTGGCAAATAGGGAGTCTGAGGAAGTATAGCAAATATGATCGACCCTGCCACCTGCCATCAATTGTATGTCTCCGGATATAGGCGCAAATTCATAAGCGCCAATATCCGGTGGGTTGGCGCGGGTGGTCTCGGTAATATCAACATCTACACCGGGAAACACCATTGCCGCGTTACTCATAACTGGATTTTGTGGATATAAAAATGTGTTGCTTAAATAGAGTGGATTACCGGAGATAGAATTGATATCGTTTCCAAAAGGTGTGTTTACACTTTGTAAAGCGGCCAAAGTGGTTCTATTGGATCCATTGTAAAACACAAATGGTGTGTTTCCGGTAAAGTAAAGATTGTGGTCACATGACAAAACAGAAACTGTGTTATTGATATGCATGGCATGTCCGCCACCTGTATGAACAAAGGAATTGTTCAAAATTCTAATACTTTGTGAGGCGGTCGAATTTACGCGCAAAGCTGCTCCTGTTCCCGTTTCTATCAAAACACTATTGTGAACAATATCTATGTATGAGGCGGAAGCGCCAAATATCAAAATCCCTCCTGCAATCGTACCTGTACCGCGAATTCCTGAGATGGCATTATTGGCAATAAGCGCATTTTGAGGGGGTACACCGGCAGGGTGCTGACCAATGTTTATCCCAGTTTGGCCAAACTCGTAAATCTCGTTTCCAATTATCTGGTATTGTAAGGTTTGTATTAAATTGATGCCATTACCTGAACTAGCCATCCCGTTTGGGGCACTCATTATATTCCCTTTGATCAAAACATTTCTAGCTTGAGAAATTTGAATCCCACTTGCCTTCAAATCGCTAAAAATATTATTCTGAAAAGTCAAATTGTCGGCAGGCCCATCAGTACCAACGGAAAGGCCAGAAACCTGAACCCCAAATCCGCCCAAAAAATAATTATCCTCAAACCAAAGGTTTTTAAAACCCGATGCTCCGGTACCAGTAAACTGACCATTCCCGTTGACCACTACCCCTCTAAAATTTATATTAGCGATATGATATCGAACATCTAGGGTACATTGTTTGACAACGATATCATGCGCACCATTGGTCAGGTGAACCGCCCAACCGAAAGTAGCGAGGGTATCTGTCTTTATGGTGAGGCTATCCAGAATAATATGCGAAGCGCCATCCAATCGAATCACATGTCTTTGATCGGTGATTGTGGGTGTAAACCATATAACACTCGATTGTCCTGCGCCCTTAAAAGTTATGGTGTTGATGCTCGAGGCTCCGGAAATATCGGGGACAACAACTTGCTGATTGTACTGTCCGGGCGCAATATGCAAAATGGTTGGACCGCAAACACCATGGGCAACCAAAGTGTTTATGGCGCTATCGATACTTTGAAAGTTTGAAGGAGATGCCGGGAGCAAAGGATTTATGGTGTAGATTCCGGACATGGCGGAAGTAAATCCATTAAGCTGAATGGTATCGTTGCTAAAGGTGGTGTCCACTCCGGCGCCCACGCCCGTAATAAATGCTACAATATCGTATGGCGCCCCGGAGACTACGGGAAATGAACCTAAATGTAAATGGGCCGTATCCCCCACACCCAGAAAGCCCAAATAAGCAGTTCCGGATTGGGGATTACCGTTTAGTGTCCAGGAAACAAAAACACTATCAATAGGTTGTGATCCTGTATTTCCCAATGAAACGATGACTTCAGCTTGTGAGGCGCAGGTTGATCCGGGCGAAACAAAACCCAATAAAGCCGCATCCGTTTCCTTGGTGTTTACATATTGAAATCTGGTATTGGGTCTTTGGGTAAAGGAAATGGCACTACCTAGATTATCATTAAACGTATTTGAAGTACTAATGCTGCCAATGACGTAATCCGTTCCATAAATAGTATCATGAACCCATTGCAGAGCCCCAGTCATAAAAGGTGCCGCGCCACTTATTTCATTTTCAAAAGCCATTTCTAAATTACCGCCTTGATAAAGGAAGGGTGTGTCTAGTGAATATCGAACCCAGCGGTCGGTTTCGGTAATGTTCCAACTGCTTGCATTCATTACCTGGGTTGAATTAGCCAATAAATTTGCCCAGGAATTCGTCCCTAGGGGTAAAGACATATTTCCATGGCGCATCCATAAGCGAATGGCGTAATCCTTTCCCGGTATGGTTCCTCCTGTGGGCGTTTTTTCAAAAAATAATTCTGTGATTTCCGCGCCATGGGAAATACCTGCCACCTGCAATTCATGTTGCGTAAAAACCGTAAATCCCCGATTATATCTAACAATATGTGACGCATTTACCCGGTATGTAGGCACAAATGCAACAGAGTTGGTGGCCGGAGTTCCAAATCCAATTTGTGCTATTTTTGAGGAATCCGTCAATGTACCAAGATATTCTCCCCGCACCAGGCGACAGGTTGAATCTATTTGGCATTGTCTGTTGGCCGACAAATGCATTCGATAAGCTCCGGCTGCTGTTATAGGCACGGCCAAAGGCGACCGTCCGTAATGAATAACGGAGTTGTTCATATCAGTCACCGTTATATAATCTGTGGGAATATTGGCCGAAAAATAATACATGCCAGGGGCTGTAATTTGCAAAGAGGAAAATTGGCCGGCAGGCATACAAGTGTGTAAATCCAGAGGCTGCGTATTGATGGCAGATAAAGAGCCACCTTGAACAGAATCTGCAAACAAACATTGGGCTAACAGATTGTTATTCATCAAGAAAAAGAATATCCCGGTCAAAAAGAACTTTTGAATAGATGTAGGCGTCATTTCAAAAAATTTAGTTACATTAAGAACGTATTTGGTTTTTAAAGTGTGAGTTTTGCAAAAAAAAACCGCCCCATAAATGGGGCGGCTTTAACATCAACAACATGAAAAAACAGTTGTAAATTAATTGAAAAGGCGCATTATTTAACCAAAATAACCGGTCTAACCACATTTCCTTTCTTATTGGAAATGTTCAAATAATACGTTCCTGCTGGTAAGTTCTCAATACTAACCTCAATGGTTTCTAAACCTTCATCATAACCTTTTGTCATGACGGTTCGACCCTGAATATCGTTCAAAATCAAGGTTACCTCACCGCCATCAGTTGGCAATTGATTTAAGGTAAACACACCAGTGGTTGGATTAGGGTACATGGAAATAGCTTGTACTCCGTATTTCTCAATACTAGTAAAAGTCACTTGAATGGTGGTCGTATCGGCACCACAGCTATTGGATGCAATAAGCATAACCGTATAGGTTCCTCCAACAGCGTATTGGTTTGAAACACTATCTCCTGTTGCTGAATTACCATCTCCAAAATCCCATGTTAAATCACCAAAAGAAGTTGAATCCGTTGTAAATTCAAACAATCCACTACCCGCATTTACAAAGTCTATAGGGCCGGCAACCGGTGCAACATCCGTAGTGAATGGCACGGCATCAGACATCCCAATACCAGCACCTGAACAAGAATCAATCATGTATAATTCATAGTCTGTCGCTGGATTAAGACCGGTAATAGTCGCCGGACTGGACACACCAGAAACAACGGTTCCGGTGCCGGGCGTAAAACCAGCTGGGCCATATTCAATATCACTGGAAACCGATTGTGTATCCTCAATCCATGTAACATCAACTTCTTCACAACCATCGGAAACCATGATACTATCCGCTCCAAAGCAGAATGGGAAATCAACTATGATTTCTACTGAATCTGTTAAAACACCACAAGGTGATTGTAAGGAGGCTACGTAATAATAAGTTCCTGGTACAGTCCAAGGGCCTACTTTAATCGTTACAACAGTATCAACAAGAGTTCCTTGATGACTCCATTCAAATCCAGTTAAAGGAGCTGGTGAAGGAACATTTACATTTTGGTTGACAACATTTGGATCTTGACCGTTATTGTTTCCGCCTGTTCCTGAATTGGTCCAGTTGGTAGCATCTTTCGTATAAGCGCCTTCTAAACGGTTACCTGAACTAGACAAAGCTGGCGTTGTTCCACTCCAATCAGCTGCAGTGACACCAGAAGCAGCCGGAAAGGAAATATTTCCGTAAATTACTGCATCAACAATTACCCCATTAGGATCTTTAATAACATATCCCTGAGCTGTGGTTGAACCCATTGTCCCGGTATATCCAGAATGGTAATAAAAGTTTGCTGGACTTGGCACACTTGAACCAAGTTGCCCAGTTGCAATTACAGCTGTTCCTTGAGGACTTAATACTGTACCCGGACTTAAAACAGAGGCGTTAGTTAGACCTGTAGCTGACCACATTTCAATTGTAAACCCGGAAATATCTGAATTTGGAACACCTGTTACTTCGATATAATCATCAGCAGCTAAGTAAGAAGGCCATCCAGCCGCAGGAGCTCCATTTCCAGTTTTAAAATGACATATTTCAGTAATAAATACATCTCCGCCTGGAAGAAAAGGAGAGCTTGCAGAAATCTCAACCGAATCCATATTATTGGTTACAGTAACTGAGGTTGGAGAAACTTCAAATACATCTCTTCGTTCGAACATTTGTCCGGTTAAAGTATCATTTGCTCCACTTTCATTTACCGCATTGATGCTTATATAAACATCATAGGTATAAATTCCGGGGATTAACAAATCCACACCAACACCATATCCGATGGCCGTATCACCTTCTGCTAGTGTACCTGAACCAAAGACCACGGTGCCATTTGAGTTATTTGGACCTGTGACCTCCCAGGTGGCAATGACTGTGTCGTTGGCAAAATTGATGGTTGAACCAACGGTATTGACAATAAGAACTTCAATGGAATCATTTGATGACAAACATTCACCGCCCAGGATATTTGCTTCAATAAGTGCAACATCATTATTTACCGGGGTAAATTCATAAGCACCGATATCCGGTGGCGTTGCTCTTGTTGCTCCGGTTTTGTCTGTTGTTACACCCGGAAACGTTACACCTGCTCCATCCAACGCACCATTTAAAGGCATTAGGTTATCAACAGCAATATACAATGGGTCAGCTGAAACAGAATTCGCATCATTTCCCACTGGTGAATTTACAGCTTGTAATGCAGCCAGGTTTGCTTGGTCAGAATCGTAGTAAACAAAATTTGAACCCGTACTAAAGTAATTGTTGTTGTTGATTTCCGAAATGACACTATTGTTGGAAACATACATAGCATACCCGTCAGATTCCGTATGAACAAATGAGTTATTTAAAACCCGAATGTCATCCGGTGTGGTAACGGTAATTTGGAAAACTCTTCCTGTACCGGAGGTTAAGAGACAGCTATTATGAATGATGTCAACAAAATTAGAATTGCCTACAACGCGAATTGCAGCTCCAAAGTTCCCAGTGTTTCCAACACCTGATATGGCGTTATTAGCAATAAGTGAAGGATTTGCAGAAGTTCCGTTAGAAGCGGTGAAATAAATTCCGTACTGACCTTGGTCATAAATATCATTTCGCAAAATTTGGAAATTGTCAACGCTACTAAACCAAATTCCAGCTCCAGTTGTATTTCCTGTCATCGATTCAAAATAGTTGTCATTTATCTCAACATTCTCAACCTGAAGCAGGTAAATTCCCGAATAATTTGTCTCTAAAAGTGTGTTATTGGTTATAACAACATTAGACAACTTATCAGTTGAGCTTCCATTTAAGCGAATATTAGTATATCCACCAATAATTACATTGTTTTCAATAAAAATATTGCTATGCCCTGCTGATTGCGTAGTATAACCGGTATTAGTATTGGACAAAACAATACCATTATACAAAGTAGAAGTACCGTTGGTTTCAATACTACAATTCTTTATTGTCAAATCACTGGCTCCACTTGTGATATGAAGCGCCCAACCGTAGGTACCTCCATCTGCAGCAATAATACTCATGCTGTCAACAGTAACATGACTAGCACCTTCAAATCGCCATGTAAATCTATCATCACTCACATTTTGCTCAAATGTCAATACGGTGTTTCCGGCACCTGAACCAATAAAGGTAATGGAATTTGTGGCTGAGGAACCGACAACATCTCCTAAAATAATTTGTTCATTGAAGGTATCTGCTGAGGCGGTAAAGACTACCGGCCCACAAACACCAAAAGTATTCAATGCATTTATAGCATCTGAAAAAGTTTGGAAATTAGTAACACTCGAAGGAATGTTCGGATCAATGGTAAAGTTGCCGTCTAAAGCAGATTGATAATCATTAAATACCAACGTATCGTTTGAAGAGTTTACGTCATTCCCAGGCCCTACGCTGGTTAAATATGTCTCAATATCGTAGGTCACACTACTAACTGAAGTAAAGCCGCCTAAGTTAACGTGGGCGGTATCTCCTGTTTCTAAAAGACCTGAGAAATTGGTGCTTCCTTGTGCAACCCCGTTTAATGACCAGCCAACGGTTGCAGAAGTAATATCATCTCCACTCACATTTCGGATGGCTACCGAAACATTAGATGAACCGGGGCATGATGCCACAGGCTCAATAAATTCTGTAATGGCTAAATCTGTTCCTGTTGTGGGAAATAATTGAACAATTCCCGTAAACCATCTGGGGTTATTGGAAGGGTTTGTAAACGAGCCACCGTATCCAATATCTTGACCACCAATTTGGTAATCACCGGAGTGCAGTGAAATTCCAGATTGGGTAAATGTACTGGGTGCTGGTGGACCCGCTGCACCACTATACCTAATACCGTTGGAAGAGCGAACGGCAAAGCGCAAAGTGGTATTTCCCGGAACGGTATATCCAATATTATTAAATGTGGGATAATAACCATCGGAAGGCACACTAATAGGGCCAGCAGTGGTGATTTGAGTCCAAGAAGGGGTAGAAATACTAGGCAAACCGGACAAATCCGTACTACTCACCCAAAGTTCAACGTTGGCATTGTCATTACCTGTTATCCAGTAAACATCAATATCATTTAACAGATATGAGTCACTATTGGTATTTTCTATCACAAAAGTGACAGCTGCATCACCACCTACTCCATTGGCTCCTGTGTAATTGGTCCCTGTGGCGGTTGATAAAACGATTTGGGCGTAAGACGATTGGGAGAATAGTCCCACCATTAAAGCTATGGCAAAGGATAACCATCGATTTGGACTAAATCTCTTTTCTGTGTTTTTGTAGTTCTTCATCATTAAATTTTTATGATTAGTTTGCTCCAAATATAGTTTGCTATATTCACTATTTTTACAAAACAAAGGTCAATCAAAACCCAATAAAGCAAATTGAAATCCCTTATTTTTGAGAATTTAAAAGAATGTTAGTGTATTGTTTAAAAGTGATTTGCATTAAAAAAATCACATATTTTAGTTCGCTATACTAACAGTTTCATTAATAGTTTTACTTTATTTAATAAATCCCACACATATACTTACCACAAATATTGAAATGATCATTAGAAAACATGGCAAAAAAAAACGCTCCGAGATTAAATCCCGGAGCGTTTTCTAATACAAGAAAATCTAATCGAGCTATTACATGGCTGAGTCTGCTCTAAAAAGTCCCTTTCTGCCAAAATCTTCCTTGTCGGTAGATTTTGATTGAAATCATCCTTTTTAGCGTGGACTCATGGCTTATTTTACCAAAATAACCGGCTTAACCACCTGACCCACTCCATTAGAAATGGTTAGGTAATATGTGCCTGCCCTAAGGTGTTCAATATTGAGTTCAATCTTATTTAGACCTTCCTCATATACCTTGGTCATTACACCTCTACCCTGCATGTCGTTCAACACGAGAGTGAGTTTACCTCCATCAATTGGCAATTGGCTTAAACTAAATACTCCGGTTGAAGGATTGGGATAAAGCGCTATGGTATTGAGACCAAAATGCTCAACACTTGTATATACCAATTGTACCATGGCCGTGTCTGAACCACAATCGTTGGTTGCAATGAGTAAAACCGAGTAGGTGCCCTCACTTGCATATTGATTGGTAACACTGTCGCCCATAGCAGAGTTTCCATCACCAAAATTCCATGATAGATTACCCACAGAGCCGGTATCAGCTACAAAGTCATAGCCACCTGAACCGTTGTGTACATAAGAAAAACCTACGGCAACGGGTAGCTCTTGTGTGGTAAAGTTAGTCATTGCGGGTGCAGATTCACCGATTTGGGTAAACACTGAATCGGTAGTGTAAACAGTTACTTTGAAGCTATTGGCATCAACAACATTGTAAATGTTATCACATCCTGCACCTCCCCACGAACGGAAAGCGTGTAATTGGAAGTTAATTGCACCTCCTCCTGCAACACCATTGGCAATGGTTAAACCAGAGCGAGTATAAGTGGCAGTTCCTGCCGAACTAACGCCCGGCCCCGGGGTCACTGAAGCCTCAGCGGTTCCACCGGGACTTGTACAAACCAAATAGCTTAATTGCTCACTCATCCATGCACCACCTCCGGCAGTAAAGTCGTATTCCACTGCAATACTATCGATATTAGCACCGGCAGGAATATTGACAGAAAGTGAACCTGCACAAGCGCTGATTGTGCTCGTTGTGGGCGCGAAGTTATATTCACTCGAAATCTCGCTACTCAATGTAGAGTCATGACCCAAAGCAGTTGATAAAAATCCTGCACAAGTATCAGTTACATAAACATCATAAGTCGTAGAAGACGATAGCCCTGTTAACATATACGGACTGCTAGCACCAAAAACTGTTGTTCCTGTTCCAGGTGTAAATCCTGCTACACCGTATTCAATGGTTGAGGAATTTGACCAAGGCCCGGAAATCCAGCTAACCTCTGCTTCAACACAAGCGGCATCAACCATTAAGCTATCGATTTCAAAGCAGTATGGAAAATCAACAATAACCTCAACTGAATCAGTCAGTGGGCCACAAGGCGATTGATAAGTCGCTGTGTAATAATATGTCCCTGGAACTGACCATGGACCTACATAAATGGCTGCTACAGTATCAAGAACTACACCTTGGTGACTCCACTCCAATCCGGTTAAGTTTCCGGGAACAGGAACGGTTACTAAATTATTGACCAAGTTTGGATCTTGAGGTGAAACTCCCGAGTTAATCCAGTTGGTCGCATCCTTAGTATATGCACCCTCCAACCTATTACCGGCACTTCCCACGGAAGGGGTAATCCCAGTCCAATCTGCTGGAGAAACATTTGCGGCAGGCGGAAAGGTGATACCACCGTACATAACGGCATCTACAATATTTCCCCCAGGGTCTTTAATGACATATCCTTGAGCTGTTGTGGATCCCATGGTTCCGGTATATCCTGAATGGTAATAATAATTTGCAGGACTTGGTACACTTGAACCCAATTGACCTGTAGCAATTACCGCAGTACCTTGAGGACTCAGAATAGTTCCGGGATCTAAGGTAGAGGCGTTGGTGAGCGCAGTGGCAGACCACATTTCAATGGTATATCCTGAGATGTCGGAGTTTGGCACACCAGTAAGTTCGATATAGTCATCGGCTAAAAGGTAAGCAGGCCAACCACCAACCATAGCACCGGTTGCGGAGCCACGGAAATGGCAAATCTCAGTAATAAATACACCACCACCGGGCATAAACGGAGAATTTACAGAAATCTCTATAGTATCGTTTGGATTGCCAACAGTAACGGTTTGAGGAGTTACGCTAATAATTGGCCGAACTTCAAACTGACCTCCATTTATGGTGTCATTTATCCCGACTAGGTTCACCGATGAAGTATCTAACCAAGCGTTGATGGTATAAACACCGGCAACTGACATATCTACACCGAGACCAAAACCTGTTAGGGTTGCGTCAGGAGAAAGCGTACCTGAATTAAAAGTAATGGTGCCATTTGAAGTTACCGGACCGGTAACTTGCCAGTTTGCAACAACATTATTAGTAGCAAGATTTACAGTAGGTCCTATCACATTGCGAATGGTCAGCGCTAGGGTATCGCTATTTGATAAGCAACCGCCCCGTAAAATTTCCCAATCAATTAAAGCTATATCAGCTGCAATACCGGCAAATTCAACAGCACCCGGATCCGGCGTAGTCGTTGAACGGGGAGCGCCATTTATATCCGAGGTTATACCCAAAGGAGTACCAATGTTATCAATAACTGAGGAAAGTGGGGCAATTAAACCAGATGAAAGATTGGCAAATACCGGATTGGCAAATACCGAGTTTTGATCATAAATATTACCGTTAGATGCTTGCCAGTCGGCTAGCGTATTGCTGTTGACTGTACCGCGACGTGCAACAATTCCGTTGGGATTAGAATTGTAAAACGCATTGTTGTTTGAGCTAAATCCGGGGTTGGCATTACTAAACCAGATATTGTACTGTGTACCGGTGTTGCTGTTGTTGATATGGAAAATGTTGTTTCTCACATCAACATTGGTTGCAACGCCTGTGTGGTACAAACAAGCCAGCGTACTGGCTCCTGTCTGGTTCAAGTTTTCCAAAGCCACGGTATTGTGATATAACTCAACGTTATTGGTCACACCCAACAGATAAATACCATACTGAAGTCCATTATTATATAGGTTGTATATGGCATTGTTGTGAATTTTCAGCGGACTGGCTGCACTTGCTCCTCCCGAACCGGTAAAGTACAAAGGATAAGCAGAAATTGTGGCTGAATAGTTTGCTGCAATATCGTAGATGTGATTTCCGGAAACTTCAGAAGGTTCACTCGCAGTAAAAAACACTCCGTAAAAGGTACTACCATTTGTACGGGTTGATTGGTTGAGTACATTTCCGATAATCTCAGTTCCTGCTTGTTGTGAACAGTAAATACCGTATAAAGCCATATCTTCCAATACGCTGTTTAGGATTTTGTTGCCCTGTGAGCGATTTGCTGCATTTTCACCCATCATGGTAAAGGAGTAATAACCTCCAATGTGATGGTTGTTTTCAAAGGTATTGAAGCTACCAGAAGCCCCGGCAGTTGTTCCTCCCGTTGTACTTCCACTCATTACCACGTTGGCAAAGAATGTAGAAGTAGAAGTCATGGGAACTTCAATTTTACAGTTCTTTATGGTATTATGGTCTGCTTCATTCATCAACTGAACACCCCATGCCCATGTACCGGTTGCTTCAATATTTAAACTGTCTATGGTGAGGTAATCTGTTCCATCGAGCATTAAGGCCGCACGTAAATCTGTTGCAGTAGCTTCATTGGTTAGCCAGTTACCATTTCCGTTTATGGTAATCGTATTGGTTGCGCTTGAACCCATGATTTCCAACAATTCAACACGACCAATATATGGCCCGCTATTTGGCGCTACGTTAAATATGACCGGTCCACAAATACCCGCAGAATTTAAAGTATTGGCAACATCTACCAACGATTGAAAGTTGGTAGCACTAACAGGTGCAGCCGCGTTTACAGTATATGTGCCACTAAGCGCTGGGGTGAAAGCCATTGCCAATGAATCATTTAAAGTGGTCGAGTCGGTTCCCGGACCTACGGCACTTAAAAATGCTTCGATACTGTAATTTGTACCGGCAACAGAAGTGAAAGACCCAAGGTTTACATGCGCGGTATCTCCGGCAACAGCCAAATTACCAGTCCAACTAATTGGCGTTTGCGTAATTCCGTTTAATGTCCATCCAATGGTAGCCGATGTAATGGCTTCACCTCCTGAATTAATTATGGCAACAGTAACCGGTGTAGAACCTGGACATGCTGCAACAGGATTAACAAATTCTGAAATACCTAAATCTGTACCCGCAGCTGGCAAGAAGGAAACTTCACAATTATACAAAAAGTTTGTAGATGTAGTCAAATTAGTTGTTGGTGTAGGAGCTGCAGAACTGGACCAACCAATGGCTTGAGCATTGGTTACTACCCCATACTCCCACTGAAAAGCTCCAGTAGATCTGTTATTGGTTGCACCTGGGTTTACTGACCATTCCAGCGCAACTTCAATACTACCTCCTGTATAAGTAAAAGGAGCGGAGAATGGTAAAGGCATCCAACCAACAGTATTAGGAATATCGGTATCATCCATGGCTAAATTCTCATACACCAATGTTGAACCTGCTATATATGTAGAGAAAGGACTTCCAGACACAAGGGCATTTTCATTAGAATTCTTTACATAAACTCTGTACGTCGCATCGCGATCAGCCATTGTATGTACTGTGGTCTTGAAATACGCAATTTGTGTAATATCAACACCCGGAAAAACACCAGC
Organism: Cryomorphaceae bacterium; assembly: GCA_020832345.1. GTDB lineage: Bacteria > Bacteroidota > Bacteroidia > Flavobacteriales > Schleiferiaceae > CSBr16-58. The sequence goes on along the minus strand of JAFIEY010000044.1, from coordinate 24,348 downwards.
AGCGGCCAGGTCAGCTTGTGTCATCAATTGAACGCTCATTGCATAGTCGAAACCACTCGTCGTAGATGAACGGTAAATTGGTGAGCCGTTTTGAGTTGTTCCGCCAGTCAACGTCCCCGTACCAACTACAGCCGTTAAAGCTTGCGCCAAAGGCCCAATATACTGAGCTGTTGAAGTGCGACATAGGGCAACGGAACCACATGCAGCATTCTCCGCATAATGAACTCGGTAAACTCCGTTTGCAGGTACAGAAACTGTCAAAGGACTAGCACCATGTGCTATGACTGCATTTGAAGCATCCGTAAACGTCAAATAAGTAGGCGTTCCGACAATGGCAAACTCGTATTGACCCGGATCATTTACAGTAATTACTGAATATTCATCTGTATAAATACAGGTGTTAATGTTTGTAGCCGTTGTTGTTTGGTCCGACACCGTAAGTGTCCCCCAATCGGATGTTCGAATACACTGTGCGTGCATATTGGTTGTACTTAAGCCAAGGAAAAGTCCGAGGCAGGCAGCAACAACACCGGCGGAATTTCGTATTGACCGAGTTGTGCTTTTGTAAATCTTCTTCATTGTTTGAGTTTTTTGATTATTCAACGGGTTAAATATAGTCGAAACAAATAACTCAAAGCACACAAAACCAATAATTTAAAAGTTAAAAACGTTTATTTTTTTCCCGGGTAATAAAATGGTATTAAAATCACAACAATTTAGTAAACAAGTCTAAGGCAAAATTTGATGACAAAAACTAAAATACATAATCAACTTTTATATTTGATAATCTTTGACACAGACCTATTAAAAAAATTTCGTAAAATCAGAAAAGTAACCATATAATAACATAAATATATCGTTTGCCAAAAACAAAAAAAACCACCCGCATTGGGTGGTTTCAAAAAAATGATCGTTAATAAGGATTAGGCGATCCTAACCTTTTCCTTGTGGTTTCGCAATTGCCTGCGCAATACATCTATACTGCTATCAGCAGCCTCTTCAAAAGAGGAACACTGCTTTTTGCATACGTATTCCGAACCGGGAACACTGACTTTTATTTCAGCAATTTTATTTTCCTTAGCTGAAGTATTCTCTACCTTCAAATAAATGTCTGCCGCGGTAATGCGGTCAAACACTTGTTCAAGCTTGCCAATTTTCTTGTGGATGAAATCCACCAATTTAGCATCGGCATTAAAATTCACACTTTGCAAGTTAACTTCCATAACGTTCAGATTTAATTGCCCCTTGGATGGGCGTGGTTATAAACGGTTTTTAATTTTTCCACCGACATATGGGTGTAAACCTGTGTTGCGGCCAAACTAGAATGCCCCAATATTTCTTTGATGGCATTGATGTCGGCACCGCGACTTAACAGATGTGTAGCCATACTGTGGCGGAGGATATGCGGTCCCCGGTATGTCACCGTTGAGACGAGACTAATGTACTTCACAACAATTTCATACACAACCCTCGGATTCATTTTTTTTTGGCGCTTGGTTTGGAACAAAAGTCCACTACCACTGTCATCCAAGAATTTACCGTGCTTGGTTAAATAATTCTCAATTTGATTTTTTAAGGTAGGGTTAAGAGGAACTTGCCGCATTTTGTTGCGCTTTCCCAATACACTGATATAGTTCCCCTGGACGTCTGTCGTCTTTAAAGCGATCAGTTCGGCACGTCGCAAACCACATCCATATAGTACTTCCAAAATCAATCGGTCGCGATCTCCCTCAAAATCGTCCGGGAATTTCAGCGCAAAAAGTTTTTCAATTTCCCGCTCCGACAATACACTTATAACATCCTTCTGCCCCTTTGGGGTACGCAAATGACTCGCGGGGTTGTTTTCTAATACACCCTCGGCACAACAATATGTAAAAAATGATTTAATCGCCGATAGCTTTCTGGAAATGCTGCGAGCTGCCAAACCCTCGTCATAAAGTTCGATAATCCAGTCCCGGATCAAATGACGATGTATTTCCTCCAAACCAATACCCTCGTGGTTCTCCTGTATAAAGGAGACAAAGGTGGTCAAGTCATTTTGATAGGCTTTGACGGAATGGGATGAATATCGCCGCTCCAATTTCAGGTAGCGGATAAAACGCATTACACTTTCTTCCATAAAAAATATTGCGGAACACAATTAAGCATTCCGCAATATACAATAAGATATACTGATGGACTAATAAATTTGTCCCAACAATCTCAGAAAAAACTATCCTTGCTCGGAATCGTTTTTCTTCTGGATGTAAGCTGCCTTCAAAACTTCAATTCGCCGAGTAACACTGGGCTTGGTGAAGTGTTGGTTTGAACGCAATTTGCGAACCACACCGATGCGGTCGTATTTACGCTTATAACGCTTGAGGGCACGGTCGATGGATTCGCCTTCTTTCAATGAAACTACAATCATTATATATCAATTAAATATGTTGCTATTTTGGGTCGGCAAATATAGCCAACTTTTTTTATCTACTCAAATTAAGTTTTAAAAAAAATCTGCTATTTCAAAATGTTCTTTGAAATGACCAAGCGCTGTATTTCTGAGGTGCCTTCTCCGATGGTACACAACTTGGCATCGCGGTAAAATTTCTCCACCGGAAAGTCTTTGGTAAATCCATATCCGCCAAAAATTTGCACGGCTTCATTGGCAACACGCACACATACTTCACTGGCGTAAAGCTTGGCCATTGCACCTTCGGTGGTCACTTTTTGTCCGGCATTTTTTCTGGCTGCTGCCTGAAATGTCAATAATTCAGCAGCTTCAATTTGGGTGGCCATATCGGCAAGTTTAAAACCAATGGCCTGAAAATTGGCAATGGGCTGACCAAACTGCTCGCGTTCTTTGGCGTATTTTATAGAGGCTTCGTAAGCGCCTTTTGCGACCCCTAGTGAAAGTGCCGCAATGGAAATCCGGCCTCCATCCAAAACTTTCATGGCTTGAATAAAACCATCACCCTCATTTCCCAACATATTTTCATGGGGCACACGGCAGTTTTCAAAAATTAATTCGGTGGTTTCACTGGCACGCATGCCCAACTTATTCTCCTTGCGACCACCGCTAAATCCCGGTGTGCCCTTTTCCACGACAAAAGCGGTCATGCCGTGAGAATCTCCCTTTTCTCCGGTACGCACAATAACAACTGCTACATCCCCGGAAACGCCGTGGGTAATGAAGTTTTTGGAACCGTTGATGATCCAGTGACCCCCGTCCTTTACAGCTGTGGTATGCATTCCCCCGGCATCACTTCCGGTATTTACTTCTGTCAATCCCCACGCACCAATCCATGCACCGGTTGCGAGCTTGGGTAAATATTTTTGTTTTTGGGTATCGTTGCCAAACTGCATAATATGACCCGTACAAAGTGAATTATGCGCCGCCATAGACAAAGCTATTGACGGATCAACCTTGCCGAGTTCGGAAATCGCGGTGACGTATTCGTCGTAACCAAGCCCTGCACCACCGTATTGTTCGGGTACCAAAACGCCCAGCAATCCAAGTTCACCGAGTTTTTTCATTACGTCAACGGGGAAATGTTGTGCTTCATCCCATTCCATTATGTATGGACGAATGTTGTGTTCGCAAAAATCACGAACCGTTTCAGCAATCATTTTTTGGGTTTCTGTGGTGGAAAAATCCATTCCTGCAGAGCTAAGTGTTTCAGACATATATCATAAAGTTAAGTACGGTAGTATAAACCGTTGTTTCGATTTGGGGAACAAAGATAATTGAACAATCTCATCAACCGAAACAAATGGCTGAAAGTTCTCCCTAAATTCAACTATTTCTTTTGCCAATGATTTATTTACGTACGGCAAAGCCGCAAGGGCATTGACATCAGCATGGTTAATGGAAATTTTTTGAATTCCAGAGGTGTCGAGTTTTACCTGACTGCAAATAGACACCCAACGAAGACTATCCATTCCGTGAATTTCAAGCAATTGATCGAAGGAAGCTATTTTCCCCAAAACCTCCCGCATTGAAACGATTTCGCGGGCGTAATATGATCCAATACCCCGTACCCGCTTCAATTTTGTGGTATCCGCATGGTTTAAGTCCACAATGTATTTTTCTAAATTTGAAATTTTTACATGCGGGGAAATTTGGCGATACAGGTAAAAGTCCATTCCATGGACCGACAACAAATCCTCAGTCCGGGTTATGCCCCCAAACTTTTCCCGGTACGTTTTTAATTGGGAAAATTGCCAGGGTGAGAATCCTATTTTAAGTGCAGATAATGAATCCAACGAATTGGGATCAAAGGATGGAATTTCAATTTTTGGGATTTCGGATTTCTCCGGTTCGGAAAAATACATGTGCTTTTTTGCGGATGCCCACCACAGCGTATCCATACCATATATATACAGAACATCTTCAGGCTTGTAAAAAACACCACCTTTTTCCAGATAACGAATCCAATTTTTTGCTGCGTAATCCGGCAAACCCATTTCTTGAAGTTTTGCCTTTTCTACTTTGTTGGGATCAAACTTGCCAGCTTCGGAAAAAACAACTGAGCGGGAGGATGATATATGGGTTGTGGAATTACTCTTATTTTCTGTGGAAGTTTTTTCATTGGCGGGAATGTCTTCATTCAGACTAATTTGCGATAAAAGCTCAGCACGCCATCGCTCCCCCTCTGCCATATCCCTTGTGTGAAGGAATAATTTCATCCCAATCACCAAACCCAGCAGCAAAAAAAGCACAGCAGCCCCTCGCCTTTCGCGCGGACTCATATAGAACCAATCTGTAATCTTCCTCCACATGAGGACAAAAGTAGGAAAAAATTACTTTTTAATGTATAATTTTCCTGCCTTTAAATCTCTTAAATATGTGTTAAGGTCTTTTTTGACTTCACCCGACATGATGTACAAGCCGATAATATTGGGGAATGACATAGCCAAAATCATCATATCTGAGAAATCGAGTACAGCGCCTAAACTTACCGAAGCACCTAAAACCACAAACAGTAAAAAGACAATTTTATAAATAAATTCGGTTCGCTTGCTCTTTCCAAAAACATAGGTCCAGGCACGCATACCGTAGTACGACCAGGATATCATGGTGGAAAAGGCAAAAAGAAAAACAGCCACCGACAACACATAAGGAAACCAGGAAATGACACTGCCAAAGGCGGATGAAGTTAACTCCACCCCGGAGAGCCCGCTGATTTCGTGTTTTCCGGTAAAAATCAACACCAATGCAGTCAGGGTGCAAACAACTACCGTGTCGATAAAAGGTTCGAGGAGGGCAACAAAGCCTTCAGACGGCGGATGATTGGTTTTGGCAGCGCTATGGGCAATTGCAGCTGAACCGACCCCGGCCTCATTGGAGAATGCCGCCCGTTGAAACCCGACGACCATGACACCGATAAACCCACCCTTGATGGCCGAAGGCGAAAAAGCCCCGCTGATAATGGCTTCAAATGCAGGGCCTATATTACTGATGTTTAAACCAATAACCACCAATGCGCCCAGAATATAAACCGCCGCCATAAAAGGCACAACCTTCCCGGTAACTTTCGCAATGCTATTAATTCCCCCAATGATTACCGTACCCACCAAGATGGCGAGAATCACCCCGTAAAGGACACGATTTCCAACCAGAATGGGCATTTGTCCGGCTAGAATATCAAATGACTGATTGGCTTGAAACATGTTACCACCGCCAAAGGAAGCACCAATGGCCAAAATGGCAAAGAAACCGGCCAGAACTTTTCCAAAGCCTTTCATATTTCTCTTCTCAAGACCATATCGCAAATAGTTCATCGGCCCGCCGAAAATTCGACCTTCTTTACTGATGAAACGGTATTTTACGCCCAGTGTACACTCCACAAACTTCGACGACATACCAAGCAATCCGGCCAAGATCATCCAAAAAGTAGCGCCGGCACCACCGAGGGAAACCGCAATGGCCACGCCCGCAATATTCCCCAATCCCACCGTGGCAGAAACTGCGGTTGCGAGAGCTTGAAAATGCGTGATGCGACCGGGGGCGTCCGGATCATCGTATTTGCCCCGCGCCAAATCCAATGAATGACGAAACCCGCGTATATTGATAAAGCCCATGCGAAGGGTGAAAAATGCCGCGCCAAAAATGAGCCAAACCACGATGAATGGAATTCCCTTTTTCACCGGATCTCCGTTGGGATGTGTAATTGGCGTAGGACTGGGAAATATTAAAGTCGCAAACTGATGTGCGTTGGTCGCAATGATGTGTTCGGGGTTTTCGGGATCATAAATGGCTTCCCCGGCAGATACATTTTGCCGAAGAACTCCCTCTGCCGGCGCAATCACAGACACCGAACCCACGCCACTTTGTTGAATTATCGCAATGGAATCACCTTTTTGAATGGAACTTCCATCCGAAACCAACCATTCTTCCACGAAAAAAACATCCTTGGTTTCTGGATCCCAACCCGGGGCAAATAAGAATTTTTCCTTTTCGTAAACAATGGGATCGTGAAGTCCTAAGGCGGCAAACATATCCCAAAATAAAACGGAACCAATTTTACCCACCAATGGCTTGAATGTTCCGTTGAATTTTTCGGCCATGGATTCGGCCCTTATAGGGACAACCAGTTCTACCGACTGCCCACTGGCATCTTCTACCACCACTGTATAGGTCAATCCCTCGGTCAGCCCACGTGCGCGGGAAGAAGTTGTGGATGTAGCCTGATCAGACCAGTAAAATGAAAACGGGGATTGCCCTCCGGAAACATCCAACACAATGGACGCATTGTTGATATCTTTGGACGGGTTCAACACCCTGTACTGAACTTGTAAATCCTCTGCATAAATCGGAGAAAATCCGACCAACATCACGAGCGACCAAAGAAATTTTTGCATAAAGCTAAAACATTAATTTATCATTAAGTGGCCAAAAATACACAACAATCATTTACCATACTACGCTAACTCCATTCGCGATTTCAGCATGGCCAGTCCATCCGCTACGGAAACGGGAACAAATCCCAAATCTGCTTTAGCTTTTTCTACGGAAAACCCGGTAGCCGGGGGGCGCTTCGCCGGTTGTCCTAAAGAAGGCGTGTCGATTCGCTTGATTAACCCCTTGTCCAATCCCCACAAATCTGCTACTTGATTGGCAAAGTCAAACATACTCAAATACGTTTCGGAGGAAATATGAAAAACACCACAAGCCTTTGAATTGGCTGCCAAGAGACAGGCTTCTGCCAAATTATCAACTAGGGTTGGGGTTCTAAACTGGTCATCTACTACAGTAATGGTTTTCCCTGCTTCCAACGAAGATTTCACCCACAGTACAATATTGGTTCGCGAAAGTTCTGGCGCATAACCATAAACCAGCATGGTTCGCAAAGTTGCATAAGACAGACCGGAATTGGCCACCAAAACCTCCGCGTCCAGTTTAGATTTCCCGTAAACACTAACCGGATTCGGCACATCCGTTTCCTTATAAAGAGGTTCGGTGCCGTCAAAAACAAAGTCGGTGGACAGAAAAACAAAACGAACGGAAGACTTACAATTGGAAATTAAATTTTTTGTGGCAGTAACATTGGCGCGATGACAATCCTCCGGGTTCAACTCACACTGATCCACCTGCGTCATGGCGGCACCGTGAATGATAACATCGGGTGCGACTTCATTCATCAAATCCGATACAGATTCTTCACTTTCCAAATCACAGGAAAAATAGGGAATATTGGGTAAAACGCCAGGACGTCGATCGCCCCTACCCGTTCCGACGATTTCGTGAGTGTCGCCAAAAAGTCTAAAAATAGCATTGCCCAAAAGGCCATTTGCACCGGTAACGAGTATTTTCATTTTCACCATTGCCTTCTTTGGTCTTTGGGAATTAATAAATAAATCAGCAAGTAAATCACCAAGGCAGTACCTGCGGTGAATACAATTCCAATAATAAATGCAATTCTAACCCCCAGCACATCGAGTTTAAACCGGTTTGCCAGATATGCACAAACACCGAGAATTTTCACATCGTTCATGACATTAAATTTTGGACTGTAAACCTACGGGAAAAGAGAAAAACCACAAAAGTCTTTTTGGTAATTATTATGGATGTTTATTCAGCCATCTCATATCTCAGTCAAGATAATAAAATTTCCCAGAAGTTTCTGATCTGAATCGACCAAGAAAATGAGTTGATTTAAAGCGAGTTACCATCATTTTTTTTGGTTTAAAAATCTTGAGTCTGCTCCAAAAAGTCCCTTTCTGCCAAAATCTTCCTTGTCAGTAGATCTTTGAATCCTCACTTGCTCCGGTTCAAAAATCCCCACCGCGTCGATTTTGATTAAAATCATCCTTTTTAGAGTGGACTCAATCTTTATATTTTCCAAAATGGTCACACCGCGCCCGCGATTGAAGCGTGTAGCCCACAGGCCAAAACGCTAGTGGACTCCAGCCTGCAAGAGCGACGATAGGAGCTCCTTGCAGGCTGATGCGTCCACAGCGTTTTTGGACGAGGACTACAGCGGAAAGCGCGAATTGGCGCCCAAAAAAACAAAATAAAAAAAGTCATGAACAAAAGCCATGGGGTTTCTGTAAGACTTATTAAAAATTAATCCTGTTGATTCCCTACTTTTGCCAATACGATTTTGGCTTTAGATGGAGTGATGACATTCTTACAAGTTGTTGATTTCAAATAATTTTGACCTAAATTCGCGAACGGGGTTTGGTTTGATTTATGAGGTTGGATGACCATATTCATGCAAAATTAAACTCCTTTGACGCAAAGATCCTGCAATGATTGATTTTAATATTTTGATTGAAAACATGGTATGTTGGTGATTCACCGCATTTCTCTCCTATTTTTCCTCCTGATGCTATTTTCGGGATGCAATAGCCTAAAGTATGTACCCGAGGAAAAGGACTTACTCGACGGGTACGAACTGAAATGGCAACCGTCTGATTACGAACACCGGCGAGCGGTAATGGGCGAAATGGAAGAATCTGTACGACCGAATCCCAACGAAATGCTTTTGGGCATGCGACCCGGTCTGTGGGCGCGGTATCGTACCGAGGCTGAAAAAGGCCGTTGGCTGACGAAATATCTCAATAAAAGATACGGACAAAAACCGGTGTATGTCACCGATGTCAACCTGGATCGAATTCGCACCATCCTAGTTAATCGCTTGGAAAATAATGGATTATTTTTTTCTGATATTCATTTTGAATTGAAGCGAACGGGGAAAAAAACCAAAAAATTGGTCATTAGCATACAGACTTCCGCCCCCTATCGTTTGAATAATTACACACTCGATATTCCAGATGAAAATGAAAACCTTCAAAAAATGCTGCAAGTCGCCGTGCAAAATACAACCATTAAACCCGGAGATGTTTTTCGACTATCCGCATTGAAAGTGGAAACCAATCGCATACAAGATGAGTTGCGGGAGCAGGGGTTTTACTATTTCCACAGCGACCACCTGATTTTTGAAATGGATACGGTGAATAATAATAATCCCCGGACTTTTGATTTGTTTTTGCGACTAAAACCGGAAACTTCTGAACGCGCAAAAGTGCCTTACCAAATTGGACAAATAAATGTTTTCACCAACTATTCGCAGTCAGATACCGGAAACATTTCGGTTAAATACCGAGATATTTATTTTGATAGAGATGATTTTTTCTACCCCAAACACTTGAGAAACCTGGTGCTTTTTGAACCCGGAGCCACCTTTCGCTTGCACGACCAAAGGAGAACCTCCAGATACCTCAACAGTCTGCGTACATATACCCATGCGAATTTGAGATTTTCGCAAAATGATAGTAATCCCCAACTTTTGGATTTGGGCATTTACCTGTCTCCGGCTTCAAGGCGAAGTTTTCGCGCTGAACTTCAGGCGGTCACCCGATCTAATAATTTCGCTGGTCCGGCAGCCAGGCTCACCTACACAAACCGAAATATTTTTAAAGGTGGGGAAACCTTTCGATTATCGACCAATTTCTCCTTTGAAACGCAATTGGGCGACGGATTCGACGGGGCCTATTCCTATGAATTTGGCGTGATGGGCGAATTGGACATTCCCCGATTATTGTTTCGTCCAAAACTTTCAAAATACGCCAGCTACAACTTGCCGAAAACCAAAATCAGTACCGGGGTCAATTTTTTACGTCGTGCGGGGTTTTACACCCTAAATAATTTCTCGGCCCGATACGGCTATCTGTGGCAATCATCAGCGCGGATCACCCACGATATTGAAGCGCTCGACATCATGTACAGTAATTTGCTCAGCACAACTGGAGAATTTGAAGCTGTCCTCAATGCCAATCCATTTTTAAGACGATCATTTGAACGACAATTTATTCCGGCGATTAGTTACTCGTTTACCTATTCCGAGCTTAGTGAAAACAAAAGATCCGTCCGGAAATTTCTCATGCTGCACGCCGAAAGTTCGGGGAATCTTCTGGGCGGTGGTTATGCCATATTCAATGCCGACCCGGAATTACTCGGATTACCTTTTGCGCAGTTTGTAAAGGGTGAGTTAGATCTAAGGTTAAATGCCAAAGCGGGAAAGGACAGGAATTTGGTGGGAAGGATTTTTACGGGCTACGGATATGCTTATGGCAACTCGCAAAGTCTGCCCTTTGTGAAGCAATATTTTGCGGGTGGGCCAAACAGTGTTCGCGCTTTTAGAATTCGGTCATTAGGCCCTGGCGGTTATATAAATCCCGATCCGACACGTATTGGTGCATTTTTTGACCAATCGGGGGATATTCGACTGGAAGCAAACCTCGAATACAGATTCCCGCTGGTATCCCTACTCAAAGGCGCCTGGTTTTTAGATGTGGGTAACGTGTGGCTTTTGCGCGACAATCCCGCGCTCCCCAATGGCGCATTCAGCAACGATTGGTTTAACCAACTGGCCATGGGCGGGGGCTTTGGACTTCGGGTGGACGTAAATTTCTTTGTGCTGCGCTTCGATTTTGCTACACCGATTCGCTTGCACGCTTCTGATGATAATGTCTGGGTGATTCAAAACTTTAATCCTTTGGAACGCGCCTGGTATCGGGATGGGTTGATGGTGAATTTTGCCTTGGGGTATCCCTTCTAAATACCTAATTCAACTTGAAACCGCCACTGAAAATTATCCTTTGGCACACCGGAAACTTCAAAGGCCCGTTGTTCAAATGTAAAATCCGTCTGTAGTTTGAGTCGGTGACCTTTTAGGTATTTGGTTAACCCAATGGTGTATTGGCGCACTGTTGGTTCAAAGTCCAAAATTACGCCTTCGGGTTGCATTTGGCTATAACGCAGGGCAACTTCATAATCAGAAGGCCAGATATAACTCGCTTGGAAATTCTGTCCCAGCCCAGTATAGATATACCGCATTTCACCAATATCATTTGTGGTAAGGGGTTCTTCACTGTGGCGATACAATAATTCGGCGGCAAATGCAAAACCGTTGTATTTGAGCAACCAATCTGTTCCCAAGGTAGTCATGTCGCGAGGGGCAAAAAGCGGTAGCCCAATTTGTCCGCCGGTCCTTAAGGTTTGTGCATTGTAACTATAGGTAAAACCCGCAGATAGTTTGGGTCTTTGTTCGCGCAATAAATCGCCTTCAAAATAATCACCAAATCGCTCGAAGAGGCCAATGGGTAAAATCTCGATACGACCGGTATAGGCCAGTCCGGTTCCGGTTGCTATGATGTTTCGCCCTTCGCCTGAAGTAATTGCGCCCCGGAACACAGCATAAAAATCACGAAACAGATTTTCCGTATAGGCCATTTGAATTCCAAAATCCCGGTCGATATTTAAACCCGCGTTTACAATACTGCGGTCAACAAATTGCAAGTCACCCGAAGAGTTAACCCGCTGCCTATTGCCGGGTAGTTTGGTCTGACCAAAACCCAATTGCAACTTTTCCGTCGGTCGGTAAAAAATCATCGCATCTCGAACAACATTGGGGAAAAAGGTGTTTTCCCAGTCCATATCACCACGGGTAAAGGAAAGTTGAACCACATAAAATATTTTCGGACTCCAAACAAAACCATCAAAACGAAGTCGCAAGCGCCTGACTCGGGCTTCAATTTCTGACAAACCCTCATCTTCAAAAGTGAAACCCGCACGATTTTGAATCCTAAATCTCAAATTAAACGAGAACAAACTATCGGGCGAATGAATGCCAATTCCTTGTCCAAAAGTAAAATACGGTACTTCCGCAAAAGCCGGAGGAATGGATTCCATATATGCGGCAGTATCCGCTAAGTTTTTTTTATTCGGGGGAACCGGATAAATTTGCGCAACTGAAAATTTGCTAAAAAGGACAAACAAAAAGACTAAACCTATTTGACTAAACCTGAATTGAGAACTGATGCTTCGCGTATTCATTTGATATTTTTCAGATTGTCTATTGGCCCATAAACAGAAAGATTTTCCAAAAGCCATAAAGCACATTGTAAAAAGGAGGTTCTTCTCCGATTCAAAAAATGAGTATGTTCCAAAAAGTCCCTTTCTGCAAAAATCTTCCTTTTTGGAGTGGACTCAAAATTGTTGCGACAAAACTACACCACCAATAAAAAACCACCCCGGACAATTTCAAAAAAAAATGGTACATTTACTGCTTGATAATATGCGCAAAACAAAGCTCTGAAAATTTAGGGTTTCAAGCGTAAAAAACCAGTCGAAAGAAGACTTTGCTAGAATCCGCACTTGAGGTTTGCCACAACGATAGGACGCGCAATTTTCATCTGATTACAAAAATACTTTGAACCAATGAAGCAATTATTCACATTATGTATCGCCCTGTTTTCCCTCACTTTGGTCGCCCAAAACCGAACCCAAATGGAGGAGTTTCGCCGACAACAAGAGGAACGGATGAAGCAATTTCAAAGCCGACAACAAGCGGGAATGGATTCTTTGAGGGAGCGACAAAACCACGCTTTTGAACGCATGCTTCAGCAGGAATGGGAATACCGCCAGTTATTAAAAACCCCCGATGCATTTGAAAATCCCAAACCACCTTCTCCTCCATGTAGAACCAAAGACGATAAACCCCCGATTGACAAGACACCGCCGCCTGAAATAACAATTGACCCCAAAAAACCACCCTTTCCGCCGCCTCCCAAAGAAGCTGAAGATTTTGGAGCTGGACTAAACCTTATTGCCTCTACCTTTTTTGAGTCTGCGATTTATTATCCGGATGTTAGTAAATGGCCAAAGGTTTCCAAGCCCTTTAACCAAAAAGCCATTGCAAGCTATTGGAAAAATGTCACCGCTGAAGATCACACGGAATTTTTAGGCTATGCAGCCTATCTCCGCGAAAATTTTCAACTCAATGATTGGGCATATTTTCAAATGCTCAACAAAATAGCAGAAACGTCCATTAAGGATGTATATCAACAAGAAGCCTTTTTGTGGTTTGTTTTGGTTCAATCCGGATTTGATGTACGTCTGATGTTTGCCGAAGATGAGCTTCACCTGGCCTTACCTTTCGACCAAACCGTTTATGCCAAAACCTATTTCGTTTTCGACAATGAGCGGTATTATTTGCTACGACCTTCAAAGCGGACAAGATTATACACCTATTCCGAGCAGCACGAGAATGCCCAATCGATATTGAGTATGCATAAGCTCACCAAAGTTACCGTTCCCGATCGTCAAAAATTCAGAGAGTTTTCGTTTGAACACCGTGGCGAAAAGTACAAAATTGAATTACCATTTAATGCCCCCTCAGTCAGAATGTACCAAACCCTACCCCAGTTGGATTTGGCGTATTATTTTTCGGAACCGGCTGACCCCCGATTCGATTCAGAAGTACAACAAATCTTGGCGCCATATTTAAGGAAATTCCCAAACATGACGGAAAAGGTCAGGTTTTTACACAGCATGGTGACTTACAGCATTCCGTACCAAACCGATGATGAACAGTTTGGATATGAGAAATTTTGTCTTCCCGAAGAAGTTTTACTTTACCCTTATGCAGATTGCGAAGACCGCACCTTTTTGCTCAACTATTTTATCCGCGTCACATTGGGTTTGGAAACCATTGGACTGCACTATCCGGGGCACATGACCATGGCGGTGCGTTTGCCCAATCAAGATGAGTTTGAGGCCATCATTGAATATGACGGAAAACAATACGTGTATTGCGACCCCACCTATTTTGGCGCGGATATAGGAATGATGCCCGCAGAATATCGGGGGATCAACCCCAAAGTAGTTCGGTGATTTTCCACAACAACCTTCGCATCCACAATATCAAATAAAGCTTACGTTTTTTTTGGGCGCCTGCCGCCTACTAAACCTACGGACAATCGCAAAGCATTCAACCGGGCGGCACCGGGCCGTCCGCTAATAGCCACAATCGCCGCGCCCACAGTGTTGGGGCGTACGGGGTCTGTTCGTGACCTCACAGCCTCCGCCGCCCACATCACTGTATGGGCGCTTGCGCTTGTGGGCTACCGCTTCCGTCCCTGGCGCGTTAGTAACCGTCTATAAATTAAATAACTGAGTCCACTCCAAAAAGGATGATTTCAATCAAAATCGACGCGGATGTGATTTTTGAACCGCAGCTAACTAGTTGTTAGTGAGGAATCAAAAATCTACTGACAAGGAAGATTTTGGCAGAAAGGGACTTTTTGGAGCTGACTCAATAGCCGTGTTAGAAAGTTCGAGAGCAGGACATTCCAGCATAACGCAGCAATCGGGCCTTTATAGTCAGTCACTATTAAAAAACTAAACGACCCACCCTGAAAACAATCGGGGCGGGTCGCATAAATTTTCACACAAAACGATAAAGGAAATTATTTCATTTTAAAATCCTCCATAAATTTCGTCGTATAATTACCCTCCACGTAATCGGGGTGATCCATCAATTGACGGTGAAAAGGTATGGTTGTTTTCACACCTTCTACGACAAATTCATCAAGGGCACGTTTCATTTTATTAATGGCCTCTTCACGCGTTTGCGCGGTGGTAATCAATTTTGCAATCATCGAATCGTAGTACGGAGGAATGACATATCCCGCATAAACGTTGGTGTCGAGACGAACTCCATGTCCGCCCGGTGCGTGAAAAGTGGTAACTTTTCCTGGGCTTGGACGAAAATCGTTATAGGGATCTTCGGCATTGATACGGCATTCGATGGAATGTAATTTCGGATAATAATTCCGACCGGAAATAGGGATACCGGCAGCTACCTTTATTTGTTCCCGAATTAAGTCATAGTCGATAACTTGTTCCGTGATGGGGTGTTCTACCTGAATCCGGGTATTCATTTCCATGAAGTAAAAATTTCGGTGTTTATCCACCAAAAACTCGATGGTTCCCGCGCCTTCATATTTAATAAATTCCGCAGCTTTCACGGCGGCATCGCCCATTTTCTCGCGAAGTTCATCGGTCATAAACGGCGATGGGGTTTCTTCGGTAAGCTTTTGGTGCCGGCGCTGGACGGAGCAATCTCTTTCAGAAAGATGACATGCTTTACCGGTGGAGTCACCTACAATTTGAATTTCTATATGTCGAGGCTCTTCGATAAGTTTTTCCATGTACATGCCATCGTTTCCGAAGGCAGCTTTAGATTCCTGACGAGCACTTTCCCAGGCCTTTTGCAAGTTTTCCTCCTTCCAAATGGCCCGCATTCCCTTCCCGCCCCCGCCGGCTGTTGCCTTTAGCATTACAGGGTATCCAATTTTTTTTGCGGTTTTTTTCGCATCCTCGAAATCTTTCAAAATGCCTTCGGAACCCGGAACGGTAGGCACACCGGCTTTTTTCATAGTGGCTTTGGCGGTAGCCTTGTCCCCCATTCGGTCGATCATTTCTGGAGATGCACCGATAAATTTAATGCCGTGTTCGGCACATATTTTTGAGAACCTCGCATTTTCAGAAAGGAATCCATATCCCGGATGAATGGCATCGGCATTGGTGATTTCCGCAGCGGCGATGATATTGGGGATTTTTAAATATGAATCGGTACTGCTGGGCGGCCCGATACAAACGGCCTCATCCGCAAATCTTACGTGAAGGCTATCGCGGTCGGCGGTAGAGTAAACCGAAACCGTTTTGATGCCCATTTCCCGGCAAGTACGAATAACGCGCATGGCGATTTCGCCGCGGTTGGCTATGAGAATTTTCTTAAACATAACAGTTGTTTTTCGAGATCAGAAGCAAAATTAAGCGGGCTCTATCACAAAAAGTGGCTGATCGTATTCAACCGGACTTTGGTCGTCAAACAGCACTTTTACAACTTTACCACTTACCTCACTTTCGATTTCGTTGAATAATTTCATCGCTTCAACAATACAAACCACGTCACCGGGCTTGATCACATCACCGACCTTAACGAAAACGTCTTTATCGGGGGAAGGACGACGATAAATGGTTCCAATCATCGGCGATTTGATGATGATCTCATTGCCCGTGGCGGCTTCTGCTGATTCTCCCGCAGCTGGTGCAGGTGAAGGTGCGGCGGGCGCTGCAGGTGCAGGTGCGGACTGAACAGGTTGTGCGGGCTGCATCATTTGCGGCGCAACGTACTGGGTTCTCACCTCTTCATCAGAACCCGTCCGAATGGTGATTTTAAAATCATCGGTTTCTAACTTCACTTCTGAAGCACCACTTTTAGCGACAAAGCGAATGAGATTTTGGATTTCTTTTATATCCATAACGGTTAAAATTTAGTTGTACAAATGTAATGAGAAATTATTTGGCATCATACGCCCAGGTGAGATACAGAGATCCCCAAGTAAAACCTCCGCCAAATGCAGCGAAAATAAGCGTATCTCCTTTCTTAAGTTGATTTTGGTAATCCCACAGACAGAGCGGAAGTGTTCCGTTGGTGGTGTTACCATATCGGTGAATATTAAGCATCACCTTTTCATCACTCACGCCCATGCGCTTGGCGGTGGCGTCAATGATTCTTTTGTTAGCTTGATGTGGAACGAGCCAGTTTACCGTATCTGCGGTGAGATTATTTCGCTCCATAATTTGGGCCGCAATCTCCGCCATATTGGTCACAGCGAACTTGAAAACTGCCTGTCCTTCCTGGTAAACAAAGTGTTCGTTGTTGGCCACCGTTTCCGCAGTTGGTGGATACATGGATCCGCCGGCTTTGATTTTCAGATACGGACGACCAATTCCGTCGCTTCGCAAAATAAAATCCTGAATCCCGTGACCTTCTTCATTTGGTTCGAGCAGCACAGCTCCACAGCCATCTCCAAAAATAACACAAGTTGTGCGATCGGTGTAATCAATAATAGAGGACATTTTATCCCCACCAATGACCAAGACTTTTTTGTAACGACCGGATTCGATGTAGGACGCTCCCGTGCCCATCGCGAAAACAAATCCCGAACAAGCAGCCTGTAAATCGAAGCCGAAAGCGTTTTTCGCACCTATTTTGTGACAGATAAAAGCAGCGGTACTGGCCACAGGCATATCCGGCGTCACGGTAGAAACAATAACGGCGTCAACATCGTGCAATTCCACACCGGATTTTTCTTGTAAATCCTTTAACGCTTCCAGAATCATAATGGACAATCCTGCGCCATCGCCTTTGAGAATTCGGCGTTCCTTAATTCCGGTTCGGGTGGTAATCCATTCATCCGAGGTATCAATCATCGTTTCCAAAACCTGATTGGTCAGTCGGAATTCAGGCACGTAACCACCTAATGCGGTAATAGCTGCTTTTGGTCTGTTCATCTGTAAATGGGTTTGCGGGTAAAAGGCAAAGTCAGTAGGCAAAGAAAAGGAGAAATGTGGAATTGGAAAAGATTTAGGCCAAATAAAAGTTAGACTTTTTGTACTTTTTCAAACAAAACTAATTTGAATAAAAATATCGGGATTGAAACGGCGGACTAAATGTTGATTTTCCACATCAAACACAAAAAATCCCGCAGGTCATAAGACCGGGGATTCTCTGTTCAATGTCTATAAACATGTGTCTAAGCTTCAGCTTCGACAGTTTTATCAACAACTACGCGTCCTTTGTAATACATTTTTCCTTCGTGCCAGTAGGCCCGATGCCACAGGTGGGCCTCACCGGTGGTAGGACAAACAGCGATAGTAGGCGCCTCAATTTTGTAGTGGGTTCTGCGTTTATCGCGACGCGTTTTGGATATTTTGCGCTTGGGATGTGCCATGGTTACTTATCTTTTTTCAATTGTTTCAATGCTTGCCAGCGCGGATCAATGGGTTCATCGTCTGGCTGGGTATCTTCTGGTTCTTGTGCTTCTTGCTGTTCCAAATACTCTAAATAGGCCCGATATACCGGGGAATCCTTCTCTCCATTTACAACATCGGGGTTGACGCGTTTTACCGGCATATTTACCACAACAGTTTCGTAAAAGTAATCTGCCAGATCAACGTGATGGGCTGTTCTGTTGATGGTCCAAACGTCAAAATCTTCAAAGTTGTTGTCTTCGGCAAACTTCACAATTAATTCGGTATTGAAATCGATATTCATCCAGAAATCTTCCAGACTTACATCACATTCAACTTTTACCGTACCATGAAACTGCATCAGCAACCGCAAATGACGGTCGTTTTTGGTGAGATGAATATCCACAGAAAGTTGGCTTTCTAAAATATCATCAACGGGGAAATTCGCAAAGAACGTTTTTGCTATGGGAATAGAAAGTTGGTGCTCGCCATCCCGTAGTCCATAAAAATTAAGACGATAGGCATTTCGCCAGCGTGGGTTTTCCTTTCTCATAGCGGGCGGCAAATGTACAATGATTTTATTTATTGAAAAAGATTTTTTGTGATGTATTTTTGATTCCCTAAAAGCGCTGTTTTCCATTCGCATCAAATTTGCATTCATGACAAAAAGCAACCGGATAGTTGTCCTCCTGCCCTTTATCCTCGTTGGTTTAGGTGCCATTTTCATCAATCGCGATTTTGGATTTACTCTGGTAATTTGCGGTATGTTTTCCGCAGCGATAGTGGGGCTAATTCAAGTTGCGTTTGGCATTGCCCTCGCTTTTCGTTTCCCTAGAAACCGCAAGATTTGGATTTATCTGGGCGGCGTAATGCTTTTTTTCGTCACCATGTACCTTAGGGAATATCTTCGCCCGAATGAAGTTTTCCCTGATTTACCACTGATGATTCTTTTCGCTGTAACATTGGCCGGGTATTTTACTTTTCATTTGGAAAAGGGAGGATTTGCGGGAGAAAGTTATACTGATAGAAATTGAAGTACTACCCATAGTTTTATTCATCTTAAAAAACCAAAATTTTATTACATTTGTCCTAAATTTTAAAAATCTATCAAATGAAATTATATCGAATTTTTGTGGTCGCTATTATACTTTTAACCATTACCTCCTGCTTTCGTGAACGCACGTGTGTTTGTGAAACTGTCGAATACGAAGATGGTGTTGAAGTTTACCGTCATACAATGAAACACACTACTAAGGGAGTTGGTGGAAGATGGTGTTCAGGAATGGAAAGTTCAATGACGGATGGCGAATTTGAAATGGTAACAAAATGTGACTTGGAGTAATTATTATTATCGAATAAGGGTCACAGTTCCTTTTTCCTCAAGTGGCATTCCGCCCACCGATCTGTAATGCACCACGTAGGAATACACGCCCATGGGTGCAGATTTGCCGTTTATATTGCCGTCCCAAAACACATTGGGATCCTTGGTTTCAAATACAACTTTACCCCACCTATCGATGATGACCATGGAGAAGCGATCGAAATCTAAATGCCGATTCCCTATTCCAAAATATTGATTTCCGGCGATGGGCGAACCGGGACGAAAGGCATTGGGCAGCATTAATTTTGCCTGTTTTGTTACACACGCCACATTTGACCTGCTTCTAAATGGCTGGTAAAGTGAGGGCAAATCATGGGGGTTGTTTCGCTCCACGGCTTGCACCCGGTAACAAAAGGTGTTGTCGTAACTATTTAGTTTTTCTGTTTGATCTATAAAAAAGGTGTCATTTGGGGATAAATCATCGGCGATTAGTCTAAATGAACCGGTACTTCCGTTGGCCCTATACAATTCATAGCGATCTAATTCACCCGCAAAATCTTCATAAGCGCTCCAACTTACCCAATTTTGCTCATTGGGTTTAGATTCGACATTGATTAGAATGTTGTTGACGATATTGGATATGGTGTCAACATTTCCGCAACTGTCTTGCGTAATGGCGCGATAGAAATAAACGCCATCGTTGGGTTGTGCGAGGTAGTCGATATAGGCAAACGAAAAGGGACGGGTTTTGGGCTTGGCAACGACGGCCACCTCAAAGTAGGTTCCATGACGTGAAGTTGCCCTTTCGATTAAAACTTGATCTGCACCGGAATTGGTATCCACATACACCAGCATTTCCACGCCATCTCCACGAATCCTTGTTCTACTAATGGTGAGGAATTTTGAAGGCGTCATTCGATTGGGATCTATACATACGGACTGGGATTCACTCTCCCAAACGCTGTCGGCGTGAATGGCCTTTACCCGATAACAGTATCTGGCTTCTCCAAGATTTTCATCGTGTAAAAAAGTGGTGTCTGTGCCTGAATAAAGCAGGACATCGTTGACCACATTTCCCTGCAAATCGTCGATATCTACGCGCAGTTCATAGCCTTGTAACTTGCTGCCCCAATCCCGATAGCTATTCCAGCGAAGGAGGTTCGTCTTATTACAAATATTTAGGGTATTTTCCAATAAAATGGTATTGTGAGCTGTAGCCAAAAGTTCACTACTGGCATTTCCGCAACTGTCAAGAGAAACGACTTTAAACCTTTCAACCCGTTCATCGGCCAAAGATTGTTGCCAAGTATATGCCGCCATTGCTCCAACCGTGTCAATGACCTCCCAATTGCCGGTATTGGTATTAAAATGCATGACGAGATAGGCAACAATATCTCCCTTTTGGGAAGGTTCAAAATCAATTACGGCCTGCCCCAAAGTATTGATGGTAACAAAATTAATATCAATCGTATCGTTGTTTATTTTATTGGAAAATACCGCATTTACCAGATTTGAATAATTGGTGCAGTACTGGGTAGAATCTTGGCTATAAGAACGATAGGTAACTCGAAAAGTCACATCCATATCACAGTGGTAAATTTTCTGGCGAATGGACAAAGCCGTTGTTGAGTCCAAAGCGATCCAGTTCCCACTACCTGTAGGGAATTCCCCCTCAATGACATACAAAATATTCGCGGGATTCCCGGGTCTCGGATTGTTCCAAGACAAATCTGCGGTGTCCTTGTGCGGACTATTTATCGGTCGTGGCACGAGATTTAGGTCAAGTGTGCCGATAATGACCGATGGATTGGAAACGCAACTATCGCCCGAAACGGAACGAATTTGCAGGTACAGTGACTGGTTATGTGGAATGGTTGCCCGGTAGGTTTCGGGATCAAATTCTGGAATGGTGTCGATGATGTAAAAGTCCCCGGTTAAGGATGTATCGACTTCTAAGATATGAAAATAGAAAAACGCACCGGTATCCGTACTGGGTATAAAAGTGATATCCACCTCATTGGAATATGGCAATCGCGAAACACAGATGACATCCGGTGGGTAGCAATCGAGACCAAAACGAGCTACCAAGGCGTCCATGGTGCCTCCGCCAAAAACGGTTTGGTGGCCGTTTGGGGTGGCAATTTGATTGGATGAATTGGTATTTCCCACAATGACCCCGCCTCCCCGATAGTCGGCAGCTGCGTCATTGACGATGTCCTCTTGTCCGCCGCCGTAATACGTGCCCCAAACGAGATTTCCGGTATCATCAAATTTCGCAAGAAAGCCATCGTTTATTCCTCCGCCAAAGGTAGGTTGATTTCCATTTGGGGTAGAAATACCGGTAGTTGACCAAGTCCTTCCGCCCAAAAATATTTCTCCGGTATAATCCATTGCGCATGCATACCCAATATCGTTTTGAGGCCCGCCGTAATAGGTGCCCCAAAGTCGGGTTCCGTTGCTGCTAAATTTGGCTAAAAATCCATCACTGGAACCTGCATTAGAAGTTTGGTACGTACCGGGAGTCGAAATTCCCTGCGATGAGCTGGTTGATCCCCCAAGATAAATCACGCCGGAATCTACGGTTGTGCAAGTCCACCCTACTTCATTATTGGCTCCACCCAAATACGTTGACCAAATTCTTTGTCCGGTTGCGGTAAATTTGGCCAGAAAGGCATCGCGTATTCCGCCGCCAAAAGCAGTTTGATGAGCACCCGGGGAAGCAATTCCGGTAAACGAACTGGCTTCACCGGAGAGATATACTTGCCCGAAATTATCTGAGGTACAACTGTAGCCTGTTTCTGTAGATGGACCGCCGAAATATGTTCCCCATAGGCGATTTCCATTGGCATCAAATTTCATCAAAAAGGCATCACTTCCTCCGGCATAGGTTGGCATAAATGTTAAGGGAGTGGAAATATTGGTACTCGATAATGTTTGTCCGGCAACAAAAACATCACCGTTGATATCGGTGGCCACAGAATGTCCCATTTCCAATTCTGCTCCGCCAATAAAAGTGCCCCACTCCCGAATGCCGGTTGGGGTAAATTTCACCAAAAACGCATCTCCATCTCCGTTGTTAATGGGCTGAAAGGAACCGAATGTTGCAATTCCTGAATTTGAAAAAGCATGGCCGGTGATATAGACATAACTCATAGAATCAACATCGCATCCAAATCCAAAGTCCATTTGGCTACCGCCCAAATAAGTCGCCCAAAGTCGCACACCATCTTCATCAAATTTAGCCAAAAAGACATCGTAAATACCCGCTAAAGTATCCTGATGCGCGCCCACGGTAGAAATTTGATTCACCGAAGAAGTTCGACCTACAACATGCGCATTTCCACCCAAGTCCAGCGCCACGGCTGCGCCCTGCTCCGAGGCACTACCGCCGTAATAGGTGCCCCAAACCTGCAATGGCGGATCGATGCGCAAGGGGATGTTTTTGTCGTAATTGGGGATATCAAAAGAGACAACATCTCCATCTACCACCCAAGTAGCGGGGATTTGAGAAGCGTTTTGATAAACTTGCAATGCGCCTTCTTTAAGGATACCGATATCTGTTTCCAATATCAAGTAGCCTGCTTCGTCCACTGAAACTGAAGCCCCACTAACCCGAAACCGAATTTTCTTATAGTCCTTGGGTTTGTGAACCAACCAATCGCTCTCGAATTTTCCGTTTTTTCCAAAACAATAAAAATCGATACCTTTCCAAACACTCTTATAAGTTATACTCGAATATTTCCGGACATTGAGGGCAGGATTGTTTCCTTCAGCAACATTGTAATAATGGGATATTTCACCGGGCACAGCTTTTCCGGTCTGCACATAGGACTGGTTATCAGACAACCATTCAATATCAACGCGATGGATAATTAGAGAATCGGGTTCGGGCAGCACAAACTCGTGTGGATCCTCCGGCTCCGTTGTTGGATTTTTTGGATTGAGTGGCTTTTGTAATTGAAAGCTCAGCCCGGATCGCTTGAGAAAGTAGGTCAAACCATTATTTTCCCCACTGAATAAAACATCCGGTGTGGGATTTCCAAACTGGTCCTTTATTTGTCCTTTATTTTCCTCAAAGAGAAGTTGTCTTTTCCCCATAGGGTATGGTTGCCCCTGGTTGATTTCCGGTAAATTGGATTCAGTTGTTTGGGTGTATGAGAAAAAAGTTTGGGAGTTGTCAAAATAAGTTTTGGTTCCCCAAATAGAAACTCCAAAGAGGGAAAGCAGCAAAACGACAATTAAACTTTTATTTACATTCACTTTGAATTTACAGATAAGGTGTTAACACATTTAATTTGAAAAATTAAAGTGTAAATATACAAAAGAAAAATTAACACTTGTCGAATAAAAATAAAATACCATTTTCACGATTGAGTCCATTTCAAAAAGGATGATTTCAATCAAAATCGAGGGGCAGGATGTTTTTGAACCGGAACTAACTATCTGTTAGTGAGGATTCAAAAATCTACCGACAAAGAAGATTTTGGCAGAAAGGGACTTTATGGAGCAGACTCAATAATAAAGCAATCAATAACCGGCTGTTTTCAAAGTATTCGTATTTAAGTGGAAATCAAACATCGTGTTTCCTGCTTCACTTTGGAGCATTACCCCTACTTCACAAAAAATGTTTCTTCGACATACATTTTTCTCATTTGCCCGGAATCAACATTGTCATGTTTCATATCAACAATAATAGCTCGTACAGGAACCTCATCTTTTCCATAAGAAAAAATGTAAAATTGAAATTCATGGTTTTTCGACATCATGACAGAGTCAACAGTTATGCAGTTTATATTACTGAGTCCACTCTAAAAAGGATGATTTCAATCAAAATCGACGCGGAGGGGATTTTTGAACCGGAGCTAACCAGCTGTTAGTGAGGATTCAAAAATCTACCGACAAGGAAGATTTTGGCAGAAAGGGACTTTTTAGAGCAGAC
>JAFIEY010000043.1 GCA_020832345.1 Cryomorphaceae bacterium | reverse complement strand
CTAAACATTCAATCCCATTGCACAAAAACTCTCGGTTTCTCGCAACCCATACGAATACCGAAAATAGTTCGGTCTAAAAACGACTAAACACCTAAACGACTCAACGCCTAAACCTTAACCCCATTGCACAAAAAGTCCCGGTCTTACGAATCCTCCACGAATACCGAAAAAGGTTCGGTCTAAAAACGACTCAACGCCTAAACATTCAATCCCATTACCCAAAATCATTCGGTTTTTCGAAACTTCCACGAATACCGAAAAAGGTTCGGACTCAAAAACACTTCCCTTCTGTCGAAAAAATATGTATTTCTTAAGAAATCAAGTAAAGTGCTAATAAATAAATGTTTAAGTGGCGTGGGCTTGCGCTTTTTTAAATTTTATCCCATCCAATTGGTCATTCTTTTTTATATTTGGCCAAAAAAAGATGACAATTACCCAATTGGAATATGTCGTGGCGGTGGATAAATTTCGTCATTTTGGTAAAGCGGCGGAAAGTTGTGGTGTGACCCAGCCTACCCTAAGTATGCAGATTCAGCGTCTTGAGGAAGAGTGGAAGGTCTCACTTTTTGACAGGAGCAGAAAACCTATTTGCCCTACCAAAGTCGGCGAAAAAATCATTCGGCAGATGCAAGTGATTTTACATGAAGCGCGACGGCTGGAAGACGTCATTCAACTTTCTAAGGGTATGTATCACGGGGTGTTCCGAATTGGGGTCATTCCCACTGTTAGCCCATATTTACTCCATCGGATTATTTTGCCTTTCCAAAAAGCTTTTCCCGAGGTACGGTGCGTTTTTCAAGAGGCGCATACAGATCAACTTTTACAAATGATTAAAGATGACGAAATAGATGTTGGGATTTTGGCCACGCCGCTAAGGGAAGCAGGTTTGCAGGAAATGCCACTTTATTATGAGTCTTTTATGGCCTTTCTTCACGCCGGACATCGACTGGCCGGTGAGGCATTTGTGCTTAATTCCGAACTTTCACTAGACGATATGCTGCTGCTTTCGGAGGGCCACTGTTTTAGAAATTCGGTTATTAATATGTGTGATGCAAATCGCGGACAAAGCCTGGACGGCAAACTCGTTTTGGAAAGTGGAAATTTTGAAACCTTAATCCGATTGGTCAAGCAAGGTCACGGAATGACGTTAATTCCGTATTTGATGGCCCTCGACTTAGATGAGAAAGAAAGGAAGTGGGTAAGACCCGTTGCTGAACCCAGACCAGTGAGGGAAATTGGCTTACTTTATGCCAAAACACAACTAAAGGTACACTTTATTAAAGCCCTTGCCAAAATAATTAGGTCCAATGTGCCCGAGAAAATGTTGACCAAAGACGGGAAAGTTCTCTCACCTCGATAATTTTGAGCCCACTTCGACAAGGAAGATTTTTGCAGAAAGGGACTTTTTAGAGCAGACTCATAAGAGCATATTCGGTTATGGTGATGTTGTCCCTTTGAACCTTTTAGTTCAATTTAGGTTATCAGGTAAATCATCATCCATGGTACAAATGAAGCCGTTTTTTCCGCTTGATATTTTTCTGCTGCCCGGCGAATTTTTTCAATTACATATTTTTGAACCCCGCTACAAAAGTTTGATGCGTGATGTTTTGTGCGGCGATAAGTGTTTTGGCATTCCTTTTTTTAATCCGATAAATGCGGATAACATTGGTTCATGGGTTGAGATTGTAGAGGTTTTTAATGAAAATCCTTTGGGCGAAATGGATATTGTTGTACAATGTCTCCAGAATTTCAGGGTGGAGCAATATTCACAGAAAATAAGTGAAGAAAAACCCTATCCCGGTGGACGACTAAAAATGTATAAAAAAATACATAATCTGCCTGCGCCGCCTGCAATTTCCGAACGATTCAGATCGTATTTAATAGATTCCAGACAAGCCGATGCCCATTGGATGAATCATCAACCGGGTATTCTTGATATTATGATTGCCCTAAATCCCAATGTGCAAAATCGATTGTCTTTTTTTCAAAAAAATAAAGACGAAGAAAGACTGATCTTTTTGGAGAGTTACCTTTCTTATATGGAACTCATATCGAAACAGGAAGAAAGTGTTTACAATAACTTTTATCTCAACTGAGCAAATAGACCAAATCCTTCCAAAAAAAGCATACAGATTACGGTAATAATCAACATGGCGAAAATGTTGAGTCTGAAACCAAAATGCACCATGTCCTTTACTTTTAACGCACCCGAACCAAAAACGATGGCATTGGGTGGCGTTGATATGGGCAACATAAAAGCACAACTCGCTCCAATAACCATAGGGATGGCAATGGTTGGGAAATCCAAACCATTTCGTGAAGTAATCTCATAAACGTAGGGTAGAAGCACGGCAATCATGGCAATATTGGACATGGCCTCAGTGAGAAAAATGCCAATACACGCAAATATCAAAACGATAATCCACAGGTTTAAGTTGTTGATCAGATGGAAACTTTCCTCCAAAAGGGAAAACACACCGGCGGATTGAAGTGCACCGGCCAAACTCAATCCGGCGCCAAATAACAGAACGATATCCCAGGGCAATTGTTTCAGATCAGGCCATTCTATTAGCGGCTGACTTTTTCCTTTTTGGGGTATCAGACTGAGCAGAACTACCCCGGCGAGGGCAATCACTGCATCGTGCAGTTGTCCCAAAGGTGCAAAAATTAAAGCAAAAAGTGGTTTGGCCATCCAAAACAGCGCAACCAATCCGAAAACGGAAAGTACGATTTTTTGATTTTGATCCAATTTTAGATAAATGACTTTTTCGTCTAAAGTCATCTTTGTGGTTAAGCCTTTTATGAGTAAACGCTCAGCGGCAAACAACAGCAATGCTGCCACCGGAACACCTATGATCATCCATTTGAAAAAATCAATTGTAATGCCGGTTTCCTGCTGGATAAATGCGCTAAAGAATAAATTGGGCGGGGTGCCGACCAAGGTTGCAATGCCTCCGATATTTGCACCAGCGGCAATGCTCAAAAAAACCTTTTTATGAAATACATGATTTTTACCAAAGGCCATACCTGCCTGCTGTGAAAAGTTCATAGCAATGGGCAACATAATCAGAGCTGTTGCGGTATTGCTGATCCACATGCTCAGGATTGCCGATGAGAACAAGATGGATCGAACCCTTGCGCGCAACGAAGTTCCAAGAACCTTTACGATTTGGTTGGCTGCATATTGGTGAAGACTGTATTTTTCCAGCGCAATGGCCAGCATAAATCCACCCAAGAACAAAAATATAATCGGATTGGCGTACTTGTCGCTTGTTTCCTGAAGGGTGAAAATCCCCGAAATAGGTAGAAATATAAGAGGTATTAATGATGTAACGCCCAATGAAACGGCGCCGCTTATCCACCAATACAGCATCCAGAACATCATACCGAGTACCAATAACTCATTGAGGAAATCTGGAAAAACCAAATACCCCAACGTCCAAAGGACGGAAGCACCTGCTACTCCGGCCAGTCGGTGAAAATAAAATGCGCTTTGAACCGTTAATTTCATAAAGGGCAGAAAAGTACAAAACGAAATTTTGCCTTCAGAGATGGTGAGGTATTTTTTTCAAACATTCAATGTGATAATCTTTTTGATTTTTAGAAAAATTACTAAACTGTGTAGTTTTTTTGTATTTTTTTGACATACAATATTATGTTTTATAATTACT
This sequence comes from Cryomorphaceae bacterium, assembly GCA_020832345.1. Classification (GTDB taxonomy): domain Bacteria; phylum Bacteroidota; class Bacteroidia; order Flavobacteriales; family Schleiferiaceae; genus CSBr16-58. Next base: position 41,624 of record JAFIEY010000043.1, on the reverse strand, counting down.
TAGACAATAATGAGCCGCTACTAATTGGTCGGATCATCATGCTTTTGATCGAATAAAAAAACTTTTATTTTCATAAAATTCAAACTTTGTTATTGCTGAATTGTGTGGAATGCCTATTTTTACCTTCGTTTTTAGACCAAAAATTAATCTATAGTACAAAACTATTTTCAATTCGTTTATGTCAGTGACGCACAAAGAAAAAATTTTGTGAGAACAGACTTATGAATTTTATGAAAAATCGACAATCAACTATGACAATCAAACGCCTTTCCTTTACCCTTTTCCCCATGATGTTTTTTTGTTTGATTACCACGACAGCTGTTAACGCACAGAGTGGTTTAGAAGAAACAGACGGCAATGAATCTGTATCGAAAGAAATGGCGAGAGCCAATGAAGCCTTCGAGTACAATGAATACCATTCTGCGGTGACCTTATACAAAAAGGCGTTCACCAGAACCCGTTCCAAGAAAGAAAAAGTAGAAATTACCTTCCTAATGGCAGAATGTTATCGGATGATGGATGATTGGAAGTCTGCCGCCAGCCAGTATTCCAGGGCCATCAAATTGGATTACGGTGACCCCATCGTCTATTTGCGGCATGCAGAAATGTTGAAAATGCTGGGTGAATACGAGGACGCTATCGTGGAATACCAAAAATATGTTGACCGCAAACCTGACGATCCCCGTGGTAAAATGGGTATTGAATCGGTGAAAATGGCAAAAAAGTGGAAGGAAAATCCCTCCAGGTATCTCGTTGAAAACATGAGTGATTTAAATACCAAGCAAAATGAATTTGCTATTACCTATGGTGGAAAGCCAGCTATGAATGATGAACTTTATTTTGTGTCGGATAGAGATGATGCTACCGGCAAACAAACTGATGGCTGGACAGGTGACGGTTTTACCGATATTTTTGTGACAAAGGCAGAGCGTAAAAAGAAAACCAGAACCAGAGGGAAAAGTGATGGTGCTGAGGAGGAAATGTCATGGTCTATTCCCATGCCCATTGAGGGAGAAGTTATTAACACCAAACATCACGAAGGCCCATTGGCTTTTGATAGCCGCCGACGTACCATGTACTTTACTCGGTGTGAAAAACAAAAAAACAACAAACTTGGATGTAAAATTTTTAAGGCTGATAAACGTGGTCAAGGTTGGGGTGAGCCCGAAATGCAATTGCTTACACCGGATTCTGCTACCTCTGTAGGACATCCTTGCTTGTCCCCGGATGATGAAATCCTTTACTTCGCCTCTGATCTGGAAGATGGTTATGGCGGAAGAGACTTATATATGACGACTTACAATCGCAGGGAGCGGTCGTGGGAAAAACCGAAAAATCTCGGCCCCAAAGTAAATACCTTGGGCAGCGAGCTTTATCCCTATGTACATTTGGATGGCTACCTTTATTTTGCATCCGATGGTCATCCGGGAATGGGCGGATTGGATATTTTCCGGATAAAACTCGACGACAATGGTATGCCGGAAGGGGAAGTTGAAAACATGCAGTTTCCCATAAACACAAATGCCAATGATTTCGCCATTGTCTTTGACGGAGATGAAGCTGAAAAGGGATTTTTGAGCTCAGACCGGGACGAGGGTAGAGGTGGATTTGATATATATTCGGTTACTTTGGCGCCGCTGGTGTTTGAAATAGAAGGAAGATTATACAGCTCGAAGGATAAGAAACCCATTAATACCGGAACGGTAAAGCTAGATGGGGGCGGATCTTCCTATACAGTTGTCACGGATAAAAGCGGGTATTATAAGTTTACCCTGGATCAGGTGCGGGAGGATGTTACCTACAAATTGAGTTTTGAGAAAAAACAATTCCTCGCCGGACAAGCAAGTGCAACTACCGTGGGCATTCCATTTGATGCCTTTGAATTTGTACCCGATGAGCGGCATTACCTGCATGTCATTAAGGTGGATAAAGAAATAGAACCCATTGAAGTGCCCATTGTACTTCCCAATGTTTTATTTACTACAGCTCAATGGGACTTAAGACCGGAGTCAAAGGTTGCGTTGGACACCGTAGTGGAAATTTTAAACAATAACCCAACTTTGGTTGTCGAACTTCGGTCGCATACGGATTATCGGGATACAGATGAAAGAAACATGGTGCTCTCCCAAAAGCGTGCACAGTCTTGTGTTGATTACCTAATTGAAAAAGGAATACCCAAAGATCGTTTGGTAGCTAAGGGACGCGGTGAAGAAGAACCATTTACAATCCCCGAAAATTATGATGGATTTGGTCATCAGTACTTCAAAGCAGGTACGGTGTTAACAGAACAATATATTCGCAAACAGAAAGCCGAAATACAAGAAGTGGCCAACCAAATCAACCGTCGTACGGATTTTAAAGTACTTCATGATAATTACGTGCCGACCAAAGTAGTTAAAACCGAATCGGGTGAAGAAAAGAAGGTGGAGATCAAGCCCATCATTCACACCGTGGAGGGTAGAGAAAGTTTTGCCGCCATCGCCAAGCAATACAATATCGATATACGCACCTTACGTGATTTAAATGGAGGTTTACGCGGAGTTCGTCCATTTGAGGGACTTGAGCTCAAAGTGGTTCCCGAAGCAGACTACTCCGACTGGGAGCGTACGCGTTATCGGGTTCAAATGGGTGACAACCTTTCAAAAATTGCAAAAGAACATGATTTAAAGGCAAAAGAACTTCGGGATTTAAATGAGGGAATAAAGGATGCTGATATATCCCCGGGTATGATTATTAAAATTGCCTATTAATATCGCATAATCATTTAGCATTAATAAAAACACCTGTCGGACGACGAAAAATCCGGCAGGTGTTTTTGTTTTTATCAATTAAAAAAGATGTTATTATCCATCAAATTGAGTCCTTTCATTCGATCATTTTTCTAAGCTAAACGCAATTTGTGATGGAGGTTTGAAGGTTTAAAAAGTTAAATAGCACCATTTAATCAGTATTTGCCGCGTAAAATCACAATCTTATTTTTTTATCCAATAGTGGCTAGGGTATTAAAATATTTTTTACTTTTGGAAAGAATTATCAACACAGAAAGTTTGGTTATGCATGACTTCACATTTTTGGTGCATAGCTTTCGTATTCTTTAGGTGTTGAGGTCATTTCAACTTTTAAATACCATTAAAATGAATTTGAAAAACTACTGCCGCAAAAAAATGAATCGGAATTTCGCATTCCTACTTGTTTTCACTTTATCTATTGTAAGCTTAAAAACCACCCTTGCACAATGTATTAATACCAATGCCTCAGGAACAGCCACTGTGGGTGTCACCAATACAACCCCACTGGTAATCGCCGCATGTAATCAGGCAAATCAATACGCAACGATTACCGTTCAGGATCCCGGGGTTTATGAATTTGCAAGTGCCATAGCCGGAGACTACATCACCATTACCGATGCCAGTAATAATGTTATCGATCATGGGCCACAACCATTTCCCGTGGTCATTAGGTCATCCGGAATATTCAGAATGCACATTACAGCTGATGCGAATTGCGCCACCAATACTACTTGCCGGCAAACAACGGTACAATATCTAACTACAGTACCAGCACCGCTATATGTGCCGGCACCGCAAACCAATAATTCTACTTCAACTTTAAGGGGTTTTCCAGGAAATAGCGCCGCGAGCTATTTTCGGAATTCTTATATAATTTTGGGTAGTGAATATGCAGCTTCGGGCATAGATAGCGGAAGTACTTTTAGTGGTGTAGGCTTTACACTTGCTGCACCTTCTTCAGGTTCTGTTAGCGCTCATGTGAAAATATACCTTCAAAATACCAGTGACGTAACTTATTTAAACGGAACAGCCTGGACAGGTATCATTACCGGAATGACCCTTGTTTTTGATGATACGATTACCATTCCCCAAGGCGTCACATCTTATACCATTCCCCTTTCAAGTACTTTTGATTATGGCGGTGAAAGCATGTATTTTGCCTCTGATTGGGCATTGGTTGGGCCGCCTTTGATTACGGCACTCAACTACCTTTGTGAAACATCTGTAGTTGGAGGTCTGGTCAATGGACAATCTACTGTTTCTCCGCCACCTACGCTTAACCAAACTTCAAACTGGCGTCCGGAAATTTTATGGGGTATGGACAGGAAATCTGATGATTTTGCCATTACACAAATTTTTGCTAAGGGCAGTAACTTGCCCAATTTTGGTTACCCCGAAGACATTCAGGTTCGCGTCGAAAACCGTGGGTTTTTAGCGGGAACTAAAACCATTTCCCTCAATGTTTCGGGTGCAAATACTTTTACCTCAACACAATCTATCACCCTAGCCAGTGATGAAGACACCCTGTTGACTTTTTCGGGATTCTCTGCGACCAACCTCGGATATAATACCATCACCGCTTCAGTTCCACCCGATTTAGAACCGGCCAACGATACCATGCACTGGATTCAGGAAGTAACAGATAATCGCATTGGATATGCAGATAGTACAACGTCTGGTTTGGGCGGGGTTGGGTACAATACAGGATCAGGCTTATTACTAAACCGCTACCATATTAATGGGGAACGCGGTGTCATTGGAATGAGAATTCGTTTTAGTGACAATGCAGCGGCCATTGGAAATACTGTATATGCAGTGGTTGTTGATACCGGAGGAAATATCGTTTCCCAATCGGCAAACCACACGATTACCGCGGCAAACCTTGAAAATTACGTAAACTTTACTTTTCAGAATCCCGTTACCGTTGATTCTGAATCCTTTTTTATTGGATTGGCGCAGACAGCAAACACAGCAACAGGTTATTTTCCATGTGCTTTTCAAAGTGAAAATCCTACTAGAGCAAATGCTTATTACACCTCAGTTCTCACCGGAGGCGCACTATCTACCGTGGATAATTTCCGTTTAATGATAGATGCTATTTTGGGTGCCCCTCCTTGTGCCGAGCCGGATAACGTTCAAGCCGTTATGGTTTGCGACAGCATATCTGTTTCCTGGACTTCTTCAACTTCGGTTGTAGGTAGTATGGTTGAATACGGCCCTACAGGTTTCACACCCGGTACCGGAACTTTAATTTCCGGCGTTTCTTCTCCTTTTAGTGTTTCCGGACTTTCATCCGGTAATTACGATGTATATGTTGCAGATTCTTGCTTGGAGGGCGGAGTGAGTGATTTTGAAGGTCCTTTTGCCGTTTCTACACCTCAGCCGGGAGCAAGTTTCACCCTTACCCTTGTGGCAGTAGGTGTAATAGAAGTTGATGCAGCTGGAGCGACCAATGCCTCAGAATATTACTGGGACTTTGGAGATGGAAACATTGACTCAGGTGTGTTCGTCACCCATACCTACCAAAGCAGTGGTACTTTTACGGTTACACTTGTTGCCGGTAACGGCTGTGACTACGATACCACCACCCGAAGTATTGTGATTGTTGGGGTTTCAGTTGATGAATACGGATTTGAAAACCTTAGCGTTTTCCCAAATCCTTCAAGTGGAATCGTGCATTTGGAGCATTTACCGAACGAAGGAGGGAAGATTACCTTGCAGCTTCGGGATATGCAGGGGCGCACCATCAGAACGGATGTGCATCCTGCGGGCAAGGGCAGTGTTTCTTATGACTTACAAGATTTGGCTGGGGGAACTTATTACCTGACCATATCTAATGATGTGGGACGTGTTACTAGACCGATTCATATTTTGAGATGATAGAATAAAAAAAACCGCACAACTATGTCATTTTGTGCGGTTTTTTTTAAATTTATGAGTCCACTCTAAAAAGGATGATTTCAATCAAAATCGACGCGGAGGGGATTTTTGAACCGCAGCTAACCAGCTGTTAGTGAGGATTCAAAAATCTACCGACAAGGAAGATTTTGGCAGAAAGGGACTTTTTAGAGCAGACTCAAAGTTTTAGCTTTCACTTTATCATACCCAAACGAATTTTAGTTTTGATGTGTTTTTTAATTTAGAAAAAACGCAGCATATTATTATTTTTTCCAACCTAAAAAAACCGTATCCACAGGGTTTTGGTTGACAGTAGTGATTAAAAAAGTAGAATTAAAACTACGATATTTGTTTCATCTAAATTATTGATTGACATTTTTTTCACCTTTACACTTGCATAAATAAAAAATAATACATAGATTAGCCACCTGAACAACACCCAATTAGAATGATAGCAGATGTAAAAGCGGCCATTCATTTATCTTTGACGCCCCGGTTCAAGGGGCGATTCATTACGAAGGACATTTCTATGTTCCTATATGAGTGTTCGATTTGCATAGAAAACCGCAGCGAGGAAGTCATCCAGCTTTTGGGAAAGCATTGGTTCATCCACACCCGCGATGAAACACCCTCAGAAATTGTCGGTCTGGGCTTCGATGGAAATGCACCTATAATACATCCGGGAGAATCTTTTATCCACCACACCCTTCTGCCCTTAGATACATTTTTTGGGTTCATTCAAGGAGATTATTCTTTTCAGTTGGCGCAACACAACGAGGTGTTTATTATTACCACTGAGAAGATTATTCTATCTTCTGCTCCTTATCTCAATTAGTCTTTTCGAGAAAAAAACCAGAGATCAAGTCTTTCATTTTTCGTGAAAAATTTCCGAACCTTACCCGTACTTTTGCGGCGATGAGGACATTTCATTTTTTCCTTTTATTCCTGTTTGCCTTTCAAGTAAGCGCACAGTCGTGGTTTCCCCGCGATTCGGCGAGAGATGCTTTTAGTTATTTTCACGAAGGAGGGTCATTCCAGATGATTGACACCGGACTTTGTATCCGAGAACAAATCAATTTAACGCTGACCGGGAAAGACGAATTCGGACAACTTAACCTGGGAAATTTAGGGTCACCTGTGCAACAAATGCTTTTTCGGTACGATCAATCCGCTCAGCTACAATGGGGACAAAACCCTTATCCTGTAGGTCGTCGCAGCAAGTCCGATTTTCGGTATTACACCGTTCGCGCCCCTCTAGTTTCGGCCAGATATCTGCAAGGATACGAACGCGGACAATCCTTTGATGTCGATGCGAGACTTAGTGTTCATGAGCGATTGGGATACAATATACGATTTCAGAGATTAAACTCGATTGGATTATACAATCGTCAGGAGGCAGAATTCAACAACTTTTCCATTGGTTATCATTATCGGACGGAAAATAATCGCTTTCGAATCCTAGGACACTTCGACAGTTTTTCACGAAGAAACTCTGAAAATGGCGGAATTATAAATCCGTCAGGGCAATTAAGAGATGTCCAACAGCAAAGAGATTTGGTCAATGTAAACCTAAATAACAGTCGATCCAATACCCGACAGCGACGGTTTTACACTTCCATGCAATACGACTTGGGATACATGAAAAGAGACAAACCAAAACTATCAGACGCATTACAAACAGACACAGCAGACATAACAGAGGCAGACAGCATTACCATAAAAAACTCGGTACCTGCAAATGACAGTATCGCAAGTGCCGAGGACAGTGTTCATCGGACATTTACCCCCATATTCACGCTTGGTAGTACCATAGAGTACAATCGCTTTTCGTACGTATTTACCGGTCGAGCCAATCAGGATTATTTTGAAAACACCTATTTTGACTTTTCAGAAACGTATGATTCTACCAGTTTTGAAACCTTTGACCAAAAATTTTATATCGGCAGTCCTCCGGTGGGAAATCTGCGATGGATGGCGGGTACCGGCTATGAAATTGCGACCAACAGAGGAATGTTTTTTACCAGACCATTGACCAGTTTCTATTTGTTTGGAAAGAGTGAATTTGATTGGAAGGGTTTTCACATTTTAGGTGATGGGCAATTTAATTATGCTGGTAGTCAAATTGGAAATTTCCATCTTCACGGCGAAATCGGTTTTAAAGTAAACGACTTTTCCATTTCGGGTCAGTTGGATTTAAGCTCCATAGATCCCGGCATATTTTATCGGTTTTTCTCCAGCAACCATTTTATTTGGTCAAACACAGGTTTTTCTCCTGTAAATCACCAATCGCTAGGTGGGAAGTTGGGATATAAAAACTGGTTGGAAGTTGAGACTGGTTATCACCTATTTCAAAATTACACCACCTTAAATCAGTCTGCAATTCCCGAGCAATTCGACGGAGTTTCACAACTATTTCAAATAATAGGTCATACCACGTTTGAACCCTCCAAATGGTTTGGCTGGAAAAACAGCTTAGCCTTTCAAGTAACGGATGATCCACTCGGCCCCATTCGCGTCCCAGACTTTCAGATTCGGAGTTTGTTTTACACCAATTTTAAGGTGTATTACAAGCGTTTAAACTTTCAACCTGGTATTGAGGTAAATTATTTCAGCAGTTATTACGCACCCGATTGGATGCCGGCTACCGGGATGTTTCATTTACAAGATGAAACCCTGATTGGCAATTTTCCCTATTTCAACTTTTTCGTAAATTTTGAGCTCAAGCGGGCCATCCTTTTCTTTAAATTGGAAAACATTTCACAAGGCTTCACTTCGGATCAATACTTTGCTGCACCAGGTTATCCACTTCCCGATCGAGTTTTTAGGTTGGGCGTAAAATGGGATTTTTTTAATTAGGGTCTGCTCAAAAATTAATATAAAGAATATACTATTGTTTAAAATTATTTTAACATCATCCACCTAATTACTTTAAAAAACAGCAAAATAAGAAAATTACTTAACAAAATGGCATACAAAATTGTACTTTTGCAAGAAAGAACAATTAACAATGCTTAAAAAGCTACACTTCTATTTTCAAGTTATTGGAATATCATTATTTAACCTACACACAAACAACTACTTAACAGCGCAATCAATTGCGATAAATGAGGTGATGGCATCAAACGGGAGTGATACAACCGATGAGGATGGCCACAATGAGGATTGGATTGAACTTTATAATTACGGAACATCAAGTATAAATTTGAATGGATATGGGCTTTCGGATGATTACGGCGATGTTTTTAAATGGATTCTTCCCCAAGTAATTTTAGATCCTAACGAGTACCTTCTCATTTTTGCATCCGGTAAAAACCGAAATATTCCTGGCCTGGAACTTCACACCAACTTTCGAATAAATTCATCAGGAGAAGAGATAATTTTAACCCGACCTGATTCAGTTCGAATAGATGAACTCCCGCCCACTCCTATCCCCCGTGATTTATCATACGGTCGTTTCCCAAATGGTACCGGATCTTGGCAATTATACAGCGAAACCACACCAGCTCATCCAAATGGTTCTGCCGCATATTTACCTCCACCAAATATTTCCCATCTATCTGGATTTTACAATAATAGTTTCAACTTAAATATTACACACCCCGACTCATCTGTTATTATTATTTACACTTTGGATGGTTCAGTTCCAGACACTGCTAATCTAACTGGATTTACATATTTTTTTAAAAACAGCTACCCTGAATTACCTGGACAACCGTTTGGTCAATTATTACCATCGAATATCCAAACTATGGTTTTTGCTAATACTGTCCAGATTAAGGATCGGAGTGCTGACTCAAATATTGTGGCAAGTAAATCAACTACATGGCATCATTCACCACCATACCTTCCATCAAGTACGGTAAAAAAATCCACTGTTATAAAAACTCGCGTGGTAAAAGACGGACACATGAGCAACTATATCACACGAACCTATTTCATAGATACAACCGGCACAAAGTTTAACTCAACCCTTCCAACCATTTCCTTAAGCTTAGATGAAAACCACCTATTTGATTATCAACAGGGCATTAACGTGGCTGGGATAGATTTTGACGACTGGCGGACTGCCAATCAAACTGACGTCACCACTGGTCATGTTAGTGGGAACTATCAAAGGCGTGGCCTCTCACACGAAAAAGAAGCAGTATTTCAATACTTTGTTAATGAAAACGAAGTATTAAATCAAAAAATAGGCATAAGAATTCATGGAGGGTTTTCGAGATCATTAAGAAATAAATCATTTCGCCTATATGCCCGCAAAGAATATGACACCCAAAACAGATTTGATTATCCATTTTTTGGTTCTGAAAACAGCAATTCCTTCAATCGTCTATTATTAAGAAATTCAGGCAACGATGGCGTGGACGAGTGGATTGGAAATAACGAGACATATGTCACCTCACCCGTTGTGTATTTTAGAGATGCGCTTATTCAACGGATTGTATCCCATATGAATTTTGAAACCCAGGATTATCAACCTGCAAATTTTTACGTAAATGGAGAGTATTATGGTATCCTCAATATAAGGGAAAGGTATGACAAACACTATATAGATAGAGTTTTTGGGATAAATGAAAGTGAATTAGACTTACTCACACAGAATGCTGAAGTAAAACTTGGAAGTAGTGGACATTATATTTCAATGCGAAATTTTGTGAAATTTAGCAATATGTCAATTACTTCCAATTATGAAGTAGTGAAAACCCAAATGGATGTAGAAAATTTCATAGACTACACCATTGCTCAAATTTATTCACGCAACACAGATTGGCCTAGTAATAATATTGATTTCTTTCGTAAACAAACCTCGCAATATGAGCCAAGTGCGCCTTATGGACAAGACGGAAGATGGCGATGGCTAATGTTTGATACAGATCATGGATTTGGCTGGACTGGTGATTCTAGTTGGACTCACAACAGTTTAGAAAGAGCCTCTTCATCTGTTGGTTGGTCTAGAGTACTATTGTACAAGTTGTTTGACAACACAGAGTTTAAGCACCGCTTTATTAATCGGTATGCTGACATGTTAAATACAACATTCAGACCCAGTAGAGTTAACGCTTTAATTGATCAATACGAGGCTGCAATTGCTGACGAAGTCCCAAATCACCAAAATCGTTGGGGCACTTTAAATAATTGGGGTGATAATGTTTTAGGAATGAAAAAATTTGCTGATGAACGTCCGGCATTTGCAAGGGATCACATTAGAGAAAAATTTAATATTTCTGGAAATGACGTAACCTTGACTCTTGATGTATCAAATAATCAACATGGTTTTGTAAAAATTAACACTATTAAGATAATTGAAGAAACCCCGGGCGTTGATTTTAATCCTTATCCCTGGAGTGGATTATATTTTAACGATATTCCAATCACAATAAAAGCCATAGCGAAACCAGGATTTGTTTTTACCCATTGGTCTGGTGATATTTCCGGTACAGATCCCGAGATAAATATAACACCTACCTCAAACATGGAATTTATTGCCAATTTTGGGTTTGAAGATTCAACGGATTATATTCATTTTTGGGTTTTTGATACAGACATAGACAACAACACTCCACTCGATAGTTTATCAGCAACTTATACAAAACAATCCATTTCCGGTGAAATAATTTTTCACTCTTCGTTTGGCGCAATGTATCCCTTTTCACAAAACCATCCACTTTGGCGCAAGGCATCAATGGAAAGACGAAACGCACCGTCTGCGCTCAATTATGACTCATCAGTTAATGACGATGAACCTTTTGGTAATTTCCCAATGAGAGGATTACAAATAAAACAACCTTTTGAAACAGATAGTGCAAAAAATGAATTGATTATTGACGTTTCAACTGAGCTATACCATGAAATTACCTTGAGTTTTGCGGTAAAAAATGAAGGTGCAGCAAGTGGATTAAAAATAGATTATTGGGATACAATATCCAATAAATGGGTAACCGATGGTATGCCTGATAGTATCTATCCAATTTCATTTAATTTCGAAAAAATTGTTTCTGATTTTTCAAATTGTCCAACAGCAAATAATAATAAAAGTTTTAAAATAAGAATTAGTTTTATTGGAAACACTTTAGATCAAGACAATGGACACAGAGTAACGTTTAATAATATTGGAGTTTCTGGGGTACACCTTAATCTGCAGAAAGAAGAATATTACGAAGATAACGTCTTTCCATATAAAAATGATATTGTGATTTACCCAAATCCTTCACACGGAAACGTTTTTGTGAAAAATATACCTCAGCATAATGAAACTGGTTCGTCGATAACTTTTGAAATATTCGACATGAGTGGTAAGTGTGTCTATACCAAAAGTCAAACACCTAAAAGTGGCCAAGCTGAATTAGATTTGTCCCATCTTGCTCCGGGGGTTTATATTTTCAATATTCAGGGAAATTTGCACGTATCACGGCGACTTATCAAAAATTGAGTAAAATGATTGTTGTAATTTTATTTGAACCAAATTAAACTTTTCAACAATCACATATACCCTCAAATTCCATTGCATTATTATTACAAACACTTTTTGATTCATTAAAAAATGTCCTTATCCCGCTAAAAATCATCAATTAGATTCAAATCGATCAAAAGAAAATGGGTGCTAACCTGTAGAATGTTTTATTGAATTCATATATCAAATCGCTATATACCTATTACATCGGTTGATAAATATGCAAAACTTCCATTTTCACTAAATTTTTTTACGTTGGGAAACATTGTATATTTGTCCGCATTCGTTGAGAAGCGCAATGGAGATAATATACATCGTTGTTTCCTTGAAAATATTAAAAAAAGAAAGACTTAGAACTTTTGGTAAATTGGCTATTGTTCTTAGTTTTGTTTAGTTTTTGTAAAAGGCAAATATGGCCATGATTCATCCTGTACTTCACCTTTTTTTAGTCGCTAAAAGCGGCCTTAGGTTGTTTTTGTTTAAAGACTACCACAATCCTTTTACCTTAAAAAATGCGCTTTCTCACTTTTTAACTCACCCCTACTCTAAGCTCTACTACCCCGTCAATCAAATAATTGCCCAAAAACCCAACGAATGAAGAAGTTGCTTTACGTTTGTGTAGCACTGCTTATGACTGCTACTTTGGCTGCTCAGTCGCCACAAAGACTAAATTATCAAGTGGTAGTCAAAGATGCTAACAACAATACGTTCCCGTCGCAAAACGTCAGTGTTAAAGTAAGTATCCTAAAAGGCACTGAAAATGGTGAAGTCGTCTATTCAGAAACCCAAACCGTTACTTCAGACTCCAACAGTGTAGCCGTATTTCGAATAGGTGATGGAACTGTTATAAGTGGTGATTTTTCAAAAATCATTTGGGCAGATGGCCCCTATTTTGTCAAAACTGAGATTGATCCAAATGCTGGATCTAACTATAATATAAGGGAGACCAAACCTTTTATTTCGCATTCCTATTCACTGTTTTCTTTGTATGGAACACCGGGGCCTCAAGGGCCACAAGGGCCAACTGGGCCTCCAGGACCGCAAGGACCGCAAGGACTTCCCGGTGCAGATGGTACAACCGGGCCACAAGGACCATCAGGACCTCAAGGACCTCAGGGTGAAAAAGGCGAACAAGGACCACGTGGCAATGATGGAGCAACAGGGCCTCAAGGACCAATTGGTTTAACTGGGCCAACCGGACCTCAAGGACCTCAGGGAGGACCCGGTCAGGATGGAGCCAGAGGACCTCAAGGACCCGCAGGAAAAGACGGAGATCGCGGACCACAAGGGCCTCCCGGACCTAGAGGTGAACAAGGACCACGTGGCAATGACGGTAAAGATGGAGAAACCGGGCCGCAAGGACCACAGGGGGCAAGAGGATTAAGAGGGCCGCAAGGACCCGCAGGTAAAGATGGTGAAAGAGGGCCGCAAGGACCGCAGGGTAACCGCGGACCACAAGGGCTTCCCGGTAAAGATGGAGAAACCGGACCACAAGGACCGCAAGGACCGCAAGGACCACAGGGGCAACAAGGGCCTAAAGGACCACAAGGTGCAGCAGGAAAAGACGGTGAAAGAGGGCCACAAGGACCTACAGGACCACAAGGACCTTCCGGAAACGACGGAGCAAGAGGACCACAAGGACCTACAGGGCCGCAAGGACCTTCCGGTAAGGATGGTGAAAGAGGATCTACAGGGCCGCAAGGGCCAGCAGGGCCGCAAGGACCTAGAGGAGAACAAGGACCCGCAGGTCGAGATGGCGAACGAGGTCCCGAAGGGCCTACAGGACCACGAGGATCCGAAGGACCAGCCGGTAAAGACGGTGAACCCGGGCCTGCCGGACCTCAAGGACCAAGAGGGCCTGAAGGACCTCAAGGACCAGCAGGTAAAGATGGTGAACGGGGGCCACAAGGACCGGCTGGACCGGCAAATGGCCCAGCAGGACCGAAAGGAGAAAGAGGTGAAAGAGGACCCGAAGGCCCAACAGGACCGCAGGGGCCAATGGGACCTAAAGGTGAAAGAGGTGAAAGAGGACCCGAAGGACCTGCCGGACCTCAAGGTCTTGAGGGTGCTCGTGGAAAGGAAGGTGAACCCGGAAAAGGTGTTCCCAGTGGTGGACGAAAAGGCCAGATTTTAGTCAAAGTGGACGATAATGATTACGCAACCGCTTGGATAAATGTACCTAAATCCTTAGGAAATCAAGGTGGAGGACAAGGTGAAGGCACACAGCAATCATCTTCGGATGGAGAAACCACCAGTAAATTCTATACCATAGGATACAGCGCCGAACAAGGTGGGTATATTATTTGGGTCTCGGATGATGGAAAGCACGGACTTGTCGTTGCTTCTACCGACCAAGGCACTTCGGATAATTGGTATGATGCTCAAAACGCTATTTCCAACCCTAAAAACTATAATACTGACGGAGGTAATTTCCGCGATTGGAGAATGCCAACCAAGTTTGAATTGGATGAAATTTACAAAGCCCGTAAGGAAATTGGAGGTTTTTCCAACGGCATTTACTGGAGTTCTACAGAGTATGGATTCTCAAGTGCTTGGGGCCAAAATTTCACCAATGGAAATCAATTGTCGAATGCAAAGGGAAATGCCGAACGCGTAAGGGCTGTCCGGGTTTTTTAAAGCCTTGTTAATATTGCCAGATGTAAGTTGAAAGCATTTTTTACATTTTCAACCAACTGACAAACCCATTTTTGACTTCTATGAAGCGCATCATAACTACATTGGTTTTTGCCCTAACGCTCACAAGCTGCGCAGATATATGCGCACCTACCCCAGCGTGTGATTTAGAACATGATCCGGGAATTTGTGATAGCGTATTTATCAGATACTTCTTTAATACCGAAACGCGAGAATGCGAAAGCTTTATTTGGGGTGGCTGCGGTGGTGAGGTGCCTTTCGAAACGCTGGAAGCCTGTATGGATAGCTGCTTATGTAGATAGCTGCTTGGTATAGATTGCTGCTTGGTATAGATAGTGGAAAAATGTTATGAAGTCTGCTATTATTTATGTTATTTCCAAAAAAAAATAGCCTCCAAATTGTGGAGACTATTTTTGAGAAATGAACTACCTCAAGACAGTGTCTTGGGGAATTCTAAAAATAAATAAAATTACAAGAATACGGTTAAACCAAATGTTAAAGTATTTAATCCAAGTTCAAGACCAAAATTACTGTTTTGGTCTTTCATAGAAAAATTTTCATTTTCAACTGATTGAGATGTTGATGTGAAACCAATAAACCCAACACGCATGTCTAACGCTATTTTGTCATTTAAAAAGTATGTGAATCCGGGAGAAAGCCCAATTATAAAAGTTGATAGAGATTGCTCTTCAGTTGTGGTTACATTGTCAATTCTCTCTTCATCTTTAATTCCTCCAAATCCTAGTCCTAAATCCATTTGGGTAAAAAAGGCAAACCTGTCTGAATAAGATATGTAATACCTTGCAAAAGGATTCAGCATAAACATGCTGGCTGTGAATTTATTATAATCCCCGTCATCACCATCAATTTTTGTTGAATTCATTCCATAGCCTATCCCCAATCCGACGGCTAAATTATCGACAACAAAGTACCCTCCGCCTACGGAAAGACCAAAATCGATAGCGCCCGGTAAATCCACAGTGTTAGTTTGACCCCCACCTTCCATCGTTGTCTTTGCGGACATCGAATTAAAATTAAAATCTCCAGTTAGTAAAATACTACCTTGGTCGAATTGACCTTGGACACAAAAGGCACCCATAAAAATGACTGCCGAGTAAATTAATTTTTTCATTTTAAAAAAATTTAAAGGTTATTAATTTGGTGGGTTAAAAGTAAAATAAAAATTGATATAAAAAAACATTAATCGGTTAAATAGTATTATTTTACTTAAATATTTAACAGAACAAATCACAAAACTTTATTTTTCAATAAATTAAGGTGTCATTAAACTTGCAAATAATAATTAATTTAAGTCGGATCTTTACCTTAATTATTACCTTCCACTAAAAACCAATCAACCCAGGCATCCATTTGCTTTAGGGAATTGGGGCGCAATACAATTTTTAGGTTTTTATCGAGCAGATACATGGTCGGTGTGGCAAAGACGTAATAGTCATTTACGACTTTCCCCTCCCATTTTTTAAAATCACAAATGGAAGTAAACGGAAGATTTTGCGAAAAGTCTCGAAATGATTTTTCATCCTGATCTAAAGAAACAAATAACACTTCCACCCCATTTGCTTTCCACTTTTCATAAAGCTGCGCCATTTGTGGGATTTCCTCTGTGCACTTGGGACACCAACTCGCGCCAAATACAACAACGGTATATTCGCTTTTAAATTCGGAAAGTTTTTTAACCTTTTGATTTTTGGACATAAATACCAAACCTACTCCATCCGAAAAGGATATATCAGGCGCTATGTTCCCCTTTTTCATGGTCCGATAAGTTTCAAGTTGTTTCGCTAAATCACTGTTGATGGTACAACTGACTTCATTTAAGACTTTGATTGCTAGATATTCCGACGCTTGAAAAAGGCTATGTCTTTCCAACAAATCAAATAAGTAGTCGGCCACTTCGTTGAGCTTTTCCTCACTGGAGGCCAGGTTTTCTAACATGGCATCAATAGATAATTGCATTTCGATAAAAACGGAATCCAGCGAACGTCCGCTGTTTTCCAGTAACCAGAAATGACTTTCGATGGCATCTTTAAAAAGTCCACTTTTATACAGTCGGGGGTCGGTATAATCAAGATTCCGAAATGCCGCAATAGAGGTTGGAATTTCCTCTGCGCGGTACTGTGCCACTACCGACACAGAACTCACCAGTTTACGTACAGGCAAAAACCACCGAACATAACTGTCTTCTGGTAAATTTGCCACAAAAGCACTGTCCTCGGCTACAATGCGGCTCTTTTCCATTTGAATGGCCTCTATGGGAACTTGCTGCGCGGCAAACAGTGGATCCTCCTCGTATAAACGCTCCAAATACTGCCAGGCACTAAGCGCCTGTTCGCGCTTGGGATGCTCCAAAGCGTATTGTTCAAACCACTGGTTTTCTTTGCCTTCTATGACTTTCAAACTTCCTTTATCAGCCAAACTCCTTCCTTTTAGGTGGATGCCCTCACCGCTGAGAATAACGATTAAAGGGTTTTTTCCTTCAGTTGTAAGAAAACCCACACCATAGTCTTTAGGTGCATAGGAAAGTTGAAAATCCCCGTTTTTATCCACGGTGGTTTGGGAAATGGTATAAGATTTTAAACCACTAAATCCCTCCAGCTTTATCAACTGACCGGCATTATCGGGCAAATGACCGGAAATGGTATGTTTATTTGTTGCTGAGCAGGAGAAAGTGAAAAAAATTGAGAAAAATAAAATACGAAGAACTGTGTTCATAATTATGAGAATTATTAATTTTTCTTTCCAAATAAAATGATAATGTCTTTTTTTTGACCCGACCACTTACTTATTCACCAGCATTGGGACTGGGAATTAATACAGAAAAAAATAAGAAGTTGTCAATAAAATCCATCCACTTACCATAGTATATTATCATGTAAAACTCACATGACTAGTCCTTTATACAACGTATTGCGCGTCCGGAATCCCGGTTGGAACTAGCAATAATGGCATTTCCCCATCCGATGCTAAGCAAGCGTGCATTTGACATACTTACAACGCTTGACCAATATGAGCCATTTTGGCCTTCGGCTTGAAGCGAACCATTGAAGCCGTCTCGGATACCCGCCGCTGGCAATTTAAGTTGGGAAGAAAAAGCACCTGCACTGTCATTGCTGGTCCAACTTATTCGCTCAGAATTTAGCTCTGTTTCTGTTGGCAATCTAAATCCAATTGGGCAAGGGTTGTTTGCCCCATTTACACCTTGCCATAAGTTGTCGTTTTGAGGTGAACGCCAATCAAATGGAGAATTGGATACTATAATAAAATT
This sequence comes from Cryomorphaceae bacterium, assembly GCA_020832345.1. Classification (GTDB taxonomy): domain Bacteria; phylum Bacteroidota; class Bacteroidia; order Flavobacteriales; family Schleiferiaceae; genus CSBr16-58. The sequence continues at coordinate 23,545 of JAFIEY010000043.1, read as the reverse complement.
ACCATGACTTGGTTTATCACTACCGCTCAAATTGGGGGTAGTGGATGACGAACGACACTGATGCCCATCTGCAAATCGACCCCATTGGTAGAGGTCTCCAAAAGCCTGATCATCTGTAGGGCTAATAGCAACTCTACTAGCACCAAGATTGCGATCCATCCATGTTTTTCCGGTTGTTGGGTTTGTGATTTCAACGATAGTCGTAGGCGTACTTCCACAGTGTACTGTGCCCGAAGGATAAGTTGGGCTTGTAGAGGTTATACTCCTTACCAATCCACAACTCTGCCCTCCAATACTTAACGCAAAACTCGCTGTACCATTATCCGAGGGCATTCCTGTAATGGTGTAAACGACATTTCCATTTCCATTGTTGAAAGTCCCGGCAGAAAGCGTAGCGGTAAGCCCCGTTACTCCAGTGGAATTAACGGTTTGTCCACTATGTGCTTCTCCATTTCCTCCAGAGTAAGGCACACTACTGGAAACGCCTCCGGCAATTTGCCCTTGGGTTAATGTACCACTGTGGGTTGCATTATTGCAAGATAATTCAGTGATGGTGCCGGTGTTATTGGTCGAGCAATTGGCTTCACAATCACTTCGGGTGGCATAGGGCCCGCTTTCGTCATCCAACTCCAGACAGTTGCCCGAAACACAAAACCAGGATGTTAGGTTTGCACCTCCACCACTCACCACCACAGTGCCTTGGCCTGCATGCTCCTCAAATAATTCCAAATCTTTTCGGCAACCCATGAAAAAAAATGCCAAACTTGCTAAAGAAAACATAGTGGCTCTGGGTATTCGATGCTTCATTAATTTGTTTTTTTATCGTTAATATTGTTCGCCAAAATAACTCTCAGCCCAATTTGTAGCGCATGTAGGGTTGAACCGAAACGGTAATCATTATGGGAAAACGCTAAATCAGAATAACTTTGTCGGCTCATTTCCTGTCTGTAACCATATAAATCATCAGGATACGATAAATACGGCGAACTTTGTTGGTCCACTGCAAATCCAATTTGATAAGTCAATCCAACTTGAAAACGTAAATTTTTTAATTGGTAATTGTAAGCTATGCGAAATTCAGGTCCTAAAAATGACATTTGGGAAGTATAAAACACATTTCGCTCATTACTTCCATGCCTACCCAATGGTAAGTCGAGGATTTCATTTCCATAAAATAAACCACCGGTATAGGAGAAATTACTTTTCTCAGGACGATAGTAATGATATAAAACCGAAAACTCATCGACACCAATAAACGCTTGCGATTTATCCGGTAATTTATTGGTTCGAAGATTTGATGAAAAGCAAACTTCAAAAGTGTTTTTATATAAAATTCCAACCTGAGCCAATAAATTCACAAACTGATAGCTTCGGCTTTCCAGACTTTGGTCAATATTCATTGAGCCATGTTGAAAGTTGGTGTAAACGCCCTGAAAATTTCGGTTTCTATGATTGAATAAAAATCCGACAGACATTTGAAAATCATTAAAAAAATTGGTTTCATTTTCCGAATTTATACGTTCTGAATATTCCCAATGGCGAATTAAATCATTGGCATAAATTTCATTTTTATGGGCTAATATGGTTTGAAAACTAAGCAAAAAACATACGATTGAAAATTTTGAAACATTATTAACTGACCAAAAAAACATTCCATTACCATTTAATTATTACAATTTGTTTGATTTTTTTACACCAAATCGGGACAACAAATTTATACTATATATAGGAAGTGTGGCATAAAATCTTACCCAACCCCAAATTATGTTTTCCAATACTGCGGTTTTCAAAAATTCTTAGTTGGTGGTCTTAATTAAAAAAATTAATCCTTAATGCAGCGTACTGAATGTCCTGTTGTTCGATAGGTGGTACTCACACTTGCGGTGCTAGCTCTAAATGAAAGTCGAATTGAAAAGAATCCGCTAACCGTACTACTCCAATAAGTACCAAATTGAGTGTCAAAGGAACCATCACTGCCTCTGCGAAAACCTGCTAAAGTTAATTTTAATGGAGAGGCGAATGCTCCTGTAGAATTATTACTGCTCCAACTTACTCGCTCATCGTTTAACTCTGCCTCAGTAGGTAAACGATAGCCGCTCGGACAAGGGTTATTAACTCCCTCTACCCCCTGCCATAAATTATCATTTGGTGGACTTCTCCAATCATCAGGTGCTATAATGAAATCATTATGTCCTGGTTGATTCGAATTACTTACGACATTTGTTGTGGAAGAGTTTCGGCATTGGTGACCATCAGCACCACGCCCCCATTGGTATAAATCCCCAGAATTATTGGTACTAGCTGTAGCTACCTGTGATGCTCCTAAATTGCGATCCATCCAGATTTTTCCAGTGGTGGGGTTAGTGACATCAATAACTAAAGTTGGAGTACCAGAACAATGAACAGTGCCAGAAGGGTATTGAGGTTGGGCTGAAGATACTGTTCTAACTAATGTGCAATTTCTTCCCCCAATATTCAAAGCAAAGCTAGCATTTCCCGCCGAATTAGGTGAACCCGTTATGGTATAGGTCAAATTTCCGTTACCATAGGCAAAACTACCCGCAGCAACAGTGGCTGTTAAGCCTGTTACATCAATAGAGTTTACAGTTTGGCCGTTATGTCCTTCACCATTACCTCCCGTATATGGAACACTGCTTGTTACTCCACTGGCCGTTTGCCCTTCGGTTAAGGTGCCAGCATTAGTTGCATTATCACACGATATTGCGGTGATGGTACCGGTATTGTTTTCCGAACAATTCGCTTCGCATTCGCTTTGTGTAGCAAATGACCCATTGCCGTCTTCCATTTCCATACAGTTACCCGAAATACAATCCCAAGATATAGGATTTGAACCTTCTCCACTCACAAACACTACGCCTTGACCTGGTTGTTCCTCTAATAAATCCAAGTCCTTTCGGCAACCTAAAACAACAACAATCGAACTAAATAAAATTATAAGTTTCTTCATATCTAAAATTTTACACCCAGCATAAATTGCACGGATACTTTAGAAGGATAGAAATTTCCCAAGTTTAATCCCATCGAAAAATTATCCAAGGCATACAATACCCCGGCATTAAAAACTATCCCACTAAAACCTGCATCTTCATGTTTCACCAATACCTGCCTAAATTCACCTCCCGCCAAAATTCCGTCTAGCTCCAAGTATTCTGCTTCTTGGCGTAATTGGTAATTATAAAAACTCATACCCGCCGAAACATAAAAATTGCCATTTATTTTTTGAATATAACCGCCACCTATCGAAAAACTTTTTATGTTGGAAGTTGGTGAAAACTGCACAAGCCCATCTGGAAAATCATCGCTTTGAATCGCGTTGTTTTCCATCACAAAATCATGTGAGCTAAAATTTAGTGCCATATTAAAATCCACAAAAAATCCGTGTTTTTTAACATTGGTATATCTAAAACCATAATTAGAATTCCGCATCATGGTTCCCTCGGAGGAATTACTCGGCATCATGGTTAGATGTAAAAATTGATGAGTCCCTCCATCATCATTTACACTACGAATACGCGGGGTTTTTACTTTAGTTTGAGATTCCGAAAGGGTCACATTGAGACTTTCTCGTTTTCCCTCAATTATTACCAATCGATGCTCCTGTTCAACATAGCCATCAGAAGATACTTGAAGCGTATAGGTGCCTACGGGTAAATCGTTGATGAGTTTTAGTCCCACCCATCGCTCGACAACTTTACCATCGGAATTTTTCAACTGAACCTTTGCTTCAGTAGGGGAAACCGAAAACTGCAATCCACCCACCATTTGTACCAATTCCTTTTTCAAATCAACGGTTTCGCCACGCCTAATATCAACGGATTCTGAATAAGAGTGATATCCATCAGCAGAAACATCTATTCGATAGCGACCGGGAACCAACTCTGCTTTGTTTCCGCCCAGATGTTGTTCCTTGTTTATTTCTATTCGGGCATGAGATGGTGAAATATCAAAGTTTACAAATCCCGAATTTTTCGTCAAATTAAATTCAAGTGTATTGGTCTCGTTCTCCATCACTTCCAATGTTTTGGTTTGCGAAAGATACCCCCCCTTTTGCAACGCTACGGTATAAATTCCCGGGTATAAAAACAAAGCAAAACTTCCTGATTTATCCAAAGAACCGCGTTCATTGGTGTCGATTATTACTTTAGCTTGTGGCACATTTCCCTTAATTTGTACCGGTGCTACATCCACTTCCACCATATTATAATCATATTTTATTCTCGACTCAGAAATGGAAATAGTTTCTTCAACACTTCGATAACCTTGTCGCTCTATACGTACATCAACCGTTCCTTTTGGAGCGCGAATGGTCGTGTTGATTTCGTATGGGATGTTATCTAAATACAATTGAGCGTCCTCTGGTTGAACCAGGAAAAAAACAGAAATTTCATCCTGTTTAACCCTTTCTTCCACCTGAAAATAATACACTTGTTTGGGATTTGGATTGAGTAATCCAATACGTTGTTCTATATAACCGGGACTGGATACAAATAAAATTTGCTTTTGTGGGGAAATCAACACTTCATAACGACTGGCGCGTTCATTGTATCTGACTTGATTTACGCCTCCCACCGAAGACCTAAAATCCAAATTGGGCAAAACCGAATAAACCAATACCATGGCATTGTCTGGATAAGTTGTATTTCCCTGAACAACCGAAGTTCCATCACTTTCGCGCTCCGTAATATGGAATTCTTTTAATTGACCAAAAACTTGACTTGATAAAAGGAAGCAAAGCAAAAAATAAAAATGGTTCATTAGCTCAAAATGGTTTTTTTTGCAGGCAAATTGTTTATTCAGTTTAGCTGGAGTACCCACTTATTAATGCACTTCCCACAAATTATTAAGAAGAAGTTTTTCCTCATTAGGGATTCAATGGGCAAATATAACATAAAGATAAAATAATTGGAACGTATTTTTTCTACGATTCCCCTGATTTTTGAAGATATACTATAGGTATTAGAAATGTTTTTTATCTTTATTACCAAAAAAAGTAGCCCCGCCAGGAATCGAACCTGGATCTAAAGTTTAGGAAACTTCTATTCTATCCGTTGAACTACGGGGCCGGAATTGAGGAAAGGAGTTGAGACTTAAAGCAACATATACTCAAAATGCGTGGCAAATGTAAGTCCGCTATTCCCTTTTTCCAATATCATTTTTAAAATTCCTGTTGGGGCAGACTTGCCTTTTGGATAACCTGCAAACTTTTTACAACCACAAATCCGCCAGTACCAAATAGGTCATGGCCTCTACTATGGGAACCGCCCGCGGAACTACACAGGGATCATGACGACCTTTGACTTGCGCTGAAACACCAGTGCCCTCGGCATTTGCCATTTTTTGCGTCTTGGAAATACTGGCCACTGGCTTAAAGGCTACCCTAAAATGGATTTCATGTCCATTACTTATGCCACCTATTACACCTCCACTGCGATTTTCTACCAACATACCATGCTCGTCGAATAAATCATTGTGGGCACTGCCTTTCATGGCGGCGGCGGAAAAACCCGCGCCGTATTCAAATCCCTTTACCGCATTGATGGCCAGCATGGCAAAACCCAAACGCGCATGAAGTTTATCAAAAACCGGATCACCCAAAGAGGCAGGAACGTTGCGAACTACGCAACCAATTACACCTCCCAAACTATCACCTTCTAAACGAGCTGATTCTATAGATTTTACCATTTTCATAGTGCCGGCAGAATCAGGGCAACGAACAATGCTCTGCTCTACCAAATCTTTATGGACGGATTTCAAATCAACATCAACCTTCACTGCACCGATTTGCTCTACAAAAGCCACCGCCTTAACTTCGGGAAGAAGATGACTGGCAATGGCACCCGCAGCAACCCAATTCGCCGTTTCCCGCGCCGATGAGCGTCCGCCACCCCGGTGATCGCGATTTCCATATTTCTGATGATAGGTTTGATCGGCATGACCCGGACGAAACACATTTTTAAACTTGTCGTAATCTTCACTTTTGGTATTGGTGTTTTCAAAGTGAAAAGAAATGGGCATCCCGGTTGTTTTACCCTCAAAAACACCACTGGAAATATGCAGTATATCAGATTCCTTTCTCGGAGTGCTCAATTCACTTTGCCCCGGCTTTCTACGGTCGCAAAAGGCTTGGATTTTCTCTAGATCAAGCGTAATTCCTGCGGGCATTCCCTCCAAAATGCCGCCAATACGAGATCCGTGAGATTCGCCCCAAGTGTGGAGTTGCAGTCGCTTGCCAAAGGTATTTCCCATTTTTATCGAATTATCACATGATCAACCAAATCGCGACCGGTATGTTCGCGCAAAATTTCCACAATTCGCGTGCGCTGCATATTCAGCTCGTGTTTTAATGGTGCCGAATTTATGGTAATAAAAAGTCTTCTGCCTTTTAGGTAAATGGACTCCGTTCTTTTGGCGACTGCCGGCCCCATCACTTCATCCCATGCGAGGTAAAGCTCTTGTTTATGAATGCGTTCTTCCCATCCATTTTCTCTAATGATCTGGCTAATAACTTGTCCAATACCTTTTAAGTTGCTCATGATGCCTCCATTTTATTTCTCTCTATGCGAATAATTTTAGCGTCAAATCCTCCTTCACCTGCCAGCTTTTCTGCACGCTCTGGGTGGGTATCAGTGATAAATATCTGTCCAAAAACGCCGTTGCTCACACTGTTAATAATATGATGAACCCGTGAAGCGTCTAATTTATCAAAAATATCGTCCAAAAGCAACAATGGCTTAAAACCTTTTTGGAGATGCAAATAATGATACTGCGCGAGTTTTAGGGCTATTAAATACGTTTTTTGTTGTCCTTGCGATCCGAAACGCTTAACCGACCGACCGTCCATATTAAAGGCCAAGTCGTCTCTGTGTATGCCCACCGTGGTGTATTCCAAAATTCTATCTTTTTGCCGTGCCCCCTGCATCAACTCCACGTAATTTTCCGGCGTTATTTTGCTCTTATACGCAAAAGAAATACGCTCTGCATCTCCGGAAATTTCTTTGTAATGTTGACTTACATTCTCTGCAAAATCATCGCAAAAGGACAACCGCTGACGATAGATTTCTAAACCGTGATTCACGAGTTGTGCATCGTAAATATCCAATAAGCTTTCATCCGAAATCCCTTTTCTCAACATGCTATTTCGCTGCTTCAATACCTGGTGATATTGTAGCAAATGATCGAGATAAGCGGTGTTGGTTTGGGCGATGGTACCATCTAAAAATTTCCGGCGAGGCTCACTGCCTTCTGTAATCAAATCTCGATCAGATGGACTAATAACGACAACCGGGATTAAACCAATATGGTCGGAAAGTCTTTTATACAATTCCTGATTTCTGCGGATCTTTTTCCGTTGTCCTTTTTCTAATGCGAGATGAATATGCTCCCTTTGATCAGCATGCAAATACTTGCCCTCTACCGTCATAAAATTCTGTTGATGCTTAATATTTTGAGCATCTATTGCGTTGAAATAACTTTTCCCATTGCTGAGATAATGAATGGCGTCCAACACATTGGTTTTTCCCGCACCATTTTGTCCAACCAGACAATTAATACGTGGACCAAACGCAAATTGTGCTTCTTCATAACTTTTGAAGTTCAACAGCTGCAATGACTCAAGTATCCATTCATTCATTTGTTCTGGTTGGTTTTGTATCGAGACAAAGATAAGGTAAGTGGGCAGCGCAATAAAGTCGCAATTTAAAGTCTTTGGCCAAAATCACCAATACCCCTTTGACGTTCGAGTTTAAGGTCTTTAAACATTGGGGCCTTTACACCCAAGCTGAGAAAATAGGACTGCTGAACCCCAAATGGAATCCAGCGGCAATTGAGTTCCCAGCAGTGCAAATCCTTGTAAAAATCCAATGAGGTATATGAAAATCCGTTGTTTTGTAAATCGTAACCCGAGCTAAAACCAATACGCCAAGATTGAGTCAGGGATATATCCCCCCGAAAATCAAAGGTCTGAGTCAATCGCGCTTCGTCGTTCACAAATTGTGTAGATGCCACATAATTGAGGGTCAAATTCCAGGTAGCAGTGTAGTCAACAAAATAGTTTAAGTGAAAATAATTTGGGTCTCCGGTGGTATATGCGCCAAATCCACTCTCTACATTGAGCGGATCATATCCGTTGCCCACGGGTTGTTTGGCCGGATTTTCTTTTCCACTTTTTAAAAAGTCAAAGGTTTTGCTACTCAGATTTGTGGTTACGTTGAATTGACTGTTTACCGGGCGAAGTAATCTGCCGTCGGTATTCAAATAAAATTCGTTGATTCTCTGACCATTTTCATCCAATCCATAGGGGTCAAATGCCGTGTTGTAGTTAAACGAAATCAATCCCTTTAAAATGGAAGAACGAGCCGTGATGCGCACTTGGCTCCACTGAAATTGCTCGGCGGCCATGTTGTAACTTCCATTTATGGTAAATCCTTCGAGCAACTTGATTTTCCGCTCTCCGGTAGTGTCTCGTTTACTACGCATTTTCGCTTCCACGACGTTGTCTAAACGAAAGTTTACGTTTCCTTGTCTGCCAGCTCCGGGACCCGCAAAAGTATTTTGACCGTATTGGGTCAACCTTTGGGTTTCGCCTTCGGGATTAATTTGCACTTCCTGATAACTACCCCAAAAAGGATCGGAAAAATCGGGGGAATAACTCAGACCAACTAGCGGCGTCAATACGTGCCGCAAGGCTTTTAGCGGGCCTTTTTTATAATTCCACATCCCGTAAATCTTCGTGGTCAGGTCTGCCCGAACATTAAAGGTTTGCGGCGTAAAAAATCCCGACTCTCGGATGGTGTCCACCTGCATCAGCGGACGTCCGGTAACGCTATCTATAGCCGGTCGGTCGGGGTTGTGCCTAAATTCATTTCGCGAAAAGAACCACTGTTGACTGTAATTTACCGAAGGAGCTAGTGTGAAAAATTTAAACACCTTATAACTCGCGCTAATGGGAACATTGTGGCGAACTCCACTTTTTGAATTATCTGCCAAAAACTGCGGGGAGACTTCAAATTCGTCGAGGGTGGTTTCAATTCTATTTTGAAAATTACCGGTGTATTGTACCATAATTTTTTCGTACCAAAGGTCTTTTCCCACAGCCATGCTGCGTTTAAATGGGAAGATTCTGTTCATGTTAAAGTTTACCGTGGGCAGGTTTAGATTGAGATTTCCCGTGGCGTTACTTTGGTCATGACCGGCTTGTACACCCAGTGTAAACGGTCGTGAAGGGAAAGATTTGGTGAGGTTAACCGAGGAGTTGAGTTGATTGGATAAAAAGGAGTTGGGGTCTTGGGTGGCCAATTGGTTAAAAGACTGGGTAGCAATATTGACATTGGCAGAAAACTGAAGGTTGGGGTTGGCTTTGGGATCTTGTTGGTGACTCCATCGGATGGAGAAATCGCTGCTGTTTTGGTAGGCGTTAAATGCATCAAACTCGGGGCGACCTATAATGATTCGGTTGTAATCGAGATTTACATTTCCCTTAAATTTATAACGCTGGGCGTAGTTGACCGTATTAAATAAACCATAACCTCCACGGGTAAAAATATCGGTTCGGATGGTGTAATCCCAGTAATCGCTGATGGAAAGATAAAAACCACCACCTCTTAAAAAATGTCCCCGTTCTAGTGAACTTCCGTACGCAGGAATCAAAATACCCGACTTTCTTTCCTCCATGGTGGGAAAAAAACCAAAAGGCAGCGCTAATGGTGTTGGCAACTCGAGTACTTCGAGGTATGCGGGCCCTGTGACCAACCTTTCATTGGGAATCACTTTGGTTTTGGTGGTCATAATTCTAAAATGCGGCGTTTCGTGGCTACATGTGGTATAAGATGCCCTGTTGATATACATCACATCATCATCCATCTTTTTGGCCCTTTCTCCCTGCATAAATGCCTCTCCTTCCTGAGTTAACAATTGTTTGATAATGGCTTTCCCCGTATCAAAATTATATCTAATGGTGTCCGTTCTGTACTCCTTTCCGCCTTCTGTAAATACAGGTTTTTGCACCAAAGCTCCGGTACTGTCGTAAAATCCAGTAGCCAAAACCTCGTTTATTTTCATGTCGATTTCCATATAACCGGCTTCAAGTTTTATGTCACCATAAATCACCACGGCCTTATTGTATAGAAAAGTTTTTTCTTCCCGCATATTAGAAACGATAGAATCCAATGCATCTGAATCTATAATTTCCTCCAAAGAATTTGAAGTTCTAAATTCGATTGGGGGCATTTTCCGCTCGGTGGTGTCCGGCTGGATAGAGTCAGTTATAAACATGTCGGGGTTCAACACTGAATCTTTCATATCAGAAAGATGTGTTGGTAAGCGCGAGAGTGAATCACTTTTAGATTTCTCCTGCGCATAATTAGCGATGGGTACTACACAAAGCACCGTTAAGAAAAAATGCCAAAAACGTTTAGGCATAGAAAAACAGGCCTTATTTTTGTGGTTGCCTTAGAGCATTATTTTATTCAAAAACAAATTGCAAAAAGTTTGCATTTTAAAACGCCAAAGCTAAACCAATTTATTTTTACAAGGATTAGAATTAATTATAGTTTTTGAAATATAAACGTTAAAAAGATTATGCGAAGCCCAATACGTAAAATATTATTTACCATTATTGCCTGTCTGGTGGTTGCACCGGGGTTTAACTTCATGCCTTCCAGCAACAAGGGTGTAAAAAAAGTGGTGATAGATGCTGGACATGGTGGAAAGGATCCCGGAAACCTAGGTACCGGACGCTATAAAAAGCGCGAAAAAGATGTTGCATTGGCCGTGTCAAAAAAATTAGGTGCATATATAAAGGAGCACCTTCCCGATGTAGAAGTGATTTATACACGTGAAACCGATAAGTTTGTGGAGCTCCATGAACGCGCTGCCATTGCCAACCGAAACAAAGCGGATCTATTCATCTCCATACATTGTGATGCCTTTACCAATCCACAAGCTTTTGGTTCCTCAACCTATGTGATGGGAAAAGGACAATCAGATAAAAAAATGCGGGTGGCCATTCAAGAAAATGCCGTTATTAAACTGGAAGACAATTTTGAGGAGAAATACGAAGGTTTTGACCCAAATCGTCCGGAAACATATATAGCACTGAGTTTGTACCAAAATGCTTTTCTTCAACAAAGTGTGGGATTTGCACAGGAAGTACAGGATCAATTTCGCGAAAGGGCCAAGCGAAAAGACCGTGGGGTAAAACAACAGCCCCTGGTAGTGACCAGTAGAACAGCCATGCCGGCAGTTCTTATCGAACTCGGATTTTTAACCAACTACAACGAAGAGGATTATTTGCAAAGTGAAAATGGTCAAAACATTTTGGCTTCCGCAATATTTCGAGCATTTAGATCCTATAAAACCAAGATTGAACAAGTTGATGCTGCTCATTTTGATAATGTGGAAATCACCAGCAAGCCTATTGTTGCTTCGGAAGATGAAGAAGATGAAAACGAAGAACCAGTAGTAAATGAAGCAGAGACACCGGACAAAAAGGCCAACGAAAAAGTTGTCAATCCCGCCGGAGTTCCATTTTACTACGCTGTGCAAATTCTTGTATCCGGAAAAGAATTGGAGGTAAATGAGGAGAATTTCTCGGGATTAAATTCCATCCACAAGGAACAAATTGGACGATTGCACAAATTTTATCACGGTATTTTTCCCACACATTCAGAAGCCAAAGACGCCCTAGTTACTTGCAAAAATGCGGGTTTTACCGATGCATTTATCGTCGCCTTTGACGGTGGAAAACGCATCGATCTCGAAACTGCCAAACGAAAGGAAAAAAGTATGGGTAAATAAAGCATTTTCCCGTACTTTCGCTTTTGATAGTTGAGTCCACTCCAAAAAGGAAGATTTCAATCAAAATCAACGCAAAGGGGATTTTTAAATCAGAGCTAACTAGCTGTTAGTGAAGGTTAAAAAAATATTCCTTGTCGGTAGATTTTGGCAGAAAGAGACTTTTTGGAGCAGACTCATAGTTTTGGCAATTAACCTCTGGTCTAAAACCTGTTTTTTGCCAATTTTAAACTACCTTTGGTCAAACACAAAAAACAAAGAGAAAAATAAAGTATGAACAATGAAATATACTAAAGAATTCGCTGTTGGCATCGTGGCCATTCTCGCGATAGGATTACTCTACTGGGGCACCTCTTTTCTAAAAGGCGAAGACATTTTCTCCACGCATACCAAGTTTTTCGCTATTTATCCTAAAGTTGACGGACTGACAAAAAGCCAGCCGGTCATTATTAGCGGTTTTACGGTGGGCAGCATTGCCAATATGTATTTTCACCCCAAAATGGACGGAAGTGTCGTTGTGGAAATGAAGATACATACGGAATATCCGCTTTCCACTAACACTGTGGCGCGAATTACTAGCACCGACTTGTTGGGCGGAAAAGCCATCGAATTGGTTCCCGGCGACAATAGGCAACCCGCACAAAGTGGGGACACACTAATGTCAGAGGTTAGCTTGAGTCTTACAGAGGAGATGAACATGCAAGTTTTACCCCTCAAAAATAAAATTGAGAAATTACTGGGCTCAGTAGATACGATTTTGGTTTTAACATCCGAAATTTTCACGGATAATTTTAAGGACAATATCGAAACTTCAGTGAACTCATTGAAAAATACCTTTGCCAGCCTGGAATCATCCGCAAAGGCATTTGACCACCTTTTGGCCGACAACGAGGAAAGTCTTACAAGAACCATTGAAGACGTAGGCGAAGTGTCACACGTTCTGCAACAAAACAAACACAACCTCGACAAAATCGCTAAAAACCTTGCCGCCGTCAGTGATTCTCTCATTCAGAGTAACCCGGGAGAAGCCTTTCGATCGCTTACTTCTACCATTGTAAATTTTAACGACTTACTTCAACGAGTTGAACAAGGGGAGGGAAATCTGGGTTTACTTCTCAACGATGAAGATCTGTTTAATAATTTGGAACTCGCCTCACAGCGACTCAATCTGCTGTTGCTCGACATGCAACTCAATCCGAAGCGATATGTAGGTGTTTCAATCTTCGGTAGGGCCAAGGAATTTAACGCAGAAGAGCTTCACCAGTTAGACAAAGAAGATAGAGAAAAACGGAAAAAACTGAAAAATAAATAAGGTTTTTTTGTAAAAATATTTAACCATGAGTTTTGGAATAGAAAATTTTTTATTTCTCATTGCCCTGGGAGTGGCCGTTTTCTTTTTTAGCAAAAACGTTGGGAAAATTCGCAGGAACATTCTTTTGGGAAAAGATTTAGATCGCAACGACAATAAACCTAAGCGCTGGGGCAACATGCTTCGCGTGGCCTTCGGTCAAAGCAAAATGGTGGTTCGACCTGTCGCGGGATTCTTTCACATATTAATATATGTGGGTTTTGTTCTGATCAATATTGAAGTGTTAGAAATCCTCATCGACGGGATTTTTGGAACGCACCGCGTATTAGCAGCACCATTGGGTGGACTTTACACAGGCGCGATCAACTTTTTCGAAGTATTAGCCCTATTGGTCATTATTTCATGTGTGGTTTTTCTTTGGCGACGAAACATCGCTCGGGTATCGCGTTTTCACAAACCGGAAATGAAAGGATGGGCCACTAAAGACGGGAACTATATCCTCATCATTGAAATTATTTTGATGTTTGCCCTACTGGGCATGAACGCCGTTGAACACAATATCGAAGGTTCAGTGGCTGCGGGATTTGCCATCAGTGGTACTTTGGCACCAATACTCTCCGGGTTTTCGCAAGAATCCCTGATGATAATGGAGCGGGTTTTTTGGTGGGGACATATCTTGGGAATTTTAGCATTTCTCAACTACCTGCCGTTTTCAAAACACTTTCACATCATTTTGGCTTTTCCCAATACATGGTATGCCAAGCTTGAGCCCAAGGGAAAATTCCCCAATAACGAAACGGTTACAAAAGAGGTGAAAATGATGATGGATCCCAATGCTGATCCATACGCAGCTCCGGCTGAAGATGCGGGAGAACCCGAAAGGTTTGGCGCAAAAGATGTCGTGGATCTCAATTGGGTGCAACTGATGAATGCCTATTCTTGTACAGAATGTGGACGTTGTACAGCGGAGTGTCCGGCCAATCAAACTGGTAAGAAACTTTCGCCGAGAAAAATCATGATGGATGTGCGCGACAGGTTAGAGGTAGTAGGAAAAAACATCGACCATAATCAAGGTAAATTCATTGATGACGGCAAATCGCTATTGGATGACCATATTACCCGCGAGGAACTTTGGGCCTGTACGACGTGTAACGCCTGCACCGAGGCTTGTCCTGTGGAAATAGACCCGCTCTCCATCATCATGAGTATGCGACAGTTTTTGGTTATGGAAGAGTCCAGTGCAGCGCAAGAGCTCAACCTCATGATGACCAACGTGGAAAATAATGGTGCGCCCTGGCAGTTTGCACAAGCAGATCGAGCCAACTGGACCGAAGAAATGTAGTCCGATGTACAGGTTATTTCCCCTTCTTTTTCTATGTGTTTTGCTGAGCCATTGCGTCAGCGAGGAAACCATTTGGCCGATTAAACAACAATCGAAAAATATCATGCCCGACACCATGGTTGTCCGTTCGTATTTAAATGTCAATGACACAACCGACACCTTGTATTTGGATATGGGAAGACGTGAAATCAATAATGAACAATTATCAAAAACCGGAGAATTGGTTCAGGTAGTTCAGCAAATCATCCATTTTTTCAGTAAACATGACAATGGCCAGTTGGAGGTGAAATTGAAATCTTTGGGACAAGAACAGGGCGACATTTTGAACATAACTCATTCTGGAAATGATGTTGTAATTGAGATGTTGCTAGAGTATCCAATGGTCAGTGCCGGGACCAACACCAACTATGTTCCCCATTTTATAATTGGATCAGATACATTAAATGACGTAATGGTTGGAAATGGATCACACCCCTCATTGGAAAAAATAATTTACACCATCGAAACGACTACAACCGGCCAAACCGGATTAATTTCCGCCATTTTGAGCCATAGCCAATTATATAGACGAATTTAAAATTTGACCCGAACATGAATGATATGAAAATTCCCAGCATGGCCGATTTAATGGCGCAAGGAAAATCGCCTGAAGTATTGTTTTGGGTAGGATGTGCCGGCAGTTTTGATGACCGAGCCAAAAAAATTACCCGGGCATTTGCAAAAACCCTACTTAAAGCGGGTATCGATTTTGCCATTTTGGGCAAGGAAGAAAGCTGCACCGGAGATCCTGCCAAACGTGCCGGAAACGAATTCTTGTTTCAAATGCAGGCCATGACCAACATAGAGGTGTTGAATGCCTACGAAATAAAAAAAATTGTCACCACTTGTCCGCATTGCTTCAACACCCTTAAAAATGAATACCCCGCCCTGGGCGGAGATTACGAAGTTATGCACCATACGCAATACCTACGCGAATTATTGGAAAGTGGAAAACTCAAAATCGAAGGTGGTAAGCTGAAGGGAAAACGAATTACCTTCCACGACCCCTGTTACTTAGGCCGTGCAAATGGAGAATACGAAGCACCCCGCAAACTCATCGAAACCATAGAGGCCGAGTTTGTGGAAATGCGTCGATGTAAATCAAAGGGATTGTGCTGTGGTGCCGGCGGTGCACAAATGTTTAAAGAACCGGAAAAAGGCGATAAGGACATCAATATTGAACGCACAGAGGAGGCCCTGGAAACCAAAGCAGAAATCATTGCAGCAGCTTGTCCTTTCTGTAATACAATGATGACCGATGGTGTGAAAAACCAAGAAAAAGAAGGCAGTGTAAAGGTCATGGATTTGGCCGAATTAATAGAAATGGCCGGAAGTCTTTAATGACTTGGAAAATGCCCTTTGGCGTTCTATCTTTGCCACACTATGGAAGCATTCGTTGTATCTGCGCGTAAATACCGCCCCCAAGCTTTTGATTCGGTTGTAGGTCAATCACATATAACCCAATCGCTTCTCAATGCCATCAACAATAACCAGTTGGCACAGGCGCTTTTGTTTACCGGTCCGCGAGGTGTGGGCAAAACAACCTGCGCAAGAATTTTAGCCCGGATGATTAACCGTACTTCCGAAGATGATCAAACGGATTACTCGCTAAATATATTTGAGTTGGACGCCGCGTCGAACAACTCCGTGGACGACATAAGGAGCTTGGTCGATCAGGTTCGCTTTGCCCCTCAGGTGGGAAACTTCAAGGTGTATATTATCGATGAGGTACACATGCTTTCTCAAGCGGCCTTTAATGCTTTTCTAAAAACCCTCGAAGAACCACCAAAGCACGCCATTTTTATTCTGGCAACCACCGAAAAACACAAGATTCTTCCAACCATATTAAGTCGGTGTCAGATCTACGACTTCCGAAGAATTACCGTAGAAGGCATTATCGATCACCTAAAAGCCATCGCCGAAAAAGAAGGTGTAGCCTATGAAGATCGCGCCCTCCACCTCATCGCTCAAAAAGCAGATGGCGCACTTCGTGATGCACTTTCGATTTTTGACCGTATGGTCTCCTTTTCACAAAAAAATGTCACCTTTGAAATTGTCGCTGATTTGCTCAGCGTGCTGGATTACAGCTATTATTTCCGCGTGACCGATTCCCTACTGGCAAATGATCAGGTTGGCGCCATTACCATTCTAAACGAAATCATCGACCGCGGATTTGACCAACAGATGTTTCTCGGTGGATTGGCTTCACACCTGCGAGATTTGTGGATGTGTAAGGATCAACGAACCGTTCATCTCCTCAAGGTTTCCTCCGATTTGGAATCGCAATACCTCGAACAAGCGAAGTTGTGTACCGCCGACTGGCTGGTATTTGCCCTTCGGCTAATTCAAGAAGCCGACATGCATTACAAGCGATCCCAACAACCACAATTGCTGGTTGAACTGGTTCTTCTTCGTCTTGCCACCGGGCAGGAGGAAGAAAAAAAAAATGACAGACCTCCGGTAAAACACACGGGAAACGCCATTCCACAGGCCACAAAAGCACCTGCATCTCCAGAAATAAAAGCCGCCGGGACCGAAGCCACCAATACGACTTTTCAAACAGTCGAAGGGAAACCTGAACCACCTGTGGAAGATTTAGGGAAACCTGCGGAAAGTACGCATTCCAATCCGACGAAAACCGAAACAACACCAAACCCGGTTTCGGGTAGAAGAACGACAGGATTTTCCATCAAGTCCAAGCTGAATGCCATAGAAGAAAAAGATAAAAAACAAGAGGAGTCGGAAACACAAGTGGTAGAAAAAGATGCGGATTTTTCGTTAAGCGAAGAGCACCTTTCTCAATATTACCGCATATTTGTTGAAAGTAAAAAGGACGCTGCCCGTCCCCTACTCTATTCCACCCTTCAAGGTTTAAAGCCCGAAAAAAAGGGAGATTATCTCATTGAGTTCTTGCTTCACTCGGAAACCCAAAAAACCATTTTAGGAGAATGCCAAACGGAGATGATGGGGTTTTTGCGGGACAAGCTCGGCCATGCCGCCTTAGAAATGACGGTAAACATAAAAAAAGAAGATGCTGAAAATACCGTGAAAAATCCGAAGGAAAAGCTGGAGATCATGCTCGAAAAACATCCCATTGCCCAAAAGGTGATGGATAGATTAGATTTAAAATTAGATTATTAATTCAAAAACGCCCACAATGGAGAAAATCAAAGTTGCCAATCCCGTCGTTGAACTAGACGGAGATGAAATGACCAGAATCATCTGGAAATTTATAAAGGATAAACTGATTCTGCCTTATCTTGATATCGATATCAAATACTACGATCTCGGAATGGAAAGCAGGGATCAAACCAACGACGAAATTACCAAAGAAGCTGCCCACGCCATCAAGAAGTACAACGTCGGAATAAAATGTGCAACCATTACACCGGACGAAGACCGCGTTGAGGAGTTTGGCCTAAAGCAAATGTGGCGGTCACCCAATGGCACCATCCGAAATATCCTCGGCGGTACCGTTTTCCGCGAACCCATTATTTGCAGCAATGTCCCTCGTCTGGTCACCAACTGGAACAAACCCATCGTTATCGGTCGTCATGCTTTTGGCGATCAATACCGTGCCACCGATACCGTAATTGAAGGAAAGGGGAAACTTACCATGACCTTCACACCGGAGGACGGAAGTGAACCCCAAGTATTTAACGTGTATGATTTTGAAGGTGGTGGTGTCGCCCTAAGCATGTACAATACCGATGAATCTATATTTGGGTTTGCCCGTTCATGCTTTAATATGGCCCTTCAAAAAAGATGGCCATTGTATCTAAGCACAAAAAACACCATTCTTAAAAAATACGACGGACGCTTTAAAGACATCTTTGAAGAGGTATATCAAAACGAATTTAAAGCCGAGTTTGATAAAAACAAACTCATTTATGAGCATCGTCTAATCGACGACATGGTGGCATCTGCCCTCAAATGGGAAGGCGCTTTTGTTTGGGCTTGTAAGAACTACGACGGCGATGTGCAATCGGATACAGTTGCTCAGGGATTTGGTTCACTCGGTTTAATGACCTCCGTCCTTGTAACCCCAGACGGAAAAACCCTGGAAGCAGAAGCAGCCCACGGTACCGTTACCCGCCATTACCGTCAGCATCAGGCAGGCAAAAAAACCTCAACGAACCCCATCGCATCAATCTTCGCATGGACGCGAGGCCTCGCCCACCGCGGAAAACTCGATGGGAATCAAGCCCTAATCGACTTCGCCCTTACCCTCGAAAGTGTCTGTGTAGATACCGTAGAAAAAGGAATGATGACCAAGGATTTGGCGCTTTGTATTTATGGTTCAGAAATGAAGCCTGAGCATTATTTGAATACAGAAGAATTTTTGGAAGCCTTGGATAAGGAGCTTAAAAGCAGACTTCTTTAAATTTTTGGTAAAGGAGGGGATTGCAATTCCCCTCCTTTTTATAAAAAATTGGAATTAAAAATGGATGTTTTCCTGTATCTCATCATTTTTAATTTTCCTGAAACAGACATTTTGTCAAAAAGCAATTTGTTTTTAAAACAAACAACCTTGCAAATTGAAACCCAAACTTTCAATTTGCAAGGTTGTTAATGGTTTTATGGCGTATGCCTATATTTTCACCAAGCGCTTTCTTGAGACCGTGCCGTTGTTGCGCTCAACAGTAACAATGTAAACACCTCCATTTAGGTATTGTGAAAACACCACCTGCAGAAACGAATGTTTTTCCTACATTTATCAAGTCCCATTTTGCTTGATTCCACGGATTATTGTAATCATTTAGTTTTGTGTTATAATCTTCTAATTTCTTTTGATAATCATCAAAAAGGCTTGTAACCCTTCTATGTATTTCATAGCCGGGTATATAAGAATCGGTGTTGTAATCCGATAAAGTTAAAAAAGGGTTTATCCCATTGTCATAATTACTTTGTTCAACATCAACTGAGCTTGACCTTGAAACAATATTAACATCTAAATTGGTGAATGTTTCAAATTCAAATAGTAAACTACCCGGCCCATTATCTTCATTGGTTTTTTGCCTTAAACATATACAAGGGTCAAAGCCTACTTGAAACTCACTAATATTCCAATCTCTTGAAGCTTTAGGGTCGCTGCGAGTTGAATACATCCTATGATATTTTGTAGGCTGATCCAAGGCTTCATCATAATTACCTATTGTTCGAAAAAGCCCAGAAATACCGTAATCAAAAGGGTTGCTACGAAATGTGATTAAGACATCATCATAATATGACCCTAAAGGATCGAACCAGACATTTGAAAAAAGTCTAACCATTCCTGTATAGCGATTATAAAGCGCAAAATAGGGAACATGATCAGGAGAAGGAGAGAATACCTTGGGGTTTTCTATGTCATTATTCTTCTCAAAAAATACACCTGAAGATGAGTTATTTACAGGATCACCATTAGGAAACTTCCCCAAATTTGACCATAATAATTCCCATCCATCTTCCCAGTGAAAATCTCTATATGACTCATCTAAAGAAACGGGATTTAAGTGTGATGCAGCATGGGATGTGGAAAAAGGGCTACGCATCTCAAAAAGCTCCTGTGTTGATGAAGGCGGGTTATAGGCTGGGAACAAGGGGTTAATCCACCCGGGTCTTAAATCAAGTAAAATGTTACTTCCACCTTTCCAATTTATAGTGGTGTTTAAATATGAATTAACTGTATAAGGCGCATTAGCACTATACCAAGTATTTTTAAGCAGTAAAAATTCATTATTTACCGGATTGTCCGGGTCCGTACTGATTTCTTTTTCACATTGCGCATGTAATACGCATTTTGCGAAAAATGTAAATAAAAGCAAAACATATAGGTTTCTCATGATACAGTTTTTTGGTTTTAAATTACAGTTTCCGAATTAAGACCCAAAATTTGGATCTTAATTTTGGGAAAGTAATGTTTAGTGATTCAGTTTCCGCCCCAGAACACGGAAGGGTTTTCGTCCTACTCCAGGCTCTGTAAAATCATAATTCATTTCAAAAAGTCCTGTATTTAAATCTAACTCAAGAATTCCTCTAGGTGCATTATTGGTTGGTCCGTTATAAATCCCAATTTCAGCATTTATCATTCTAAATTCAATTCTGCTAACTGAGTCAAATTCATTGTGAAAATTTTTTGATACCATATTTCTAAACTGCTGACCAGGCTCATAAGGATCACCGTTTAAACCATGCCAACCAAAATAAAAATCAAATGAATCTTTTTGATTTTCAAAGACCCCGCGATACCAACCGTGCGTAGCTAATTGTCCTGTGTTCCTAACTATGGTATATATGCGTGCTACGGAATCACGCCCACTTGCTGCTGGATAACAATTGGAATCTATTGGGTACTCCAACACATGACTTACCGTAATCTGGTAGGGGCGCTGAGCTACGTCAATGCTTCCGTGGCCTCGTTGAAAACTGGGTTGGTCTATCACTTCAGCACCCAAATACCAAGTGTGCTTGTATTCGGCTCCCGTGTAGGGTGAGCTGAATAGAACCTCATCCCAAAACGTATTGTCATCTGGGCCTAAACGAACACCTAAAATAAATAAATTATAACTCTCCCGGATCTCAAACCCCGCACTCGGCGGCTCTACCCCATAACATGGATCGTAATTCGGGCATTCGGGATTGGTTGGATCGATACAAGGGCAGTCGTCGTCTCGTTTGCAATTGCTAAAACCCACAAAAAGCGCGAGAAGTAGAGGTAAATAGTTAGTTGGTTTCATTTTCGAGTTCGTTTAGGCGTTTTTCCATTTCTATCAGCCGTAAAGTTAACTCTTCGATGTGTTTTAGCAAAGCGGCTTGTGTGGCGCCTATTTCTACGCCGTTTTCAGCTACATCTTCAGCTGTTGGCATATCCGGAAGGTGCTTATATACTTTTACATACGCTTCAAGTTCTTCAAGACTCATCATTTTATAATCCTCTTTAAACACATAATCCGGCCAGTCTTGCTTTAGTTTTACGGTATGTTCTTCGGTGAGTAATTTACCATTTACATAAAACAGAAAATCGCCCGATAAAATTTCAGTGCCTGTACCTATACCAATTTTTCCGTTGGGAAAAAAGGTCATCATATCGTTAGTCCCCGATGGCGTTTGATGACGAATTCTAAAATGATTTGATCTGTTCCATAATAATTGATGATGGTTCAATTCAGTATATTCACCTTGTGTTTGGTGGTAGAACCTTCCGGATCCTGCTACATTATGCCTCGCATTGCTGTTTTGGAAGTTAAAATTATCACCGACATTTGTTGTTCCACCTTGACTCACCGAAAAAACCGTTTCACCACCTGAGCCAATGATTCGATTTACCCACAAAGCAAATGGTAAGCCGTTTGGGTCACCGGATTCTGTCTCAACTGACTCGCCATCAAAGTCTTCTCCAGACTCCCCTTCTGAGCCTCCCTCAGGGTTTCCCTCCGGATCTCCGGGACCATCAGGTGGTGGTGCATCCATAGATCCACTTACATTTATTCGAATACCTCCTTCAGTTGAATTTTCATTTGGAATGGCGACATTTACTTCTACTTTTGCTTCTTCCTGATTCACTGCAGGCCCAAAAGTAGTAGAATTAGTTGTGCCGGTAATCACTGTAGGTGGTAAAATAATCTGACCAAAAGTGGGAAGATTAGTTAAAATGAATAGAACAATCAATGCACCAAGTGTAGTAGTTTTTCTCATTTTTAATTTCGTTTAAATATGTCAATTTTCTAATTTTCATTAAATTAAAATTAATTGACAAAGGTTTGACTTAAATTTAGCAATAGCAAACTGGGTGTTAAAAGTGCTTTTGCTTATCGTTCACAAATATATTTTAAAAACAAATTAGTACGTTGTAAAAAAAATGTATAAATTGCGACCTCAAATGTCATAATTTATACATATCCATGGAAAACTATAATAAAGTCATTGCTCAAAAGCTAAGGAAAGTGAGAGAAATCAAGGGTTTCAGCCAAGAATCAGTTGCATTGGCATCCGAACTGAGTCAACGACAATACCAGCGGATAGAAACCGGAGAATCTGATTTAACGCTTTAGCGAATTCAGCGAATATGTAAGGCGCTGGAAATAGATCCCGATCAGTTGTTTGGTTTTGATGAGAAGTATGTTTTTGATAATTGTACAAGCAATACAGGAATGGGTAAAGTCACTATCAACAATTTCTCGGAAAAATTAATTACCCAGCAACAAGATCAAATTAATCACCTTATTAAAGAGGTAACGTTTTTACGTGAGATGTTGAAAACGAAATCGTAATTTACATTTATACTGTTTTTGCCAAAATCGTCATAATATCTTAGGCTTTAAAGTTATTCAAAGTTAAATTCGCGAAGAAAAACTTTGAGCACTTTGCGTAATACTTTGCGCTCCTTTGCGGTAAAAAAAGATTAACCGCAAAGTTCGCAAAGAAAAACTTTGAGCACTTTAAAACAACTTGCTGTTAGAATCTATACCCAACTCCTATAGTAAGACCTAAAAGATTTGTATTGTCTTTATAACCTCCATAATAGTTAATATTAAACGGCATAAACCCTACTCGATAAAACATGGGATTTTCTTTAGCAAAATATGCATAACCCACTCGAAGTGAAAACATATTAGCGTAGTAAGACTTTTCATTTTCAGAAGACCCGCCGGGAAAT
Source organism: Cryomorphaceae bacterium (assembly GCA_020832345.1). Taxonomy (GTDB): domain Bacteria; phylum Bacteroidota; class Bacteroidia; order Flavobacteriales; family Schleiferiaceae; genus CSBr16-58. The sequence goes on along the minus strand of JAFIEY010000043.1, from coordinate 406 downwards.
TTACCTAATAAATGATTACCGCCCAGCCCCAACTCAAAACGATGATTTCTTCCAAATCCGTATAGAACCTCTGCACCTAAACCCAATTTACCGACAGGTATTGTGTAGCCAAAAATTCCTCTCACAGATATATGGTGGTTATTCTCAGAAAAAACAAACCGTTCATACTCTAAACCAACTGTTCCCCAATAGGAAAAAGGATCGACACTTACCGCATTTTTATACTGCGCTTTGGCGGTAATTGAAGCAATTAGGACAATTATACTGAAAAATAGATTCTTGGTCATAGTGGTTTTTGATTTGATAGAGTTAATGAATTAGGGTGACCGTTCCGCGGCGGGATTCGTAGGTTTGTAAACCGAGTTCGTTGAAACCAGAATACGTGTAAACATAAGTGTAAATTCCC
>JAFIEY010000026.1 GCA_020832345.1 Cryomorphaceae bacterium | reverse complement strand
ACTTTTATCTTTTACTGCCCATTTATATCCTCTTTGATAATTTGGAATTACGAATTCCTTATCTTTCTCTGGGAAAAGAAACTCTCTAATTGTTTTAAAAGCTGTTTTATTACTCATAATTTTTTCTTTTCAAACGTAAATCTCCTCTCCGTCAAAACAAGTCGCACTTAATAATTACCCAAGGTTCTTTCTAAAATCCCATTCACTTCATTAACTAACCATTGTGGCTCAATGACTTTTACTGTTTCTCCATGTTTCAAAATTTGTTGAGTTAATTCATAATTAGGAACTACTTCAAGTGAAATTCTGCATTCTTGTTTAATCATCAATCAAGATTTTTTGTGATGAATGGAGAGGTAAGGTCTTTACATATTTTCCCTGTGTTGGCGTAAATGGCAATACAATGGTCTGAGGAGTGTTCTCGGAATAAACCAAACCAATGGTTTTATTAAACATTTCAATTGGATTCAGCTTTTTGTCGGGCTTAAATGTTTCCGTTTTTATTTCAAGGTTTTCAATTCTATCAATCCCAAATGTTCTGAATTCATTAAATCCACCGATAATTCCAACTACGTACCAGCGGTTTTGGTATTCCTTTAACAAGTATGGTTTCAGTGTGTACTTTCTTGATTTCTCTGTGTGAAAATTAAAATGAGTAAATGATATTTTCCGATTGTCTTTATTCGCTTTTAATAGCGGTTTAAGATTTTCAATTCCTTTTAACCCGCCCCCTGTGTCAAAAGAAATATGTTTTAAGGAATCTTTACTTTCAAGTAAGCTTTCTGTCAGTAATTCAGCTGTATTTACAATTTCCAAAAAACGAAAGAAGGATTCAATGTTTAAACTATTTTCGTAATCAATGTAATAGCCATTTTTATCCCGGTCGTACTTTATTTCAATACCGAATTCAAAACGTATTTGTTCAATATCTCGTTGGATTGTCCTGTCGCCAATTTCAAAACCATGTTCAAAAAGATAGTCCTTAATTTTTTGTAACGATGGAAATTGTCCACGTCTGATTTTTTCTATTTCAAGGGTGTATCTCCTTATTGTTTTGTGCTTAGACATATAGCAGTATCTTTTTGTTGGTCTGCAAAAATTGCACTCTTTTGCAAATTTCGGTTTGTGCGTTAGCATTTGCGATTTGCAAATGTGTGCAATGTGCGGTGGCTTCCACAACTGACCCGAAGGGCAGAAGCGGGCGGGCAAAAACTAATTTTTTCTTGCAGTATCTTTCAATAAGTGCTACTATTTCTTCTTTCTGTTTTTTCAATTTTCTAATCAGTTTATCAATGTTCGGTCGTCTCCTTACACTTGCCCACAACTTAAAGCGATTTATCTTAAGTTTTCCATGCAAATATACCCTTCCGGGAACAAATCCTCGTTTGGTTACAGAATATGATTCAATGATCGAGGAAAACTAGAGATAAATCGGAGTTGTACATTATTGGTGGTGGCGGTTGTAAGGCCTGTGCATGCCCTGTTCCTAAATGCATACGACACCCCCGCGCCAGGGATGGAAGCGGCAGCCCACCGAACACGAGGCCGTACAGCGGCGTGGGCGGCGGAGGCTGCGACGGTAGGAGCAGACCCCGTACGCGCCGCCGATGTGGGCCGCGGGGACGGTGGCTATAGCGGACATCCCGGTGACACCCCATCCCGAAAAGGTAATTGTGGCACAAGGGGCTTTTGGGGTGGCAGGCGCCCAATATACCTTATTTCCCGATAATTACTTTCTTTTGCAAGATTTCCTCTCCGCTTTTTATGCGGATGAAATAGACGCCTGAACTTAGGTGTTGGAAGTTGAAGTTGTTGTAATAAGATCCCGCATGGCGTTCGTGGATTTCTGCATATATGCGCTTGCCTTCCATGGAATATATTTCTATGCTGACGGGCCCTGTAATGGTTTGGTTAAATTCTATGGTAAACTGACCTCGGTTGGGGTTGGGGTAGAGGTTGAAATCCTGTAAAGCATGCTTTTCTACGCCAATGCCAAATACGTTTATGGTCTGACAAACGGAATCTTCTGCACATGCGTTTTGTGCGAATAGACAAATGTGGAAGTGACCGTTTCTCGGGAAGGTAAACTGCACGGTATCGCCAAATGCGGTGGCCAATCCGCCGAAATTCCAAAAGGCGTTAGTACCCACCGGCGTTGAGGTGTTGATAAATTCAACTTCGCGATTGGCCAGCAGATTATAGGTAAATGAGGCCGTGGGTACGCTGTCGGCATTGAGGTCGATTTGCGCACGATCGCCGCTACAGGGCTGGCCGCCGTGAACGATGAACGTGTAATCTTCGGTTTCACCATTGATTACGATGCACGGACTTCCGGGACGCATGGTCGAATAGGTCACTCGCATGCGCTTTTCTCCCGGAGGTGTGTTGGCTGGTATTACAAAACTTCCGTTATGTGACATTGTGCCTAATGTGGGGCCAATCCAAACCATTTCATTTGCGCCGGAAAATACGCCGTTGTTGTTCCAATCTACAAAAATCGCAAAATTCTGATTTCCCAAATTTGGTCTTCCTCCTGAAATTGAAAAGTTAATGGTGTCACCCGGAAATGCATCGAGTTGTTGATTGGTGTAATCAACATAGGAATTTGGCGAGCATCCTGAATTTAAATTGCTGATGTTTGTGGTAAATCCTCCGGTGGTGGAAAAGTTATCGATATATCCAATTTGATTTGCGTTGCAATCAATGGTTTGAATGTGTTGACAAGTAGCGGGTTGCATGGGAGAGGGGACGCTAAAGGGTTTGTAGGCCAACCACAGATTGGGTAGGGTAGAGGCAGCAATTTTTAGGGTATCCCGGTCGGAAATTAGGCTGCCACCCGTCGCTTGATCGTACCATTCGTAGCCCAATGCGCCGGGGAAAGGCAACCCAAATACGGTGACCGAATCGTCGCCGGTGCAAAAGGGCAGGTTGTCGAATCGCGGTTTTTCCGGTACTACCAATACATCGTGGAGATAGAGCGTGTCGTTGGTGTGGTCTTCGTCGTTTGGAATACTCACCCAGGTTTTGAGGTGGTAAATGCCGCCTATGTGCAAATTGGCCGTGCCTACATTAAATGTTGCACTATCACCATTTTGGATGTTTCCGGTAAATGTAGTGGTGATATTGATGATTTGTGCGCCGGTAATTTCTACGTGTACATCGGCTGTGGTAATTGGGTGGTGTCCGTTGTTTTTTATTTCAACGGCAATTGGGGTCAATTGCTCTCCACAATTTCTATCTTTTGGTGTTTTAAACCGCAATAGTTCGGCATCGTTACTAAATTTTGTGCATTGGGTGATGGGGCCTGTCCAAAGACTGGTATCTCCTGAGCACACATCGGCTACGTAAAAATCGTAGCAGGTATTCGTGGATAAGCCGCTGATTAAAAATCCGTTATTCACTGAGGCAGAATCCATAATTCCCTGTCGCAGATCGGGATCAAACCCAATGGTATCGTATTGAATAACCCAGTAACTGGCTTGGGAGTTCCACGAAAATACACCGGTGGTATCTTGAATGCTATCCAGAACAAAATGGTATGGACCTGAGCAGGTACTCGGGCTAAATTTGATGGCACCGGGATCTGGGGTTGTTGTTCTTGCCACACTAAAATAGTCAACCGGAACTTCTGACAGTCTGTTGCTTCCCATTTGGTGGATGGCCGCACGGGTAGGGGTGAAATCCAGATTTGCCGGGTCTGCAAAAAGTGGATTTTCCATCACACTGTTTAGATCATTAATTAAAAAATTTTGCCAGTCGCTTAAACTACTTATCATACCCTGACTTCCTCCGTTCATATTTCCATTAAGTATATAAAAACAGTTAAAATCACTAGACATGGCGTGTACTCTGTTACTAAATGCAAAATTGTCTCCATTGGTTCGACTTATAGAAACGATATTATTCTGAAAATCACCGTAAAAAGGTAGGTTTGAACTGGATGGTGTTCTAAGTCCGGTAGCCACTAAAGAACCTGCCGGGCCAAAGGGAGTTGGGTCAGAAAGGGAAATCGTATTGTGTAGAATTTTCCAATTTCCTCCTGTTTCAATTCCGGATATATTTCGCCCCCAAATATTCACAATTTTATTGTTAAAAATCACTTTGCTTTTATTGGATTGAAAATAGCTAGGGGTAAGAATGCCAACAACTTCAGTCGGAGGAGTAAGGCAGTTTTGACAATCAGAATAAATTATATTTTTGGAAATCTCCATGTTTTCGTTGGAATGATTTATATTGTTATCAAATATGCCAATTCCAAACATATTTCCCGAACCACTAAAATTAAAAACCACCTCGTTGTTTTTTATTTGCAGTTGATAATTAGAATTTGAAGTACGAATACCTCCATCGGCAAAACCGTTTATGGTATTTCCGGAAATCAGAGTGTTTTGAGTCCGAGATAATAAAATGCCATATCTGCCACCTAAAATTGTGTTATTGATATACGAATTGTTTTTGATGGTGTCCCTTGCCACAATTCCACCAAACCTATCGGAACCTTTGGTGGCAAAAGCACTTAGGTTGCAATTTTCTATGGTGATGTTGTTTGCGTTATTGGTTAGAAAAACAGCCCAACCAAAGCCGTTAAATGCGTTGTTTAAAGCATGTATTTGCAGGTTATTGATATGGGTATATTGTACGTTTTCGAGTTTTAGGGTGTGTCTGTTATCAATTTGATTGGCGTGATACTCGAGTGTGTTGTTGTTGCCATTGAAGGTAATGGTGTTGGTTGAACTTACCCCTTTTACATTTGTCAGGTTGACTTGTTCGTTATAGGGGCCGGAATTTGGAGTTACATTAAACACGACAGGGCCACAAATCCCGACTGTGGTTAGAACTTCAACTGCATCGGTAAAACTCAAGAATTCGGTAGCGGAGGGGGTTCCGGTTTGATTGATGGTATATGTGCCCGACATGCCGGCTCGGAGTCCTAAATGCATATCGTAATTATTTGTTGAATCGATATCCCCGGGGGCAATTATTTCTGCTTCAAAATCAAAATTGGTATTGGGTAAAATGCCAATTGTGCCTAGAGTAATGGTATCGATCCAGCCCGGCGGAAAAATGCCAGTCGTTGTAAAGGTGGTTTGCGCAAGGGTATTTACTTTCCATTCCACGGAGAATTGGGTTACAGTGTCGCCGCCATTATTGTAAACTATAATCCGTATCGGGCGGTTTCCTATACAGGTAACATTATCTAAATGAAACCCGAGAATACCCAAATCAATACCGGGTAGGGGCGGTAATTCAAAAGCGCCCGGTGTGGGTTTTGGCGTTCGTGGCCAGCCTTCAAAATCATCGGGGATGATAGATGAAAAGTTTTCGCCCAGACCTTTTATGTCAATGTTTTGAGGACGTAGCGCATCGGAGACAGTACCCCCTACAAAGTTGGGATTTATAAAAACACTATTCGTATCAAAACCCTGTGCCTGCCAATCACTAAAGGTTTGAATGCTCGGATTGGTATTTATTAATATGCCTGCATTGGTGGAATAATAAACATTGTTCCCAAATTCTGCATTTCCGGGAAGGCTGGGTGCTCGATAAAAGTATTGACTTCCTGCGTTGGTATCGTTGTGGACAAATACATTGTTTTTAACCCGGAAAAACGGATTGTTATTGTTTGCCAAAAATATACTTGTGATAGCAGATGGGGAAGAATTGGCGGAATTTAAGTGCAAAGTATTGTGTAAGAAATCCCAATAGCCTTGAGCTGAGGATAAAAAAATCAAATCTTTATTTCCAGTATTAATAAACCCGTACATCAAATTATTTGAAAAATGGTTGTTTATAAAAGAATGGGCAGATAAATTTCCAAAATTAACGGTGCTGTTTTTAATTCGATTTTTGGATACCCTCGCATGATTTATGGTATTTAAAAATTCCATTCCTCTTAAAACATTTGAAGTAGTTGCAGTTGATCCATTGATGGTATTTCCTTCAATAATAATACTGTCCTGATTTAGAATTCTAAGGCCGCTGGATGAAAAATTTTCAAAAGTATTATTAATAATTTTGTTTTTAACGCCTATACCGCCCAAAAATGAAATTCCTCTATTTCCTCCGGAAATGATGTTATTTTCTATCAGGTTGTGATTTCCATTTATATCTAATGCCGATTGATTCGGCAAGTTATTCGCTTGAAAGTAAATGACAAAGTCTGATGAGGAATTTGATGCGGCATACAGACTGCAATTTTTTACCGTATTATAATTTGGTCTTGAGGTAAAGTAAATGGCCGTCCCAAAAGCGGTGCCATTGGCCTGAACATTAAGACTATCAATGATAAAATGGTCTGTTCCAATGAAAGAAAGGGTATTTCGATCATCGATTTGGGTGGCGGTAAAACTCAGGACATTTCCGTTGCCATTGACAGTGATGGTATTGGCGTGACTCGCTCCGCGTATTTCATTAAAAGTAACCCTTTCGTTGTAAGGGCCGGAATTTGGCATTACATTAACCGTGACCGGACCACACACCCCCCGGATAGTCAGGGCGTTGCTCAGGTCATTAAAGGATTGGAAGTTCGTCCCGGCTGTAGGCATTGCAGCATTTAAGGTGTAATTGCCGATCATCGCGGGTCGGATGGTGATTTGTATGGTATCGTTGTAGTTAATGGTGTCGGGTTGCCCATTGGGTTGAGATGTCCAAACCACAAGGTTATAGTCCGTACCGGCATTAAAAGTAAGGGCGCCCAAAGGAACATCGGCAAACCAAGGGCCGGTGCCATTCTGGGTGTCGAGTGGGTTAGAATAGTTTACATTTGGTTGAGAAACCCCATTGACTTCCCAGTGGATGCTTAGATTATTAATTTGGTTTACACCAAAGTTGGCCACCCGAGCAATGACGTTATGACTACCAGCGCAAAAGGTGGTTAAGGCAGGCGGAGCGGTTAATTGCAAAACTCCGGCATCATTTTCAGAGAGCGATCCGCTAAAAATTTCAATTTCACGTAAATTTAATGTGTTTGAAATGAAATTATGGAATTGGGGCGGTATATTGAAATAGTAATAACGAACGAAATTTATCAGTCTAATCTTTTTTGCGGTAATTTGCGGAAAATGTATAGAATTTGAACATGAAACGTCTAATCCGGAAAAAGTAAAGTGATTTTGCCAAGATGATCCAGTCCAATACTGCAGGGTTGCACCAGTAAATCTATGATGATTTTGAACACTTAAAATAGGAAAATAACCCCAATAAAACACCATAGATTGTATAGCGACCGGTTCATTCCACTCCCATTCAATAAACTCCCCATTAAATGGAGAAGGCGGGTTATATGGTAAAGAAGCCAATTGAACCTGCGAAACACCACAAACCCCCGTATCCTGATTATTGAGAAAATGACAGGGGTTTTGCAAACAACCATGTGAGTTAACATTAGCAAGCGGAGCAATGTTAATTTGCGCATATAGGTTTGGTGAAATATTGTAAAATGTTCCTGAAAAACAGAAGCCTATTAAATGAAATATCACCAAAAGGACTTTAATTTGCGATATGTATTTTTTTGATGGTAGTGATTTGGTCATATGAAAATTAATTTCAGAAAAAAACAAGAAAAAAGTACTAGCCAAATGTATTCTATTTTTGCTTGAGTGAAGGGGTTAAATTATTTAAAGGTTACAATTAATTAGTTTTCGATTTTTGTTTTTTATCTTGGAATTGTAAAAATGCAATTTAAAGCCAAGAAGAAAATATAAAAGTTGTTGAAAATATTTGATAAAATAAAGAATTTGCCTAGATTTACCTTAAGATGCAATTAACATAAGCAGTAGTAATAGCAAGATATTGTTACACATTTTGGTTTTGATTTATCCATTCAATACGCGGATATCAGGAGACAAAGCCATAAAAAATTACAGATATTCCGAATTTTAATTGATCCGTATTTCCTTCATTTAAAAATTGTGTTACCTTTACCCTCCGCAAAGATTTACATTTTTAATTCAGGCTTATGAACACACCTTGGGTTGAATCCATTTTTTTTGAAGAAGAACTCGAAAGGAGAAAATTAAACAATGAACTAAAAACCATTGCGAGAGATTATCACGAAAAAGGATACGTGGTTCTTCGTCAAGTTTTTGACAATGAATTGATTGAGCAGGTGGTGCGTGATATGATTACCGAGGGAAATAATGCGTTGGATCCCATGTATCGGTTTCAGGATGGCAAACGACTACAGGATTTGTGGAAACACTCAGATGCCTGCCGTAAGTTGGCGACGGAAAAGAAAATTATTGAAACGCTTCAAACCTTATACGATCGGAATCCCATTCCGTTTCAGACTTTGAATTTTTCAGAGGGATCTCAGCAAAAGGCACATTCAGATTCCATTCACTTTAGTTCCATGCCTGCCCGTTTTATGTGTGGGGTTTGGATAGCTTTGGAAGATATTACGCCAGAGAATGGTCCGGTATTTTATTATTCTGGTTCGCATAAACTGCCGGAATTTAATTTTTTGCACATACGTGAAGATGCGTCAGATACCTCGGAGCTAAATTATCCGGAGTATGAGGAATTTCTAAGTAAAGTATTGGATGTGAAAGGGTACAAAAAGGAATATTTCTGTGCGAAAAAAGGCGATGTGTTGATTTGGTCTTCCAATCTTATTCACGGCGGTGAAGCGATTCAAAAACCGGGCACAACCAGATACTCTCAAGTGACGCATTATTTTTTTGAAGACTGTTTATACTATACGCCCATGTATTCCAATATGGTCATACAAGAGCTTTTTCTAAAAACGGAGTTGCAAAACATCATAACCGGAGAAAAACTGATTTCATCATACAATGGAAACAAATTGGGTAAAAGCGAAAGCATACCCAGGAAATACATCTTAAAAAACAAAAGCCCAAGGGAAAAGTTGATGAAGTGGGTTGTGTTTATTGGAAAGGAGAAAATACTGGACAGGTTTAAATACCACTTCAATAAGGTGTTTTCTAAAGATTAGTTGAGTCTGCTCCAAAAAGTCCCTTTCTGCCAAAACCTCCCTTGTCGATAGACTTTTGATTCCTCACTAACATAAAGTTAACTCCGGATCAAAAATCCCCTCGATTTTGATTGAAGTTATTATGGCGTGGACTCTTGATTTGAAATTTCCCAATCACATTTTACCAATTTATTTCTGCAGTTTCGCCAGCCAAAACCTGTACGGCCCTTCTGCCGCCTAAATTGCTTCCGTTACTTCCGTAAATAGGTGAAACAAAATAGTTTCCGGGAAGTACATTGTTGAAAGTCGCTTGCTTGTTGTCGCCCATTAATTGTGTATCGAATGCCCAGACAGATATAATGGAGCTTCCGATTAAGGAATAATCAAACAAGCCCATGGTGATGTTGGCTACGGGTTCGTCATTTATGGTTTCTCTGTCGGTTTTTACGATTATGGTGCCGGTGGTTTCCGGCTCGTGCATTTCGTCGTCTTTATTGCAGGATAGGGCAAATAGGGCGAGGACGGAAATTAGGGTTATTCGTGAAATTGAGGTTAGGTGCTTTTTCATTTGTTCAAAATTTGTTTTTATGCATCAATGGAATATAACAATATTGCTGCCAATATTTTGGGGCTCAATTTTTATCCTTGGTATCGCTTGTCGTTTAGGCGAATTCCCTTTTCTTCGAGGGTGATTTTTCGCTGCTTGTACAAGGCGCCAACGGCTTTTTTGAATACCTTTTTACTCATGTGCAGCATTCTTTTTATATCTTCGGGATCGCTTTTGTCGTTGAGCGGAATAAAACCGTCATTTCCTTTGAGGGTGTCCAGAATGGTCTCAACCCCGGGTTCAACTTTTCGGTAACCAAACTTTTCCAGGGCAATGTCCAACTTGTTTCCCGTGCGAATCTTTTTTACATAACCCTTTAATTCATCGGCATTGGAGATGGGTTTAAATACTTCATCGTGGTAAATTAGGCCATCGTGCTTTTTATTGACAACAACTTTCCATCCCAATTCGGTTTTGCCGTAAACCATTAAATCTACTTCATCGCCAACTTGCAAGTCGAGATCTTTATTGCTGAGGTATTTAGAAATATACGTTGTGCCCACCAGTCGATCGGAGGCTTCATCGATCATGAGGTAAACCACGTGGGCTTCATCTTCTTCTCGGATGGGTGTGTATTGAAGTGCGTTGGGCACTAGAATTTCTTTGGCCAGACCAATGTTGAAAAAAGCACCGTAAGGTACGACGCTGGTGAGTTCTAAAACGCCAATTTCGCCCACGGTAAGGGTAGGGCGGAGGGTAGTTGCAATGGGGCGCTCTTCCGAATCCAGATAAACAAAAACTTCAATTTCGTCACCCGGACGGATGTTTTTGGGGAGGTAGGCGTTGGGAAGTAAAACTTCATCTCCGTCTCCGTCGGTTAAATAAACACCTTGTTTGGTGAATTTATCGGCGTGAAGGGTGTTGTATTTTCCGAGGTATATCATGTTATTTTCGTTTCCAGATGTTGAATTTCAAAATGCAATAAATGGCCCTAAAACCATCTCTCCAGCCAATTTTTTTACCTTCTGCATAGGTTCTACCGTAATAGGAAATTCCCACTTCGTAAATTCTAATTTTTGGTATCCTGGCAATTTTCGCCGTTACCTCAGGTTCAAAACCGAATCTGTTTTCCACCAAAGATAAGGATTTTATTATTGGTGCCCGAAACATCTTGTAACATGTTTCCATATCGGTCAGGTTGAGGTTGGTGAGGGCATTGGACAGGAAGGTTAGAAATTTATTGCCGATGGAGTGCCAGAAAAACAAAATTCGATGTGGGTTTCCCCCCATGAATCGCGAACCATAAACGACGTCAGCTCTTCCGGTTACAATGGGCTTTAGCAATATGTTGAACTCTTCGGGATCGTACTCCAGATCTGCGTCCTGAATGATGATGATATCGCCCGTTGCTTGTGCAATTCCGGTATGCAGAGCAGCTCCTTTGCCTTTGTTCACTTCGTGGTTATAGAGCACCAAATTCTGATCGGGATGGTCGCGGATATAAGTTTCAATGACGGTTTTAGAATCGTCGGTACTGCAATCATTGACCAAAATGATTTCTTTTTGAATGTCGTTAATGAGTGAAACACGCAATACCCTATCGAGGATTAAGTGAATGGTTTTGGCCTCGTTATAAGCAGGAATGACGATGGAAAGTAATGTAAATTCTTCTTTGTACATAAATAAAAAAATAGGGGGCAAATATACGTTTGCCCCCCGAGGTATTATATGTTAGAACAGCTAATGCAAATAATTCAGGAGTCTGCTCTAAAAAGTCCCTTTCTGCCAAAATCTTCCTTGTCGATAGATTTTTGAATCCTCACTAACAGCTGGTTAGCTGCGGTTCAAAAATCCCCTCCGCGTCGATTTTGATTGAAATCATCCTTTTTAGAGTTAACTCATTCAGTTAAAAACCTTCTTTGGGAAGGAAAAAGAACGATCCTTTATTGGGGTTAAAGGTTTGGATGCGAATGATACTGCTGCAATCTGATTCTTCAATCATGTCGGCGGTAAATTCATCACTTCCAGATTGGCTTCGGTTGTTGACAAAAGTATAAATACCATTGACTACGCGGTAAGTGCAGGTTTCATCAAATACAATGACATCTTCGCCCATGCAGGATACCACAGCACCGTTGTTGGTGAATCCGTTGTAATAAATAACCCCTGGATCCATAAAGAATACTTCGCGATTGCCTTTGGGCGTACTTAAATCAAAGTCACTCATCCAGTGAACTTCACGGGTTGAGGTAAAGTACTTGTTATCCCCATCGTAAAAAATGCTGTCGGTAATTATGGAGAAATATTCTTTGTTAAGACTGTCGAGACCCATATTTTCCATGGTAAAACCACCCGTAATAAGTTTATCCTCAATTCGGAGATTTTTATAGATAAAAGTAAATTCACTTCCCAGGTTGTCGTAGTCTCCGTTGGTTGCGATGATAAATCCTCCCCGCCGATTAACGCCATCGGGATTGGTTGAACCCACTCCGGCTTGTCCGTAAGAAATAGAAAGTGTGTCACCTGATTGTTGTGCATGAATATCATTGTAAATCCTTGTCGTTCCGGTTTGTTGGAACAAGCTATCACGCATGATCGCGTCAAATAGCATAACCTGGTGGATCATGGCGGCTTCAATTTTTAAATAGGGTGCAACAAATGCGTTTTCCCGGTCATAAGAAAATTCAGAATCACCAATGCAGGAAGAGAATATAAATCCAATTCCCAAAGCCAGTGAAAACCGGCGAGCTAAATGAGTTACTTTGGTTTTCATAAGTTTTGATTTTCGTTTTCGATGATTTCCTCCTGGTCATCCTTTTTCTTTTTGGTACGTTCCCAGAATGCCATGTTAAGTCCTACGTTAACAAATGCGCCCTGAATCTGGTCGATGTAAATACTTTTACTCATGATATCTGCCATGACAAATATTTGGATGCCGGGCAAGTAAAACTGAACACCGGCACCACCGCCATACATTTTACCCTGAATGGATGAAATACTCGCCATGGTGTGAAAGAATCGGGTAGGGGCGAAGACATAGCGTACGTTGAAGTCAAAATAGTTTTTATCGCTCCAACGGGTATAGCGGGTTACGTAATTAAATCGGTGGCGTTTGGTGATTTCGTATTCCGCGCCCACAAACACTTGGGTTGGTAAATTTCTCCGATAAGATTCACCGTCTCTTACCCCGATGTTAAATGCAGATCTAAGGGTATCGATAATTTCTCCGGTATTTACAGTTAATCTTCCGGTTTCTGAGTTGAGATCAACTTCAATACCGTCAAAATCAAAATCACCTTCCGCAGCGTATTCTCTCAGTCCATAGGTGTAATTGATGTAACCCAATCCCAAAATAGAACCCGAGATGGACCATTTATCGCTGAGTTTATAGTTGAAACCCAAATCCAATGAATACCCAATGTTTTCGTTTTGACGGATGCTGTCATAGGTTATTTCACTGGCCACAGTTCTGTCGATTGGGCCGGCAGCCATGGAAGTTCGGGCTAAAAAGTTTGTTGAACTCCTCCATTGGTCTTCTCCAAAAAACACACGAACGTCATTTTCGTCCCGGTTTACGGATACATTATATAGTCCGTGGTGTCTGTAACCTCTAACGCCGATATTCAATCGTTCATTGATGCCGACTGACAACCCGAGGTGATAAGAAAAAATGGTAGAAAAATCAAAACCAAAGTTGCCAAACTGAACTTCTTCATTTCTAAAACCCTCTTGGTCATTACCTTGAATCAATCGAAGTAGATTGACGGGTAAGGTAAGATGATTGAGTGTACTCAACTTGGTACCGAATGAAATTTGGCTTCTGGGACTGATGTGAAACGATGTAAACATCAAGTGCGTTTCATTATTGGCCCGTATGAAGTCACGGTCCCCAATATTGGATAAAATATTGGTAAGGTTATCATTTAAATTAGATCCTCTCGCCATTAAATCATGGGCCGAAAATCCGGTGTTGTGAAAGGATGTTTCATTGCTAAATATGCCCAGTGAAAAACGGGTTTGACTTCTGGTGGCCGGATTTAACAAACTGGATTGTGCCACACCTCGGAAGTTATAAAGCATCAAGTCGCTTTGAGCAACTGCTTTTTGCGGGATAGCTAAAAGGATGAAAAAGGAAAATGCACCTATTAAAAATCCTTTATATATGGTAAATACCTTTTTCATAATTATTCTGATTGAGGAATTTTGACGTTTACTCCGGCCCGTAGCGAAAGTCTTATTTCAAAGGTGTAATCCGTATATATGGCCACCTGGTCTTGACCTTCGTTGACAGTGCCTAGAGATACTTCCACATCTACATCATTTACAGCGGTAATAATATCCATCGAGGATTCGTCAAAATCCAAATCAAAGGTGTAATCGGTGGGGGCTGTGACACGACCTTCCCCATCCACATCAGCGGCTTGTAATACCGGAACTACAATAGAATCCAATCGATCGCCTTGTGAATCTTTAAAAAAGACTTTTACTGTTGCATCAAAGGGAAAGGAGTTGATTCCGGTAACTTTGGCTCCCAAACTGGTAAACTCTTGAGGCAGACCACCAACAACACTGAAATTGCTTAAAGACTGGGTAAGCACAAGTGTAGGTGCGGAAAAGATGAGGGGTATATTAATTTCTAATCCAACTCTTATTTCGTCATCGCGAGAGGCAAAATTAGTTTGTGTGCTGTCCTGCCCCGGATTCACAATAATGGTTCCCTGCATAAAAATTTCCTCGGGAAGTTCCTCAAGTAATCTTGATAAGTCTGAATTACTAGAATTAAAAACGATTTCTGAATACTCCGTATTCCCGGGCATTGTGGGCTGGTTTACCACAATAGGAGGGAGGTTAATCAGACGTGATTTTCCACCGGCAATTCCGTTTAAAACCGGAATTAATTCAAAGGATACACCCAAGGGATTCCAAATTTTTACTTTAATTTCGGGATTGGATAGGGAAATTGCACCCCGATATTGGTTTAAGCCCCGCATGTTTATTTTTTGTGTACTTGAGGGCAATGCCAGCACCCTATTTCCAAAATAGGCTTCGATCTGTTGTACTGATAAATTTGAAAACCCGATGGTGAAAGGTATGGCCGTAAAATCGGGAACCCCCGGAGCAGCTATCACTTCTACGGATAGTTCGAGCTCATTGCCACTTCCAGTAAAGCTAAAATCCATGCCACTTACATCGAAACTTCCCGTATAACTTGATGATGTGCGTTCTAATAAAAAGGTCGCAGAATCTCCATTGGCGAGAGTTGCAGTGCCCAGTGTGACTTTGACAATGGTGCCAACTGCAACCGTATCCGGAAAAGCGTAATTGATTTGTCCTTCGTGTAACAAAATTTGTTGTAATCTGGCATCTGCGGTGGAAAGGAAGTTAAAACCTGCAGTAACTTTCCCAGCGCTCTTTATCCCCGCCACTTCATTGTCGGGTTGGTCTGATGGTACATCGAAAAAATCTTCTGATTTTTGGGTTGCGAGGGTATCTTGGCGATAAACCGCTCGCAATAACCCATCGGGATCTGCGGATAAAAATTCCGAGGTTTCGTCTATATCCTCAATATTGAGTTTTGTCTTAAAAAAGGGTGCGCCCCATTTAGAATCAACTCCCTGACGCAATACATCGGGATCGAGATCATCGCGCCAGCACGAGCTGGTTGTGAGAATGCCCAATGATATGCTTGATATCACAAGGACTTTTTTGATGTTTTTCATAGAATAGAATAAAAGGGTATCCGTTCCAATTTCTTCGACAAAAATAGGAAATATTTAGGATTATTTGACGGGAAATTAATAAGGATACAAAAAAACAACATGAATGGTAATTGTCATTGGATAATCGTCATTTCGATGCGACGATTTTGGGCGCGACCCTCCTCGGTTTTATTGGTGGCCATGGGCTCAGAAGCACCCTTTCCCACAGCGGTTACCCGACCGGGACTTATACCTTTTTCAACCAAAAAATTTCGTACCGATTGCGCCCGGTTTGCACTGAGCTTTTCGTTATATCCATCACTTCCTTGATTATCAGTGTGTCCGGTGATTTCTATTCGCAACTCAGGATTTTTTTCTAATAAATGTACAACCCTTGCCAATTCAGTAAAAGAGTTTTCCTCCAGTTTATAGTCGTCATAGGCGAAAAATATATTGCGAAGCACGACCTTTCCACCTTGTTCTAGTTTCTGCAAATACACCACCATTTCTTTTGGCGCATCTGCACCTTCTGCGGATAGACTAAAGTTTTCGGAGTGAAATAGGTAGGACACTCTATCCACACTCATAGCGTAATTGCGATGGCCGGGTAATATGATGAAAAAGCTACCATTTCCAGAGGTTGTGAGCGTCCACACGGTATCCTTGCTCTGTAAATCTATCACTTCCAACACTGCATTGGAAACGAGTTTTTTGGTTTTCGCATCGCGGACTTGTCCCTGAACATAGGCGACGGGTGCTCCTCGGTGGGGTTCGGGTAATTCAAACTTGTACAGGTCTAATCCCCCAAATCCTTCCTCTCGATCGGAAGCAAAGTAGCCCGTTTTGCCATCAGGACTTAAAACCAGACTGGATTCTTCATTTTTGGTATTGATGGGAAATCCGAGGTTTTTGGGTTTTCCCCATGTACCATCGGATTGTCGTTCACTCACAAAAAAATCCAAATCGCCAAATCCGGGATGACCGTCGGATGCGAAATATAATTTGCTGTTATCGAAATAAATAAAAGGTGTGGTTTCGCGATATTCGGTATTTACTTTTCCGGGAATAGGTTGGGCTTTTGTCCATGTACCATCTCCTTGTAACTCGCTGTACATAATGGTCATGAGTGATGAACGCATGTCTTTTCCTCTGACAAAATACAAGGTTTTTCCATCGGGTGAAATACAGGGCATAGATTCCCAGGCTTCGGTGTTTATTTGGGGGCCGAGGTTACGGGGTTTTGACCAACTGCCATCGGGGCCTTTCACGGATTGGTATATATCGCAGGAACCATATCCTTCCGGACGACTACATCCCGCAAAGTACAGCATGTTTCCATCTGCACTAAGCGTTTGTGCGCCTTCGTTTAGTTGTGTATTTAGTCGCCCTTGCAGGCGCTCTTTGGGCTTCCAATTCCGGTCATCGCCCAGTGTGCTTTGAAAAAAATCCTCGTCCAGTCGTTCCCCGGTAACTTGTCGTTCCGTAAAAATCAAGGTTGTACCGTCTGCACTAATACTCGGAAA
The DNA here is from genome assembly GCA_020832345.1 of Cryomorphaceae bacterium. Lineage (GTDB taxonomy): Bacteria > Bacteroidota > Bacteroidia > Flavobacteriales > Schleiferiaceae > CSBr16-58. The sequence goes on along the minus strand of JAFIEY010000026.1, from coordinate 8,549 downwards.
GTATTGATGCCCCGCATCATTGATGTTTTCTCCTAAATTAATGGGATCGAAAGGGAAGGGTTTTTTTACAGCTTCCTGGGCAAAAATGCTACTTTCTATGATGCGAATGGCCATTTCCCGGGCGCGATCAGCAGCTCGATTTAGGTTTAAGTAGCGTTCCATATAATCTTTAGCTTCAACGTAATCGCCGTTTAAAAAACTGACTTGACCCAAATTAAAAAGTAGATAATTTGCTTTTCCGGTTCGCAGGGCACCTTTATACGCTTTTATGGCCTCTTCGTATCGTTCATTTTTCTGTAAAATATCGCCTCTTAAAATCCATGCATCTGGAAACATAGGATCTTTATCGTTTATTTTTTCCAAAAGGTTAAAAGCCTTTTCTACCCGATCTTCTCTCAAGTGTTCGCGGGCCTTGGTATAGTTTTTTAGAGTTTTTTTGGATTGACCACAAGCGGTAAAACTCACGGAAACCAAAATGAAAAGAATGGCGAGACGATTCACGGTATTTGAAGGTATTTGTGGGTTTGGAGGGAAATATTCCACTTGGGATTGGCCATAACGTAATCCACCAACAAGGGCGTCATTTTTTCGCGACGGCTCCATTCGGGCTGAAGGAATAGTTTACATTCCTGATTGACTTTTGCGGCGTGCTCTTCCGCCCAGATAAAGTCGTGTTGATTATAAATGATTACCTTTAATTCGTTGGCATTTTCATACCATGCAGATTTGGGCGGTTTGTTTTTTTTTGGAGAAAGGCAAATCCAATCCCATGTACCGGAAAATGAAAATGCGCCTGAAGTTTCCAAATGTATTTGGTATCCCTTTTCTTTGAGCAATAAAGTTAGGGGCGTCATATTATAGGTTGCAGGTTCCCCTCCGGTAATCACTACGGTTTTACATCCCACCACATCCAGGTGGGTCGCCGCTTTTTCTAAAATATTTTCAATTGAAGTGGGTGGGTGGAGGGCTGCATTCCAACTTTCCTTTACATCACACCAGTGACAACCCACATCACAACCACCAATACGCACAAAATAGGAAGGGGTTCCCGTATGGAAACCCTCTCCTTGTATGGTGTAAAAATCCTCCATGAGTGGCAAAAATAAACCACCTTCAACCAGCCGCTCTCGTTCTTCAACTACACTCATTGATCGGAATTGGTTGCAGAGGATGGTTCATCCATTTTAGCGTCATTCGACTTATCAGATTTCTTCTTCGTGCTCGGTTGATCGAGAACGATTTTTAAGACATCATTTTCCTTGTCGAGATCGAGGGTTACTTTTCCGCCCTCAACAAGTGATCCGTTGATAATCTCCTCGGCTAAAGGATCTTCAATATACTTCTGAATGGCACGATTTAGCGGACGAGCGCCAAATTGTGGATCAAATCCTTTATCGGCAACAAAAGACTTGGCACTTTTGGTCAGGGTAAGTTTATAACCCAAATCCTCAATTCTGCCATAGAGCTTTTTCAATTCGATATCGATAATTTTGAGGATATGCTCTTTATCCAGTGGGTTAAACAGCACCACATCATCAATACGATTGAGGAATTCCGGCGCAAATGCCTTTTTGAGTGCACTTTCAATTACACCTTTGGAAATTTCTGCGGTTCTTTCGGACCTCACCTTCGTCTGGAATCCAACTCCGGTTCCAAAGTCTTTTAACTGTCGCGAACCCACGTTGGAAGTCATGATAATGATGGTGTTTTTAAAATCAATTTTTCTACCGAGGCTATCGGTGAGTTGTCCATCATCAAGTGCCTGAAGCAGTAGGTTAAATACATCCGGGTGGGCTTTTTCAATTTCGTCGAGCAAAACCACTGAATAAGGTTTCCTGCGTACTTTTTCCGTAAGTTGTCCGCCTTCTTCATAACCAACATATCCCGGAGGCGCACCGATTAAGCGAGAAACGGCAAATTTCTCCATGTATTCACTCATATCGATGCGAATCATTGCATCTTCTGAATCAAAGAGTACACGGGATAAATCTTTAGCCAACTGGGTTTTACCAACACCTGTAGGTCCCAGGAAGATAAAACTCCCGATGGGTTTTTTGGGATCTTTGAGACCGGCGCGATTTCGCTGTATGGCTTTGACGACCTTGGCAACTGCCTCGTCCTGACCAATGACCATGTTCATGAGTTCCTGCCCCATTTTGGCCAATCTTTTACCTTCTTTTTGGGCAATTCGCTGAACCGGAATACCTGTCATCATGGACACTACCTGCGCGACATTATCTTCAGTAACATCTACCCGGTTTTTCTTCACCTCTTCCTGCCATTCAATTTGTGCTTTTTCCAAATCGGCTTCGATGTGTTTTTCGTCATCGCGGAGGCGAGCGGCTTCTTCGTACTTTTGGCTTTTGACAACCTGAATTTTTTCTTCGCGAATTTCTTCCAGTCGCTTTTCGAGTTCTAAAACCTTTTTCGGTACCTTAATACTGGTAATATGAACGCGCGATCCCGCTTCGTCTAGGGCATCAATGGCCTTATCGGGAAGGTGACGATCGGAAATATATCTGGTGGTCAGACTTACACATGCCTGAATGGCAGCGTCGTCGTAATTTACGTTGTGGTGATCCTCGTATTTGTCCTTGATGTTTTGAAGAATCTGGACGGTTTCTTCAGGGCTTGTGGGATCCACCATCACTTTTTGGAAGCGACGTTCAAGTGCGCCGTCCTTTTCGATGTACTGACGATATTCATCCAGGGTAGTAGCACCTATACATTGAATCTCTCCGCGAGCCAGTGCAGGCTTAAACATATTGGAAGCATCGAGGGAACCGGTAGCACCACCTGCACCAACAATGGTGTGTAATTCGTCGATGAAAAGAATGATGTCCTTATTTTTTTCCAATTCGTTCATCAAAGCTTTCATGCGTTCCTCAAATTGTCCGCGGTATTTTGTACCGGCAACCAAAGAAGCCAAATCCAAGGTAATAACGCGTTTATTGAATAAAACACGGCTCACCTTGTGTTGCACAATTCTAAGGGCAAGACCTTCGGCAATGGCAGATTTACCCACACCGGGTTCACCTATTAATAATGGGTTGTTCTTTTTTCGTCGGCTGAGAATTTGAGAAACCCGCTCAATTTCCTGTTCTCGACCCACAACCGGATCGAGTTTATCCTCTTCGGCCATGGCAGTTAGGTCGCGGCCAAAATTGTCGAGTACCGGCGTTTTACTTTTGTTATCAGATCTTCCGCGTGTGCCACCGCCACCGGTGGGAGGGGGCGTAGATCTACCCTGATCGCGAAATTCATCGTCTTCCTCGCTAAAGGCCATGCCTTGGGGATTACCAGCGCCTCCGTTTTTTCCACGAGATTTATCGTTGTCGTTAAAGTGCAGCTGGTATTCGTCTTTTACCGTTTCGTAATCAATATTAAACTGACCTAGAATACGGGAGGTAGGATCGTCTTCGTTGCGGAGTATGCAAAGCAAAAGATGACTTGTTCTGATGGTTGGGCTTTTAAAAAGCTTGGCTTCTAAAAAAGTAGTCTTCAAGGCTTTTTCCGCCTGACGGGTTAGGGGTAGGTTTTTGCCCGGATTAATTTGCCCGGTAATATTAGGTGCGTTTACTGTTTCAATTTTTAATCTGAGGGCATCGAGAGAAACGCCCAGATCTTGCAGCAACCTTACACCACTGCCTTCACCCTCACGGATGATGCCCAGAAGGAGGTGCTCTGTACCTATAAATTCGTGACCCAACCGCAGCGCTTCTTCTTTGCTGAAGTTGATTACGTCTTTTACTCTTGGTGAAAAATTTTCGTCCATTGTCTAAGTATCATTTATTCTGTAACGTCATAAAATGTGCCATGTTGTTATTTATGGGTAGTTACAGGTGGTTTTAGTTTTCTTAATTAAAAATAACAAGGTGAAAAGCACTAAAGTCCACTTCACCAATGTCCCCAGTTATCATAACACGCCTAATGGGCAAAGCGTTCACAAGCCAAACATGCTGATGAAGTCAAAACTACGTCCAAACTACTATATGCACCAAGAAAAACCTATTTTTTTTTAACAATGATTGTGTATAATTGTGCATACATTTTTCCAAATCCACACCGTTCTTAAGACCCTGTGGTATATTTTTGCTGACTATGTAAATCCATAAAGTTATTGTGAAACCCACACGGTAAACGACGTTTGACACAAAAGAGAACGATCAAAGTGTAGGTTTCATTAGGCTGCTAAAAAAGAAATTTTAGCTAGAGAAAAAACTTTTTTTTGGATTTGCGATAAATTGAATATAGAAAACTAATTATACTGTCATTATGGCGGAAGGAGAAAAGATTATCCCCATTAATATTGAGGAAGAAATGAAGTCTTCCTACATCGATTATTCGATGTCGGTTATTGTTTCGCGTGCGTTACCTGATGTGCGTGATGGTTTAAAACCCGTTCACCGCAGGGTATTATTTGGTATGCACGAGTTAGGTGTTCAGTCCAACCGACCATACAAGAAGTCTGCGAGGATTGTAGGGGAGGTGCTTGGTAAGTATCACCCACATGGTGATTCCAGTGTTTACGATACCATGGTGAGAATGGCACAGAGCTGGTCTTTGCGTTATATGCTCGTTGACGGCCAGGGTAACTTTGGTTCGGTGGATGGTGATAGTCCGGCGGCCATGCGTTATACCGAAGCGCGATTGCGTAAAATTTCTGAGGAAATGTTGATGGACATCGATAAAGAGACCGTTGACTTCCAATACAACTTTGATGATACCTTAAAAGAACCCACCGTTCTTCCCACCAGAATTCCAAACTTGCTGGTCAATGGTTCTTCGGGTATTGCAGTAGGTATGGCGACCAATATGGCGCCGCATAACTTAAGTGAAGTCGCCGACGGTGTCAATGCATATATCGAAGATCCGGAAATTGACATTCCGGGACTCATGCAATTTATTAAAGCCCCTGATTTTCCAACCGGTGGAATTATATACGGTTATGAAGGCGTACGCGATGCCTTTGAAAATGGACGCGGAAGGGTTGTGGTAAGAGCTCGAACTGCTTTTGAGGAAGTGCGCGGAAGAGATTGCATCGTGGTGACCGAAATCCCTTATCAGGTCAATAAGGCAGAAATGATCAAAAAGACCGCTGATTTGGTCAACGATAAGAAACTTGACGGAATTGCCGATATTCGCGATGAGAGTGACCGCAACGGGATGCGCATTGTTTACGTCCTCAAGCGTGATGCTATTCCCAATGTTGTTTTGAATAAACTCTTTAAATACACGGCGCTTCAAACATCGTTTAGTGTAAACAATATTTGTTTGGTCAACGGAAGACCCGAGGCGGTAAACCTCAGGGATCTCATTAAACACTTTGTGGAATTCCGTCATGAAGTGGTTGTCCGTAGAACCAAATACGATCTTCGTAAAGCCGAAGAACGCGCCCATATTCTCGAAGGTCTTATCATTGCCTCGGACAATATTGATGAGGTAATTGCCATCATCCGCGGATCACAAAATCCCGAGGAGGCACGGAATAAATTGATGGAGCGTTTTTCCCTGTCAGACATTCAGTCACGTGCCATTGTGGAAATGCGACTTCGCCAGCTTACCGGACTGGAGCAGGATAAACTCCGCGCTGAATACGATGAATTGATGAAAACCATCGAATATTTAAAAAGCGTATTGGAAGACAAAGCCCTTCGGATGCAAATCATTAAAGATGAGATGGCCGAAATCAAAGAAAAATACGGCGATGAACGCAGAACCGATATTGAACTTTCGGGTGGTGATGTGAGCATTGAAGATATGATTCCCAATGAGGAAGTTGTCATCACCATTTCTCATGCCGGATACATCAAACGCACCTCACTTTCAGAATACAAGACCCAGGGAAGGGGAGGGGTAGGCCAAAGAGGCGCCAGTACCCGTGATGAGGATTTTGTTGAACATGTATTTGTCGCGAGAAATCACAATTATATGTTGTTCTTTACCGAACAAGGTAAATGTTTTTGGCTCAAAGTTTACGAAATACCCGAAGGCTCAAAAGCCAGCAAGGGCAGGGCTGTACAAAACCTGATTAATATTTCTCCGGATGATAAAGTGATGGCTTTTATCAATGTAGAAAACCTCAAAGAGGATGAATACATAAACAATCACTTTGTGGTATTGGTTACCAAAAAAGGCGTGATCAAAAAAACCACCCTGGAAGCCTACAGTCGTCCACGTGTAAATGGTATTAATGCCGTAACAGTGCGCGAAGGCGACCAATTGTTGGAAGCAAAACTCACGGATGGACTGGACGATATTGTAATGGCCGTGAAAAGTGGAAAAGCCATTCGGTTCAACGAATCTACCGTCCGTCCTATGGGTCGCGGTGCCAGTGGTGTTCGCGGAATTCGTCTAGCCGATGAAAACGACGAAGTGGTTGGCGCCATTACTTGTAAAGTAGGGGAGGCGGACATCTTGGTTGTTTCTGAACGCGGATACGGAAAGCGCTCCGAACTGGATGAATATCGCATCACCAATCGCGGTGGCAAAGGTGTAAAAACCATCAATGTAACGGAAAAAACCGGAGCATTGATTGCCATAAAAGCCGTAACCGACGAAAATGACTTAATCATTATCAACCGGAGGGGCATAACCATTCGAATGAGTGTGGCCAGTATGCGACTAATGGGTAGAAATACGCAAGGTGTGCGCTTGATTACCTTGAAGGGAAATGACAGCATAGCTTCAGTTGCCAAAGTTCCCGCCGCTGAACTGGAAGAGATTGAGGGGGAAGTGACCGAAATCAATCCAGAGGACGGCGTTGTAGATTCTGGCAAGGAAATTGAAACCAATAAAGACGAAGGCGAAAGCCCGGAACAAGAATAAACAACGTAAAATTTACAATCGTTATGAAAAAGCTGTTAATCATTGGTGCAACCTTGTTGACCTTTGTTGCTTTTGCACAAGAAGGACCGCAAATTAGTAGTGCCGTTATTGCCATAGATCAAAGGGCTGATTTGGCTGATGCCAAGCAATACATTGAAAAAGCTCGAAGGATCATAGATGAAAAGGGTGAGGGCAATGTCAAGAATAAAATTTTGGCCAAATACTATCACTATTACGGAAAGATTCACCTTTATATTTTACAATCCGACAGTGAAGAAATCCAAGCTTTGGATGATGACGCTTTGGACAAAGCCATTGAGTATTTGTTTAAGAGTTATGATTTTGAAAAGAGGATTAACAAGAATTATTTTATTGATCTAACTATAAAAATGATTCGTCCCCTTCCACAAGTTAAGGTGCAAAAAGCCATTATTGCTGTAAATCAAGCACAAAATCAAGAATTGCAGGAAGAGATAGAAGCGGCCAAAGCGAGTAGAAAAAAAGCCTATGAAAATTTTATGGCTGCGTTTGAAATGAGTAAAAAGGAGCCAATAGGCAAAATGGACACCTCTTCATATTTCAGTGCAGCAAACCAGCTTTTTATGCTAAAGGATTATGAAAAGGCCATTGAGTACTATAAAAACATGATTGATTGGGGATATAAAGGCGTTTCTATTAGGGCTTATAACATTGAAAAAGAAAGGTTTGAAGTTTTCCCAAATTTGAGATCAGCCGAAATATCCGTTGAAAAGGAAACCCATAAAGATTTGGGCTATACGGATGAAATAACACCGGATTTGTATCAAACTTTGGCTTCCTTGTATAGAGTAACAAAAAAAATGGATGAGTATCGTGAAATCCTAAAAGTAGCGCGAGAACTTTACCCTGACAACGAACGGTTATTGCGAGAAGAGCTTCAGGTATTTTTGGATGCAGGAGAGTTCGAGAAGGTTTTGGAAAATATTGAACAATCCTTAGAGAATGATCCTAATAACGCATTATTCCATTTTATTAAAGGGACTATATATTATAAAAACATCAAGGATACCGAGAAAGCTCGTGAAGCATACAAAGCCACATTGGCTATAGAACCAGATCATGCCGATGCATCCTTTAATTTTGGCATCACGTATGTTCACGAAGCAAATGCTTATGTCGATCGAATGAATAAGCTAACGACTAGTCCAGCTGATATGAAGAAGTTTGATAAACTAAAAGCTGAACAGAAAAAATTGTTTGAAAAGGCATTACCGTATTTTGAAAAGGCCAACGAAGTAAAACCGAACGATCCTGAAATTTTGAATGCTTTAAGGGAGTCGTATTTCAAAACTGGCAACCAGAAGCGTGCAGAGGAAATAGGCAAACAAATGGAGTCGTTATAAACAACGTAAAGTTAAAGGAGGGACGTGAGTATTCACGTCCCTTTATTTTTAAATTTTCTACTTAACAAAAGCGTGATATGAAAATTAGCAAGCAAATGGATTCTATTTAGACCTTGGCAAAGTTTTAAAGGTGGGACGTGGGTAATCATGTCCCTTTGTTTTTAAATTTTTTACTTAACATAAGCCTGCTATGAAAATTAGCAAGCAAATGGATTCTATTTAGACCTTGTAAAAATTTTAAAGGAGGGAAGTGGGTAATCATGTTCCTTTGTTTTTAAAATTTCTACTTAACAAAAGCGTGATATGAAAATTAGCAAGCAAATGGATTCTATTTAGACC
>JAFIEY010000019.1 GCA_020832345.1 Cryomorphaceae bacterium | reverse complement strand
TCATTATTTTTCTACTTTAAGTTATCAAAAATGTAAGTTTAAAGATAAACGACATAATTTAGCCTAGGGATAAAGTTAATCGCACCCCCAAAAAAGCCGAACTTTACATTGTTAGTTAAATTTAAAAACTCAATTGACGAGTCATTGGAAAAACGAGTTGTCTGATGATTCACCAAAATACTAGTAACTCCAAATTCGAGCATACTTCTATCCGAAATATTAAAAGAAAAACCATAATTTAACACAAACAGCAATTCAGTTAAATCAACATTTATATTTTCACGCATTGTTCCTTGTAAGCCGAAGTCTAGCACATTGTAAACATCGTCATTTCCTAAAACATAACTAATTCCAACATCATCATCATGGTAAAGCCCCGTAATTCTAACTTGATCTAGGAAAATATTATGCTCCATTGTTTGGAAAGTCGAGGATGAATACAGAATTTCCGGCTCCAGAAAAATACTAAATCTAGAGTGGACCCCCCATGTTAGTTTTAGGCTATGCGTAAAAAGTATGTTATTAAACATGAGTTCACTTCTCACATCTTGAGCAAAATAATTCCGAACATAATCAAATCCGTGAGCGTCTGTTGAAAAACTGCTGTTTTGAAAGCTCGAAAGCTCTTCGTTGAAATACCTTGAATAAAAAATAAAACCACTAGAAACACTTAAAAATATAGGTGATTTCTTCGAAACAAAAAAATTACCCCCCATTTTTACATTAAGTAACCCTAAGCGATTCAAAGAGTTACTGGCAAAAAATTCTGTCTCGTCAGGGGAAAAAGTAGTCGAACCTAAATATGTATTCGACGCGCTCCCCATTATACCGCCTAAGCCAATATTAAAAAACCACACCTTAGGCTGAAAGATTAAATCAGTGTGATTCGTCCTACCCTCATTATCTAAAAAATTTTTTCTATCGATAGAAAGTAATTTGCGACCAAAATAAAAATGGTGATTGGGTTTCAATAACACTTCTGTTTGACTCGAAGGAAGCCTATATATCGTCCTATCCCTTTGCTCGATTAAAATGGTATCCTGCCTATTCACCACAAAAGACTCTAAACCTGCTTCCTGCCATTTTTCTCGATCAGGATGGTTTATTATCAATAATTTCCCTTGATCGCCTACTGGCTGTATTCGAGTAATTTTAAAAACTGAATCTTCCAATATAATTTCAATTTTGTGTCTAAACGAAATTTGATTATACGTAACATCGTTTTTACTTGATGCATTTATGAACTTTTCTACTTCAACTGAAAATGTCTTTTGATTATTTTTCAATTGAATAACATGCAAACTTAGGGGAACTATTGTAACACTATTTATTCTGAATAAACGATCGTGCATAGTACTAACTATCTCATAATACTCTATTGGGGAAACCATAGAATTAAAGTCATTCTTCGGAAGAATGTCACAAGCAATAGTTGCATAATCGGTAAATAGATCTAAAAACTCATGAGGTCGTGTAATAATATTTTCGTAAGCAATAGAAACATCTTCATAAAGAAAAAATAAAACCTTAAGCTTCTCTCTCGGGCTTATACTTTCATCAAGCGCGGAAACAGTTACCCCATTCATTATTATCAAAAACAGTATAACAAAAAATTTTACTGCTGATCTACTCACATTTAAAATCATACTAATATGCATTAAATTTTTACTTATTAATAATCATTCTCAGATTAACTATTTCATTATTTAGCTGTACACTCAGTACATAGCTACCCGATGGCAAATTATCGATCCCTTCTAACCTTCCATTAGATGTATTTAGGCTTACGGGAAGTGTTTTACCTAAAGTAGATGACAATCGTATAAATTCAATTTGAGAAATTTCGCCTCGTAAAAAAACATCTCCATCGCTCGGATTAGGAAATAAGTATAAGGTTTGCTCTTCTTCAAAGCTCTCCTGATGTAAAGTAGTAGTGCTTGGATTAAATAATACCCTCGACATACAACCATCTTTAGTAATTTCAACAAAGTAAATATTTGACTCTAAATCAATAACATGATTATTTGACGTACCCTGATTGAATATTGCATAAGGAAGCAAACCGCTTGTATTCAAATAATGTAATTCTAATTCCGTTTCAACTATATTTTGCCTCACATGTATCGGTATCCAACCCCACTTATAATTATCTCCCGTAGTATCCTCATATATAAGCATGTTCAACTGTTGTCTATGAACAAAGGCTCTACGAGATGGCGCTATTTTATTGTCTATTAACCCCCTCCAATTTATTGTGCGTGAACAACTGGTTTGGCGGTTTTTATACGTTGCTGATAAACTTGAACTCACCTCGTCAAATACAAGTATTTTAATGCTATCCGAAGCACGAATTAAACCTTGGAATTGACCATTATTTGACCAATCAACCCCTACCTGAGGATTGGCATTGGCATTGGAAAGCATAAATATTCTCCCTAAACTTCCGTCACATATATTAAATTCATCCTCTTGTTGCTCTGCAATAGTATCTACCTCATTTCCAGGAAGAGGATTAACTATTATGCTTACCAATGTGTCTGAATAAATGGCTGTATCACCGCAATGTGTAATTACTGTTAACCTGTAATATGTGGTTCTTGTCAATACCCCAGTACTTAACCATAAAGTACTATCCGAAGAAATACTATCAGAAAAAGAGCCATTAGATACCGTATCTGAATGCCATACATATATATATTGATTAGAGTCTGCTCCTTCAATGTCAATTATACTAAAGTTTACCAGCGAATCTAGCGACTCACCTTCGCAAATTGTATCTTGATAACCCGTAAAATAACCTTGCTGAAAAGAATCGTAAACACCAACCATTAAGCTACTTGTATATACAACTTGACTAGGACTACAATGCGTATCCGTTTGTTTAATTCTAAAGTATGTTGTGTCGGTCAACGCACCGGGTACATAGAACAATGAATTGGTTCCCGGAATATCTGACCAAGTTGTATTATCAATTGAGCTTTCCCATTGATAAGAAAAATTTCCACTACCTCCTGAAGGTTGGGTAAAGCTTAAAGGAAAAGGCGTATCGCCATTACAGATTTGTTGATCAGCTCCGATATTAATATTACCTTCTACCAAAGTATCGTAAACAATAACAATTACAGAATCAGTAAATACCGTTTGAACAGGACTACAATGGTTATCCATTTGATGAAGGCGGTAATAGGTAGTTTGAAACAAATTACCGGGAGAGAAACTTAAGGTTGTTTGGCCCGGAATATTTGACCAACTTGTTCCATCTACCGAAACCTCCCATTGATACGAAAAATTATTGCTCCCTCCTCCTGGTGATGAAAAACTAATAGAAGAAGGTGTCTCGCCATTACATATTTGTTGATTGGCACCAGAAATAATATTACCACGAACCAAAGTGTCATAAACGACA
>JAFIEY010000012.1 GCA_020832345.1 Cryomorphaceae bacterium | reverse complement strand
ATTTGTGACCTTGGTTTGGATTTATACAATTCTAGTTGCGTGCCTTTTTACTATCAGGCCGTCTCTCATAATCAACCATAATTTTTTCTTCGTTAGTTCATCTTTGAGTGCCTTTATTATTTCTTTGTTGGTATCTGTTTTGTAGTTTTCTTCAATCTCGGCATACTTATCAACTTGAGTGGCTGTAATGAATGCAATCAACTCTTTTTCAGTGATATGATATTCCTTATCATCAAAAGCATCTTTGGACAACACCTTGTATTCATGCTCTTTTTCCAAAAAGCACAAATGTGGTATTGGAATAATATTTATTTATTGCTCGGCATATTTTGACAATTTTATTGACAATTTATTGACAACGCAGGTTTTTTTCCGGCTTATTTGTCAATAAAGTATTTGGTTCCTTTTTTCTCTCCTTCTTTATTAAGAAGTTTTTTTTCAACCAGTTGATTTAATTGATATCTAAGCGTACGTAATGGTATCTCTTTTCCAACTCGCTGGTGGATTTCGCTGATGGCACTTTTACCATATCTCGATAAATCCTCAATAATTAATGCATCCAGACGATGGGAGGCAATATTTTTTAGACTCGTTTGACCTTTAAACTCATGCTTTTTCAAAACAGCAGGTTCTACATAATAAGAAGTCCCTTTGGTTCTTCCTTTAGATTTAATCAACTTAAAATTCAGTAGCCTGCCCAACCAATTTTTAATCGCTTCTTTCTCTTCCAAGCCCAGCATTGATCCAAATTCGATTGCTGTGAGAGAAGTATGCTGAGCAATCAGTCCTAAACTAATAATTTCTTTTGACCTCAACTGAAATTCCTGATGCACCTTTTCAATGAATTGAATCACGTATTTATTGACAATACGCTTTCTAACGGTGACTTTTACCCTGTCGAATTCCTCCAACGGTTCGGGTATTGGCTTACCACTTGAGAGTAGTGATTCATAAATTTTATCATAGCCCGAACCTTCTTTTTCCATGAGTTTTAGGTCGAAGAAAACTTTGGCCAAATGTGGATTGCGTTGCACACTTTTATGTAGAATGTTTTTAGGTGTTACACCTAGGGGCAATAAACCTGGATTGTGTATTTCCAGCCGATCTGGATGGAGGTTGATAAAAATATCCCCTTTGGTAGTATAAGGTCTGTGAACCAATGCATTGGCTAGTAATTCTCTTATTACAGACTCATCATAATTGGAAATATTTTTTCTGAAAATACCATCGGCTATTTCAATGCCTTCTTTCCAGTCAGGTATTTCGCTCATTATAGCCTGAATCAACTCTTTAGGATTCTTACTGTAATCGTCCCAAAGCAACTTGTTGACCTTTTGCTCATGTTCAACGTATTTGATGAATTCGATAGATGGGGCATAGAGCAATCTAGCACGATGTTCTCTTTTTCCAATCCATAGTACGCCTAAATTGGTGAGGTAGTTGCCGGAAGTAAGAAAATAGTACTCCATTAATTCCTCCGGAGATTTATTCTTTACAAAACGGCTCACTCTATCTGACGATTGAACATCCGATAAAAACCGGCTGAATTTGTCTAAATCATATTCTTTAGATGTAACTCTCAGATAAGACTGCGTTTCCCAAATGAAAGCCCCTTTATCTGCTAATAATCTGGTTAATTCATCTGGCAGAATGGGCTTGCAGTCGTCATCTACCCGCATGTAATAACGTCCGTTGGAAGTGGAAGCAATGGCTGTGGCATTCCTCTGTACTAAAAGTTCTAAAAATTCTGCATCATTTTCAGCTACTTTCACTTGTGGAATAACACTTACATTAATTGTTCTACCCTGTATTTGTTTTTGAAGCTTGGCAGGAAGGTGTTCGGGGATTTTTTGCCCGGCAGGAGGCAAATCGTCTTCGTCCTCAACACCAAAGAAAATAGAACCGCCTTGAGCATTGGCAAAGGACACACAATCTTTGGCCAACTCATCCCAATCGGGATTGGCTTTGGTAAGTGTGCGTAATGACTTTTTATCTCTCAGGCTGTTTTCTTTCATAAATGCTAATTTTCAATTTCTTCCGTTTCTTCAATATCCCCTTATTGTTTTATGTGCAGTGGTGTGTCGGAAATCCCGACATACCACTTGCTCCTTCAATTCTCCGTCTGCAAAAATTTGTTGGAGGTGATCAGTCATGGTGCTCCTTCCTTTTTCGAAGAGTTCAGCAATACGTTTTTGGGTAAGCCATAGGGTTTTATCTTTAAAAAACACATTGGTATTGACCTTGCCATCTGTCGTTTGGAAAATGACAAAGTTGGAAAAGTGCTGTAAGCCTTTATTATCGCTATATTTTTCCTGGTCTTCCATCTTACGCTTTTATTTCTTGTTTGCTATTCACTACCACAGCCGGCACTTGCTTCTTTCCCGTAACAAATTCTAAGAGTTCGAGTTTATCGAAAATTGCAAGTGAAAAAGTTGATCCCGCATCAGCAATTACAAGTCCGTTTTTCATTATTTCAATTTTTCAATATCACTTAAAACATCCTCTTTATTCAAGTTTGAAATTGAAATTTTATTTTTAGAGAGTTCTTTTTCGAATTAAAATCGTGACATCCCGGAAAGCCGAGAAGCTTTTCCAATTGTCAATTTTTGTAGTTTATATAATTTTATATAAAATGTTACCTTAATTCGTTTTTTTGAGGTCGCTTTCTGACTCATTTAAAGCCAAAAGAATATCATTAGGAAAATCAACTGATATTTTTTTAATACTCATTTTTATCTACTTTTATTCAATTTTAATATTTTTCTTTAAGGTTTAATTCCATTTAGAATTTTTTTCAACATAAATTATAACCACTCAATACC
>JAFIEY010000022.1 GCA_020832345.1 Cryomorphaceae bacterium | reverse complement strand
CCGTTCCAAGTCCTCGTGCCCACCCCCGCCGGGTCAGCGGCGTGCGGGGTCTGGCTCGTATCCTCACCAGCCTCCGCCGCTCGCGTCCCGGCTGGCGGTGTCCACTGCGGGCTTTCCACTGCTATCCCGGGCGCGTACCTCGGTTGGTGGGGTGGTTTTGGAATACGAATGACTTCTTGTTTCGCAAAATAAAAACGTCCGGGCACTATACCCGGACGCAATTCAAAAACCAGATGGTTCTCAACACTTACCGCGCAATTAAAAATTGTCCGTTGTGCTTTTTATACGGTGTGGTAATGGTGAGGATATACGCGCCCTGAGGCAGGTTTTCTATATTCACTCCAATAAGATAAGAAGCCGCTTGTGTTTGCTTGAACAAAAGTCTTCCGTCCATGCCCGTGATTGTGAGATGTACGTTATCCTCTGGGGCTGCAATATCTTCCATTCGCACGTAAATATGTGTTTTTGAAGGATTGGGATAAATAGACAACCGTCCTTTCGGATTGGGGATTATAATATCTTCAAAAATATAATCCTCATTAAAATCTACGTAGGGACTGTACATTTCACCACATACGGCAAACTCTTGATAGAATTCTTCGTGTTCGATATTTCCCTGTAGCATTTCACTCTCCCAGCCCATAACACATTCCCAATAGTTTTTGCGGCTTACTGTTTTAGCCGTAAGATCCCCGCCTATACTTTGCAAAGCATCCAGCCCATATTGGTGATGCTGTCCCAATCGAAAGAGGTGTGCACGAATTATTTCCCATATTGCTATGTTTTCATCCTGTAAGGGTCCCTCAGGAATAAGTGAAATAAGCACATCGATATAGTTGTCCATCGATGAAATAAATTCATTTACCTCTGCCTCGGGTTCTGCTAAAACGGGTTCGAGATTTCCATAGTGATAATTTAACCGCAGCAAATTAAACATCATCGAAAAACCTATCCTGAACACTTTTTTATCACCTGCACTTATTGTGGGATCAATTACTGTAGAAACCTCATCTAAAATAAACATAATATCCTCCAAACCGGTATATATATACCCTTCAAATTCATCTCCAAATGAACCGTTAGTAGCCAAAAGGAGTGCTTCGGGTACTTTCCTTGTATGACCCATATATACGATTTCAATTTCGGTGGGTATATGGGATATTAATGAATCAAAAGGGTTTCCTGTTTGAACTATTGAACTACAATTTTCAAATGCATGACCTACGGCACTATGCAAAGGAGTCGCTGATGTGCTGTTACCAACAAGTATGTGAGTATTAAATCCACCTGGGACGACCTGAAAGATGTTGTGTGCCGCATTGATGTGATCGATGCCATTTATATTAACGATATCTAAAAAATTATCGTTCACAATTTTGCCTGCGATATCATGCACTATGTTTCCTATAAAGTAATTCCCGCCGTTAGAAAGTGTTATCCCCACGGCCTGATCCAAATATACCCCTCGATTACAAGCCAATATCTCATTTTTTCCGTTGTTTAGACTAAGGATTGCATTTTTGGTATATACGCCAACTTGGTAGTTTTCAATTTTAGAACACTTCATTTGTACATCTGTAAAATTATGATATATGGCAAAAGTGTCGGGATTGTTGCCATAGAAATTACAACTCAAAACGCTCAAGTCTGCACTATAATCCGACTCTATGGAAACCGGAAATTTTGTTCCAAAAAAATTACTTTCTCGAATTTTGGATAATCCCACGGAGCGTTCGGCTTTTACACCACTCGGACCATTGTCAAATGTGCAGTCGTGTAAATCAAAACTTCCATTTTCAAAATACACCGCCGTATCATTATTGGAAAAAGAACAATTATGCAAATACAAAGGAAATGAAACCCCAAGTTGATTGGCATACAATCCAAACCTTCCGTGACTAAAATTAACATGACTGATATCGGCCGTTTTATTGCTCATGCCCCATAATTGTACACCTTGGTGCTTGTTCTGATTGACATCCGCTTTATCAACAACCACATATTCAAAAAACAAGGAATCTGCCGTGAGGTTGGCATTGCGGCTTTCGTGAATTTTAATAGCCCCGTTGCGGATTTTGATAAGGGAAAACTGTGGAGAAGATCCTGATGACGTTCGGAAATTGCGCTTACATTCCATAAGAATATTTCCGTGTTGTATGGGTCCCTCCAAAACAAACTGTGCATTATCACCGATTTCCCAGTATTCGGAGATGGGTATTTCACCGGAATCATCCCATTGGCGCTGGTTGAAGATGATGTAGCCAAAATCATTAGGATTTTGATAGGTGAAGGTAAATACAGCATTGTCTTTAACTTCTACCTTGCCTTTAATCTCAAGGATGGCATTCCTGCCATTTAGTTCGATAATGGCTCCGGGGTGGATGATAAGGGTGGCGCCTTCCTCAATAGTAAGACTAGAGTTTCTATCTATAACTAATTTTCCGTAAGGCATTATTTCCAAGGTGGAGTTATCAAGAAATACAGCGTGCCCTTCTGTAGAATTACCTTGTTGCGTAAATTCACCAATTTGAAATTCACCTAAGCTATCAACTCTACAGTAAGTACCTCCACATTCTGGTGATTGAGTTTCTATCGTGAATGAAGAAGGAATTGAAGGAGGACTCAATTGTTGAAAAGGAAAGCCAACATTATCTGAAAATGTATTTACGGCAGCCTTTCCATGAGCATAAATATTCATGTTTCGCAATTTTGCTTCCGGAGCTATACCTGTATTGGCCGGAACTCCATAATTCAAAGTTTCACCATGAAGGGAAATAACTGCTTGTGGTGAAGGTATCGCCGGATTATGGATATTAGTTAATTTTTCTAAAAACCAAGGAAGGTTACCTATAGTTTCAGAATTACCTATAGTGAAAAGACAATGCAATTCGTTATATAAATTAGGAGATAAATAAGATATTGCAGAATGATAATCTTCAAATGGAATTATTCTGTCTTGTAAAAAACGGTCTTTATTAGTTTTAATGTCTATCCTCAAGTTATCATCATCAATATTAAGAGCACTTAGAGTACTTACAAAGTTATGCTCAGGTCTATTTAAATTACCTGTGCTTTTACTTGATATACTATGTAAAATTCGCGGAATATAATAACGCCCCCCTGGTGCATTATCATAGTTCAGCATAGGGTAGGGGTTTTGCGTTACCGTTAGGTTACTGTTATTTGCTATTTCGTTTAATATTAATGATATTGTTAGAAATACGTCGGTAGCAATAGTTACTTTTAAAATTGAAGCGGCACTAACTTTTTTTACCGTAGCAATAAAAGATTTTAACAAGGCTGGATTTGGAGGAGGAAATAATGCAACTATTGCAGGAGCTGCGGCAATTAATGCTTTTTCCGCTTTTTTAATTATTATAATTGTCGATATTGCGCTAGCTAAGGCTCCGTTGTGAACTATATAAGCTGTTGTATTTACCGGTAAACCCGGGCCGCTTTTATAAATATCAAAAGAATTTTGGCTGGAAGCTTCATCCCCTATTAAAGGTATTCCTCGAGCCAAATACCAATTTTCTTGAGTTACTACATTTCCAATTACTCTCAAGATTGAAGCTCCGGAGGCTATTATACTAGGTGGTGCATACATTTTTAAGGTAAAATCAAAAATTTCATTTCCGGGTGCTATTATATTTGCCGAGTTTGAATCAATATGCTGTAATAATCCTTCATCATTGCCATTGGTTACTGCAAAATTTCTAGAGCCTTGTGGCATGCCTATATAATCTAAGTATTGCAAAAAATCCAAATGATTCTGCATTTTATTAGTTTTTAAATTATAAATCAAAAGTTCAGAAAACATTGGACTTAAAATTATATTTTCATAAAAAAGTCGAATATTCTTATTCCTTTTCATTCTAAATCTGGTATAATTTTGAGTATCTTCCATAAAACTCTGTAAGCCTAAGGGAAAAGTGAAACCTCTATGCGGCGCATCAAAACTGGTAAACATACGGGTATTGTGGCAACATGATTGAAGTTCCATTTCCCTTAATGCAACTCTGGATATTACTCCACCGGTACCTAATCCCATTATGGCAATCTGTTCATCACTATTATTAAGAGTTAGAGAGTCATTTACATATTGAATTAATTGAATTAGGTAATTTGCATTTTTTCGAATATTTTCTCTACTTGTTTTAAAGTCCAAATAAACTATATCGTAACCTAAATTTAGCAATGAGTCATGTAGGTATTTTGAATCTTTAAATGGATTTTCAAGACCCTTAACAATTACTGAAGCATTTGAGAAAAATGTATTTACATGAAAAATACCGTAGCCTAAGTTGCCTTTAAAAGACATTTCCCTATCTTCTAAGGAATTCTTGTAATTCAATATATCTATTCCTTCAACAATAATTACCGGTTTATTAATTTTTCCATTATTCTGTCCGCTAATAATAAATGAAGCAATACCCGAGCCTATCCCTGCTGAAAAATCCAATTGTGGGCAATCTTCAGAATTGAAATTTGAAACTTGGTAGTCAATTACCGCATAGGTTATTATAAGATTTAACTCAAAAATTGTTCTAGGAGCTTCTACTGTTGTTCCTTTTCTTAAAATTATTTGATGTATTCCCGACCCTAGATTATGGTTGTGAATTACAATTTGACTATTGGCATTAATTGAATGATAATTACTGCCTCCATCTATGCTAAGTTGATATGGTCCAGAAATAACTTCATCATCAAAAATATCCAAGATATCTAAATCAAAAATCAAAGGATCGTTTTCCTCAATTATAACATGGTTATTCAATACGGCTCCTGCAAATAATTGTCTAGTTTCAATAATTTTTTCTGCAATACTATCTGGATCTAATTTAATCACATCATTATCCACATAATAACCCAAAGTGTCATGAGGATTAGCAGTGGTGTCAATTACATACACAGTATCCACAAAAATTATACTATCCACAATCCGTGCAGTAAAAGGAGGAACAGTATCCCAAACTAAATAGCCGCCTGAAATAGCGGAATCTGAAAAGGTTTGATAAGCATGATCTATTAAACCTAGCCTTATTGGGTTTGCCGGATTTGTTGAATAAATATTATTTTCCAATGTATCCGGAAGTAAAGGGAAATTTGCATGCGGCTGATTAAAGGCTGCAAAATAAAAATAATCATACAAAAAAACAAACACATCTCTATTGCTTACACTATCCTTAGATCCATCAAAATGAAAAGGATGTACATCATCACCTAGATTTATTGTAAACAATTCCGGATTATTTTCTAACAGAATTCCGGATGGAATCCATGTAGAATCATTGAAATTTGTTGAAAAATCAATTTGAGGTATTTGGGAATAAACAGCGTGTGATAGTCCCAAAAAAACAAAAAATGAAGTAATTTTGCGTTTCATAAGTAGATTGGTTTAAAATTAGTAAATCATCTGCAACGCGATGGTGTGTTGCCGCACATCATCGCGGTTTTCTTAATATTCAAGTTTAAAGTAGGTGGTATCCATTTCGCCGAGTTTTACAGAAGCGCGCTGAAGTGGAATAAATTCTCCATTTTTCTTCACCCAATAATCAATGTGATTTTCCACATTACCAACTCCTGGAAGAAGGATTTCAAAATGGGGATTATTAAAGACAAACTCCCAAGATGACCAATTTACATCACTACCTCTATAGCTTACAAAATGTATTCTGATATAATCCCCAAAGCTTCCTCCCACATTCTCAACCTCTAATTTAAGCCAAGCTTTTTTTTCAAGACAAACATTTACCCAGCTTCTAAAACCGGGATAGAAACTTACATGTCCTTTGTTACTTCCTTGTGGTGATCTATTTGGAATAGGTTCTTCTATTGTGTCTAAAATTAATGCTACACCTCCTGTAAAGGTATTGTCGGGCAAATCTCTTCGATCAAATTTTAAGGCAAAACGACTATGCTCATATCTTAATGCTCTTTTTTCAAATTGATAGAATCCATTCTCGTCAGTAAAAGCCTCGTCAAGCACTTCCGAACTCGTATTAATAAACTGTATCCTATACGGTCTATCATTAATTATTTCATCCGTACCTAAAACTTTTAAGTGCCCATGAACTTTGGTGATTATTGGAATCTCTTCTTCTGTTTTATTACAACTGCATATAAATGCGAGAATAAAGAATGCTATTCCAGCTTTTAGACCTAAATTTTTTGGAATAAAAAACAAAGGGTTTATATTTTTCATAATTGCGATTTTTAAAGTTTAAAGCCAACACCCAAACTGAAAACCAATGCAGTAACTTGTTGCTTAAAAGATGTAAACTCAATTTCTCTACCGTAGTTAAAGCTCGTTTTTCTATCGTCAAAACGTGGGTTTGCCCAAAGAAAATCAACAGTAGAAAGGAAGCATATTTTTTCATTAAAATTGTATTTTAAGCTTAACCTAGCTGCTAATCCTAATGTAAAAAATGAATCTTTTTCATATTGATGAATATTACGTGGAGACCCGGGTGGGCCGTCTAAATTATATGCTCTTAGCTCAGGCGAAAAGGACCTATGTAATACCATCATAAGGGCAGATTCTATTTGAAATTTTTCGTTTAAATTAAAAGACCTAAGTATCCCAACTAAAAGATTAGCCGTCTCCCAATTACCATCAAAAACATCACCCGCACCGGGTGTTCTTCCTGAAATTTTGTCAATATAATATTTGTGATCGGTTAAATAAATTGTTCTTGATAGAGAGAGAATAATTCCATAATTATCAGAAATTTTCTTTACAAGTGACATGTCAAAATGTGAACCACTCCTCGCAAAACTTGAGCTGCCATTACCAGGCTGTTTATTTGCAAATGCTCCAAGAGGCTGTGCTACACCAAGATTAAAACTCAACCAATAATCTTTCGATTGTGAAAAACCGAAAAAAACTTGAAGGCAAAACCATGAAGCAAATAAAAACCGTAAAATAAGAGTGTTGTTCATAAATAAATTATTTTCAAATATTGTGTTGACACATAAAAGTTAAATGCTACAGTATTTCTAATAACATCACCAGAAACATCCTCAAAAAAATGCAGGTTTATGAATCGTCTTATCAAAATGGAAACTAAAGCACCATATTTGTTAGGCAATACTGGTAAAACCCTAGGTAAACAACAAAAAAACAAATCATTTATAGATGGCAAATATATTTAATAAATCCTTAGGGTCTTATTCTAAAACAGAATAAAGTTATTCTGTTTTAGAATAAGATTGCTCTTTTTTGATGTGATATGTGGATTAAATGCAGATTATTATTTGCATAAATTGCCTTTTATCCATTGAAAAACAATAAGATACAAAAGCAACAATTCCTTTATCAGGGTGTAATAATTTTTTATACTTTTATCACGTCTAAAATATGTAAAAAATAACCATGATAAATACAGCCAAAATCAGAACAATACGAGAAAAAAAGGGTTTTTCTCAGGAATATATGGCCTCAAAGCTGAATATTTCACAGCCCGTATATGCCCGTATGGAAAGCGGCCAAAAGAAAATTGAGGCTGGGCTGTTGTTTAAAATCGCAGAGGAGCTTGAAGAAAAGATAGAGAGTTTTATTGATGAGGCCTCTGGCCCTTACCAATCAAATTACAACAATGAGAACTCAACTTTTAATTGTGCACTTAACCAAACCTTTCATTACAACCAAAAAGAAATCGTTGAAAATATTAAAAATATCTACGAAGAAATCGCTGAAATGCGGAAAGAACGCCAGGAGTTGATTGCTTTGCTAAAGGGGAAAATGTAAATACCTTTTAATTGGGACACAACATTACCGGATGACGTGTTTTTTGGTTAATATTCAAGTTTAAAATACGTAGTGTCCATTTCGCCGAGCTGTATCCATTTTGTTTGTAAATGAGGGTCGACTCCCGGTTTACTTACCCAAATATCCAAACGATTGGGAACATTTCCTGAACCCGGTAAGATTACTTTAAAATTTTGCCCATGGCGGAAAACATGTTCCCACCCTCCGCGAAAACGTATCCTAATTCTATCTCCTATTTGAGGGGTTACATTCTCAACATGCAATTCAACCCAGGCCTTTTTTGTAACTGCCATATTTACTTCGCCATGATAGCCTGCTCCAAACGATTGCCAATTTGAAGGAAACTCATTACTGTCTAACTCCATCCATGCTCCATCTTCCCAAAATGTCTCATCTGGAATTTCGTCCAAATACCTGAGCCAATATACCGATTCATCTGATTCTGGTTCAAAAGACAACTCAAAATATCCGCTTTCATCAGTAATTGTATCCACCAAAACTTCTGATCCTCTCATATGAGTTACTCCTAATTTATAAGGCCTATCATTGATGATTTCCTCTGTGCCACGTACAATCAAATGACCGTAAACTTTTGTTTTCTTTGGAGGGATTTCGTTTTTATGGCATCCAAAGAGCAGTAGTGTTGTCCATAACATAACAACCGCAAAGCGGATGGGAAACGTTACGATTCCGGATTGCCTGTTTCTGGAAATATCGTTTTGCATGGTGATTGAATTTTAATTAAACATGTATCCTATCCCAAGGGTAAAATTTAATGTGCGTATCTTTTGTGTGAATGTGTGATGTTGGGTTTCAAGATTTGTCATCGTTTTCCGATCTTTAAATTCAGGGTTTGTTGCCAAAAAATCAAGATTAGCCAAAATGCATAGCCTTGTTCCAAGTTCGTATTTAAATACTGTTCGGGCTATAAGTAAAATAGCATGTTTTGAATGAGTAATATCCTGATTGATCCAAGAAGGATATCCGCTAGGCCCATCTAAATTATAAGCTTTGAATCCGGGGGCTTCACTTTGCCTGAATCCAAATAAAAGTTGTGGTTCGATTCGTAATTTTTTGGTTAAGCTATATGAACTATAAACTCCAAAGAAAATTGCTCCAGTAGACCACGCACCTTCCAATATATTTCCAGCACCTGAATTTTGTTGAGATAAGTCATCTACAAGGCTCTGGTGATCTGTTGGATTTAATTGTGTGTATATAGCCCCAACTATTCCATGGTTTTTATATAACAACCACGTGTATGAAAAATCTATTGCCATTCCTGTATTAGCATATCCAGATGTGTTATTCCGGTTATTATTAGGGTTTTTACTGGCAAAAACGCCTATAGGAATGCTGGGGCCGGAGGACAAGCTGATACATTCTTTTTTTTGTGCAAAGCAGTTACTTGCAAAACATATAAATAAAAACAGAGGGAAGTATCGATTTGTCATAGGTCAATATACAAGCTTAAAATCCTTTTTCACTTGGAGTTAGATTAATACGATTTTCAATTACCATACCACAGCAAAATCACGAAGCGAACGGGCAAACCGGGAGGCTGTTATCGGATATCCGGCTTAGCAAGTAAGCATGTTTTTGCTCAATCTTCATACATACAATGAATTAAGTATTTAAAACATCCAAATATGGGTTATATTTATCAATCACCTGTGCAAAAATAGAACTGAATTCCTTTGGTGCTTATTCACTTTTCGTATAAGTTTATACAAAAAACGCATATGATTATATCATTTTTGTATAAATAGTCTACTTTTGTGGTGAGTTAGCATTCTAAATAACCATTAAAGAACCAAAAAATATCATGATTGCAGTAAACCCCACCAAAATAAAAGTATCCAGAGAAAAAAAGGGTCTTTCACAGGAGTATATGGCCTCCGTACTGGATGTTTCGCAACCTACCTATGCCCGTATGGAAAATGGCAAGCAGCGCATTGAAGGTGCTCAGCTTTATAAAATTGCACAGGAGCTTGAAGAAAAGATAGAGAGTTTTATTGATGAAGCCAAAACAGTTTATCAACAGGGAGATCATGAATTTAAAGACAACTCCGTAAATCAGAATATTTATTTTTCCGACGAAAAACATTTCAAAAAAATCTTTAACCTATTAAGCGAAGAAATATCCGAAATGCGCAAAGAACGAAAGGAATTGATTGCGTTGTTGAAGGAAAAGCGGTAAAAGCAATTGACTAATAATACTCGTTAGTACGTAAATTTGCAATTCATTACGAGTGGTTTTAAAAGGTTAATTAAAATCATTTGAATCCTGCCTGTTGTTGCCGCAACAGGTAGGATTATTTATTAGTATTCTAGCTTATAGTATAGGGTATCCAAATCGGGTAGAACAACATCTTTGAAAATGGCTTGAGTACCATCTCCATTTTGCCACAAATAGTAAGTTATTCTACTTGTTATATGCGCTGATCCCTGATAAAGCAATATCGTGTCAACCGATCCATTAATTATATGTTTAACAGCATTTTGAAACTGAATCCGAATAAAGTCGTCAGGTTGAAAATCCGTGTTTACTAAATGAATTTTAATCCATGCTCTTTTAAACAATCTAAGTTTAACCTCTCCTTTGTGGCCTGCAATAATTAATCCATCCATATGACGGCTATGTCCTTCTGGATTAACAAAATCCCAATAACCATCTGGGAATTCTCCTTCTGCGTGCAAATAAAATGCTGCATGATCTAGCCTATAATGTGGAGCATCTTCTTGTATATGCTTAAAGAAAAAACGCCCCTCGCTATTTGTGTAAGTTACATCAACCTCCTCATGGTTGTTGAAGGAGTATAATGTAATTTTATAAGGGCCTCCCGACACCGCTTCGTCAATTCCTGCTGTATGAAAGAGGCCTTCAATTATGGTTTCTAATTCCCCCGCATCTTTACAACCAGAGAAAAAGAAAATGGATATAGCAAAAAAGAAAATAGAGGTTTTTAGCTTTCTATTCAAAATATATAAAATCTCTTCCATGCTTGACTCATGTGAATATTATTAACAACGATTTAATCACTGGTCAAATATATGTAAGAAAAATTTATTAAAATGTCACGTTTGAGTTGTAATTATGTATTCCTAAGACAAATTTTTTACTATAGAGACAAATGATATTTCAACTCGCATCGGAAGAAACATCAAGCAAATTCGGGAACTAAAGAATTTTACGCAAGAACACTTTGCGAAAAAGCTCGGAATGACTACCTCCGGCTACAGTAAAATAGAGCGAGGAGAGGTCATCATTAGCATTGAAAAACTTCAACTATTTTAGAAATGGGCATCAATGATCTTCTTCATTTTGACGAAAATGTCATTTTTAATAATTACGGACATGCTGATAGACAAAGCTTTAGTAATCATATTGGTGTAGATGTACAATCTATAATTCGTTCTTATGAAGAACAAATGAAATTTTTAAGAAAAGAAGTTGAGTTTTTGCGAAGCATGCTATTAAAGTAAAATCAATTACCCGAGGAAAAGTATTCCCGCACCTTCTCTCCTTTACGTTAATATTCCAGTTTAAAATAGGTGGTGTCCATCTCGCCGAGTTTTATCGTTGTTAATTTGAAAAGGAATAGAGGTTCCATTCTTATTTTTTTCAGTATTTGTATTCAATTAAATTAGCAGCAAAATAAACCATGCTTGAAAAATGAATATGCTTCTATGTGTTAATCAACAATATGTTGGCAACAAATAATTTTGACACGACAAATATTATGTATAAAATCTTATATATGCTGATTCCACGCCAAAAAGGAAGATTTTCGCAGAAATGGACTTTTCGGAGCAGACGCACTTATTTTTAGTTCTAAAAACCATTTATCCCAAGGCGAGCCCGCGCTTTGTTTTTCGGTACTTTTCAATTCTTTTATGCATCACCCTAAACCACAAGGGAGGAATAAGAGCGAGTAGCATCATTCCCGGATACCCGGTGGGCATTTGCGGACTTTCATCAAAATGGCGAAGCAGGGGGTATTTTCTGCTAGAAATATAATGGTGGTCTGAGTGACGGGAGAGCTCAAGCAAAAGTAAGCGCCCAATGGGATGATTGGAATTCCAAGAGTGTATAGGCATGGTGCGTTCATATCGGCCATTCTTTTTCACCCGCCTTAATCCGTAGTGTTCAATATAGTTTACTCCTTCCAATAATAAGATTCCTATTCCTGATGCGAGTAGGTAAAAAAGCACGGTGTTTAGGTTGAAAGTTAAAAATATGAGTGTCAAAATAAGCAACTGGATAATTTGAAAACGAAGCATTTCATTTTTGATAGACCACCACGGAGTATTGGTTAAGGAGAGGCGCTTTTTTTCCAATTTCCAGGCAGAAATCCAGCTGTTTATAATACTGCGACCAAAAAAGTGATAAATGGATTCCCCGTATTTCGCGGAAGCCGGATCTTCATCGGTGGAAACATTTTTATGATGGCCGCGATTGTGTTCGATATAAAAATGCAGGTATTGCGTGCTGGCCAACAACAACTTACTTAGAAAACCCTCTAATTTTGTTTGACGATGGCCAAGCTCGTGTGCAGCATTTATACCTAAAACTCCACAGGCCATTCCAAACGCTGTAGTCAGACCAATTTTTTCAAAAAGCGGAAGGCTATAATCACTGATTTTGAACAAAAATACCCCAGCAATGATGTACTGTAAAGGCACCAAGCTGTACAACAGAAAGTCGTAGATAGGATTTTGCTCGATCTGCTTCTCTTCTTCAGAATTTAGGTTTTTGGTTGATCCTACGGTAAACAGTTCCAAAAAGGGAATAAAACCAAAGAGCACCACAATAGCGGTAAAGGAATACCAACCTCCCAAGAACAATGAAAACAATACCACTATTGGAGTTGTGTAAACCAAAAAGTACTTCATCCGATCATATTTTATTTAAAAGCTTCAAGCAAACTACAGAAGAAATTAGCTTTTCGGAATTAATTTAAGAGTCCACTCCAAAAAAGGAGATTTTGGCAAAAAGGGACTTTTTGGAACAGACTCATTTAAGGAAAAGCAAAAATTCGTTCAAAGTTAAATAAAAAAATCAAATACATTTTTGGGATTAGAAATTTTTTTATTGTCCGTATTCACGCAAATATTGAATATTTATATAATATCTGGTCAAAAACTTTAAAGTTCTACTTAATATATAGACCATATTTAGCAGTAGGTGTGTATTTTTACCATAAAAAATAGGATATCAACTACGCCAAGATTCGTTGCAATTGTTTGGGTATGGGATTTAGGCACCTCATTCCAAAACCGAAACGCCATTTACCACAACATCCGTAATAGACGCCCTGCCATTTTTTAGATATACCATGGCATAGGATGTTTTTGTGGTATCACCAAGGGTAAAAAAACCATCATTCTCCGCCTGTATTGCACGGGCTTCGTCCAAGTAAAATCTGGAAAACGGATATTTTATGGTCAACTTTTCTTTGTTCCAAAAGGGTTCAACTTTTGCCTCAACAAAATTTTTGGTGTCGGTGAAGGGAACTCGGGAATACCCTGAGATTTGGGCAAAGTTGGCGCTGTCGGTGGTAAATGAAACATATATTTTTTCACCTCCAACCCAGTTCTCCGTGCCATCCTTAGAAATCGTATTTTCGTCAAAACTCAGGACAATATAATTTCCGCGAAATGGATCAACCGGGTCAATGGGCTTGATTTTAAACTTAAAAGCCGTTCCGGAAAATCGAATACTTTCCTGGTCGTAAATCATTTTTGCCGGAACCATCCATTGAATCGTCACAATGAATAAAAAAAGGATTAACAGTTTTTTTTGCGTGTTCATAACCAGCGGTTTTATGAAAGTGAATCGATTTTTTGTTCAACGGCTTTTGCCCTTTTTATCATTCTATAATTGGCCATAAAAAATCCGGCACCCACAAAGAGAAACATCAGTCCTCTGATATAAAAAGGGATGTTGTTGTCAAAAAACCGACATGTTACAAGCGCGGCAATGATGAGCAAGCCAAAATTGAGTGTGCCCAAATGATTTTCTTTATCACCGCGATAAATGATCCATATTCCCATAAATAGTATGATGATATTCACGAATATGTGGGCCTTCGGAAATATAAAACCCGAGAAGAAAATGAGGATAAAAACGGGAAATATCCAAGCTGTCAAATGATGTTTTTTTTCTGACTTAAATTTAAAAAAGCCGATTCCTGTGTAAAGGAAAAAAATCATCAGGAAAAATAAAAACTCCCGGGTATAAACGGTTTCGTTAATGGAAAAACCTTTGACGTGTAGGATTCCCCAAAAATCGTCAAAGCTTAAAACCAATAGTAAAATGATGGTACCCAGTGATCCGATAATTCGGTATCCGTTTAGAGATTTTCCGGGCAATTGGTATCCAAATAGGTAAAAGAGGCCGAATAATCCCATGTAGTTCAGCATCATTAAATGACTTGCTTGGTCATTTACCGTACCGAGCACAATACCCAAAGAAATGGGAATAAACCAATGGTGAAATGCTATGAAGTTTCCAAGGGGCTTTTTTTCGTAAATCAAATACACCTGTGGCAAAATGGCCAGTAGTAAAAACCAATATAGTGATGGCATTTTCACCGGATAATCAAAATATCCGACCTCCACGGCGTAATAGGTAATCCCGGCGATATACAGAAGTGAAGAAAATGATGACCGCATGACATAGGTTAGTGGCAAAACGAGTAACATCCATGTTAACAAATAATTGGATAGTTCTCCAGGAATGTGATAAATCTGACTGATGAGAGAAATGGATGCGCCCACGGCAAAAAAGGTGAAAACCGAACTGCTTTCCCGCCAGGTGATGTTCTCGCTTGCTTTTAAAAGGGTATAACCACAAAGTACTTGGCCAACGAGTAGGGGTAAAAATGTGAAGATGGTTTTGGTGATTTTTGACAATTGATCCCAGTTGTGCGCAATGAGGAGAATAATACCCAAACCAATCAAAATGGCGCCCAATAAGCCGAAAACAACAAACAGTCGATTGGCAGAATGACCGCTTTTAGATTGGTAAAGGGTTTTTATTTGATCGGCTTTTTCCGCAGAAATTATCCCGGATTGAACGAGTTCACTGAGGTCAATTTTAAGTTTGGACATGATCTGCAAATTAAAAAGTTAGTCTGCTCCAAAAAGTCCCTTTATGCCAAAATCATCCTTTTTGGAGTGGACTCAAAAGTCATTGGTTGACTAATCGGTAAAAGACCCGACGAAGATACATAAAGAAACCTTAGGGCCAGTTTTCCATCAATAAAATCAGTGCAATACCACCGGCAGCGCCCGACATGACCAGATTCCAACTTCTCAACTGCATCCGCAAAAACGTAACCATGAGAAATTGCACCAGAAGTAAAACCATAACGAAAACAATTTGACCGAGCTCGATACCTACATTAAACGCGAGCAGGGGCATCAGAATTTCGGCATCAGGACTCATAAGGGTAGAAAAGAAATTGGAAAATCCCATACCGTGAATCAAACCAAAAAAAGCGGCCATGGCATATCGCCAATAAAAACGCTTTGATGCAGATTTATTATTGGCTAAAACAAGGTTGCCCGTTACCGTAATTAAAATGGTTATAGGGATAAGGAATTCTACCCAATCTCCAGAAATAATAGGTCCCCGTAATCCGGTTAAAATTAAAGTAACCGAATGACCCAGTGTGAAAGCCGTGATTAAAATGAGGATGGGTTTCCAGTTTTTTAGGGTGTATAGAGCCAATAAGGCCACGAGGAAAAGCATGTGATCGTATCCTTCAACATCGAGAATGTGATCCCACCCCAACCGCAAATAAGCTTCAAATGATCCCATAGTCGCAAAAATTATCAGAATTCAAACAGGACAAATATATCGCGGATTTTTTTTAACCTTAAACACAATTTGCACAAACTTTGCGTTAAGTTATAAAGGCTGAGACAAACGGTGGTGCATATCCCTTTCCTTTTGTACTTTTCGGGATTCTTAGCAAGGCGTATCAAAAACATCCATTTTAAAATAAGATATGAAGAAATTTAGAAACTGGTTCGTTGGTATTTCATTGGTAATAGGGGGTATTTTCCTCGGAGCTTCTTCCGCCAATTATTTTGAAATCAATAAACAGTTGGACATTTTTACCAACATTTTTAAAGAAATAAATCTGTATTATGTGGACGAAACGCAGCCACAGGAGCTCATGGAAAAAGCCATCACCTCCATGTTGCGGTCTCTGGATCCATATACCAATTACATTCGGGAAACCGATGTAGAAGACTTTCGGATACAAACTACCGGACAGTATGGCGGCATCGGTGCATCTATTCGTCAGCGCGACGATCACGTCATGGTGGTCATGCCATACGAGGGTTTTCCCGCAGATAAAGCCGGTTTGAAGGCCGGAGATTTGCTTTTAAAAATTGACGACGACGACTTGAAAGGCCTCGCTTCTGATGAGGTCAGTCGGCTACTCAAAGGCTCCCCCGGATCATCATTTCAGTTGACTTTTGAGCGCGATGGCAAAGTATTCAAAAAGAAAATTACCCGCGAGGAAGTTCAGTTAAAATCTGTACCGTATTGTGGAATGGTAGGTCCCAATATCGGATATATTCGATTAAACAGTTTTACCAATAAGGCCTCCAAAGAAATCAGTGAGGCTATGGATGATTTGAAAAAGGACAATGAACTGAAAGGATTAATTTTAGATTTGCGTGGAAACCCCGGTGGATTGCTGACCGAGGCCATTAATGTGAGCAATTTATTTGTGCCAAAAGGGGAGGAAGTGGTTTCCACACGGGGCAGAATAAAAGAATGGGACAGATCTTATAAAACCCTGAATAGCCCGGTGGACACAGAAATTCCCTTGGTGGTGTTGATAAACCGCTCATCGGCATCCGCATCGGAAATTGTAAGTGGCACCATTCAAGACCTCGACCGCGGTGTCGTTATCGGACAGCGGTCATTCGGAAAGGGTTTGGTACAACAAACCCGCAAGCTCACGTATGGCGCACAAATAAAGGTAACCGTATCGAAATATCACACACCAAGTGGTCGTTGCATTCAGGCCATCAATTACGCCGAGCGCCGGGATGATGGCAGTGTGGAAAAAGTCCCCGACAGTCTTCGGATGGCATTTCAAACCGTTGGTGGTCGCCTAGTGTACGATGGAGGCGGTATTGATCCCGACATTGACATGGAGGTAAAAGAGGCTAGCAAAATCCTGCGCACCCTTATTTCTAACAGTTACATTTTTGACTACGCCACCCAATTCCAACGGCAAAACGCAGAAATCCCTGAAGCCGGCACATTTAAACTCAATGATGCACAGTACAAAGCTTTTATGGATTTCCTCGCCGATAAGGACATCGATTACGAAACCAAAACAGAAAACTTGATTACCGAGTTAAAGGAGGCGGCCCGTGATGAAAAGTATTTTGAATCTCTGGAGCGTGAACTCAACAAATTAAAAAAGGAGTTTAAAGATAAAAAGGCTGCGGATTTATTCACTTTTAAGGACGATATCATTCAACAATTGGAAGCTGAAATTGTGTCCAGATACTATTATCAGGAAGGACGGTCACGTCAAATGATTAACTACGACGACGAGGTAAAAAAAGCCATTGAGGTATTACTTGATCGTGAATTGTATAATAGTATCCTTTCCCCCCCTGAAGAAGGCGCCTCATCTGAATAAAATATGCAAAGATTAAACATCATTGCTACGGTAATCCTGCACATTGGTCTTGCCTGGTTCGCCATAAATTTGCCCATGCAAATAAAATGGTTGCCGGCAGCACTGGGAATGATGTTGGCCGGTTTGGGTTGGTTTTTGCTAATTCCAGGATGGAAAAAGTACAACAACTTCTCATTCAATTTTTCCCTTTTGCTACCCATCTCCTTTTACCTTTTGTTTTGGGTGGGTATGTTGTATTCTGAAAACGAAAAAAAAGCCGGCCAAGTTTTGGAACTAAGTCTGCCTCTTCTCATTTTTCCCCTTTTATTTTTTGCCGGACAAGCCCAAAAAATATCCCACCATTTGTTGCGGCTGTTTTTGGGTTTTTCCATAGTTTCAGCGGTTATCACCTTAATTTATATGTGGATAAACGTAGGCGCCGACAACCCCGAATTTACGTATCGACAATTCTCGCCCTTTGAACAAATTCCCTCCCATTATCTGGCCATGTATTTCAGCTTTTCAGGAGGCGTTTTTCTCTTGCAAAATTCCGATCGGTTAAACGTCTATCGTCATATTATTCCAGGCTTCTTTCTGCTGAGCGTTTCCCTGCTTATGAATGCTCGAGTGCAAATTCCGGTGATTGCCATATTGCTGCTTTTATTGCTTTTCCGAATTTTCCGGGACAAAGCCATTCAGCGCAAAAAGAAGTCTTTCATCGTGGCTTTTGTGTTTGCCGTGATAGGATTGGTGTTTTTATTTCCCGAAAACCAACGACGGATTCTGGAAACGCGTGATGAGCTCAGAAATATTGCGAACATTGACCAAAGCAAACAGACAAACCACCGGTATTATCTGTGGGATTATGCGAAGGAAGTCATTGCCGAAAATTTTTGGATAGGCACAGGTACTGGCGATGCAAACGACAAACTCAAGGATGCCTATCAAGAAACAGATGCGCAATTTTGGGATGGCGAGAAATTGTATTTTCTTCGGGACATCGGTTATAATTATCACAACCAATTTTTACAATCCTGGGCGCAAAACGGTATAGTCGCGCTGGGTCTTCTCCTACTCATGCTCATCACCTTGTTGCGAAAATCATATCCTGCGGTGAAGGTCTTTGTTTTGGTCATCAGTTTTTCCATGCTCACCGAATCCATTCTAGAAAGGCAAGCTGGTGTTTTCTTTTTTGCTTTTATGTATTGTGTTCTTCTATTTGCCGATCCCAATTCTCCTCCAGAGTCATCAAGTAAAATGTAGTGGTGAAAATGGCGAAAATCATCACCCCTTTGTGACGTTCCAATATGGATTCAAACATCATGGCGCCAAAGAAAAACAATACAAATGCAGCCAATGGCCAGGTTTTAGGGTTTCTGTGAATTTGTTTTACGGACAACCACAAAATCCAAATCAGCATAAGTATTCCCGGCAATCCAACGGCAACATAGGTCTCTAAATACTGGTTGTGACAATTGTATAAGTCCTCTTCACCTTTTTTAAAGCCCCGCTCTGTGTACATTTGGTGAAGTCGGTGCACACCATCGCCAGTGCCATGACCAAAAATGGGTGCTTCCCGAATACAGGCCAAACAATTTTCCCAAATGACCAACCGGCCACTTAGAGAGGTGTCTTCGTCGTCAGTATCGACAAATTCTGTGGAAGTATTCACCTGCCAACGCTGAAAGAATGAGTCGGGCAATAGCGTGCCAATGCTCAGAAAAATCAAAAGACAAATCAAAATTGGGCGCCAAAAGGCCATTTGACCAATGGCCCGAAATCGGTCAATCACGGTGAGTATTACTATAGGGATTAGCAAAAATATCACACCGGTACGGGCCTGAAGAAAGAAGACCGAAAAGACCAGAATAAAAGTGAAAAGGGAAAAGTCAATGATTTTTGAAAATACGGATTTTTCTTTTAACCAATGCCACCAAAGCACTACGGTACCAGCGCCTAAAAATAGCATGATATAGTTGGGGTGCATTATCCAGGCCGATAAACGATAATACATAAAAACGGCTGTATCGCCGGAAAATTCACCAGTTCCAAAATACCTCCACAAACCACGGATTAAACAAGCGATGCCAAAAAGTGCAGGCACCAAAGCTGTGGCCCTATACCAATTGTGCGAGGAAATCCTTGGCCAAACAAGAATTAATCCCAGCGGCCAAAGTGCAAGCATGATTTTTATCATGACCCTTCGCCATGCATCTGCCATGTCTTGCGAATAAAAAACACCAAGGACATAGATTAGAACTAAGATTAAAGTGGCTAAATAGACCCCCGATTTTTTCCAAATTCCACGCAAAAATCCCCAGTCGCCCCAAGAGATGGCAGCGGTCAAAAACAGGATGTTAAACATGCTGTTTATCGACTCCTTTAGACCTAAAGAAATTAAACTAGCCCATAATAAGCTGATTATCAGCAAGGCTTTGTAATTCCTCTTCGTTTGCATGTTGAGCGGTTTGAGCCGGTGAAGATACGAAAGGTAAAGTTTAGGTGGATAAGTTGTTTTTGAATAGCGGGTGTTGGTTTGATGCTTTTTTTTTATTCCAACAAAATGATTCTGCAATGAATCCCGAAGATCTGGAAAAATAGAATGTATGTATATATCCCTCAAATACAATGACCGCTCAAAAAAAAATATGAGAAAACATTGAGTGTGCTCCAAAAAGTCCTTATCTGCCAAAATCTTTCTTGTCGGTAGATTTTGATTGAAATCATCCATTTTGGAGTGGACGCAACATTCAATCTTCTAAAGGTTCGTCATAATCGTAAAATTTGACGTTGGGTTTAAATAAAAAGTAGTAACCCACTATGATAATGTGGCGTTTCTTCCCGCATGGTGTTCCATTGCGTTAATTCTTAATACAACGAACAGAGTGACCAATTGCTCTCCAATTGAAGTTTACATTGGCACCGGTGCCACTATCAAGGAAAATTAAAACGTGAGATCTACCAATATTTACCGTACTGCCCCAATAGCGGCCACTGGTTCCTACAAAGCCAAATGCACCATTGCTGCTGCCTCGGAGACCTGCCAGAGGCAACTTAAGCGGAGAGGCAAAAGCACCTACCCCATTGTTGGCACTCCAGCTAGTACGCTCCGCCTCTAATTCAACATTGGTTGGAAGACGGTAACCACTGGGACAAGGATTGTTTACTGCATTTACCCCATCCCATAAGCTGATGTTTTCTGGACTGCGCCAATCGTTTGGTGAACTTGGGGATAAAATAAAATCGCCGTGACCGGGTTGGTCGGTACTGCTTAAAGTACTTGTTGTTGATGAATTTCGACATTGATGTCCGTCGCTTGGTCTTCCCCACTGGTACAGGTCGCCATAGGAGTTTACATCTGTACTGCTGGTAGCAACTTGTGAAGCGCCGAGGTTTCTATCCATCCACGTTTTTCCGGTCGCTGGATTGATTACATCCACAACTGCGGTTGGAGTTCCATTGCAAAATACACTTCCGGGCGGGTATGTACCACTTCCTCCACCACTTACCATTATTTTTAAAATACAGTTTTGCCCTCCTATATTCAAAGCAAAAACTGCGGTATCTGCGACGCTTGGTGTACCGGTTATGGTATAAGTTAGTGTGCCACTGCCTATTGAAAATGTACCGGCGGCGAGGGTTGCCGTTAATCCTGTAACACCCGTTGAGGTTACGGTTTGACCATTATGTGGGCCGCCATTACCTCCTGTGTAAGGTACAATACTGAATACACCACTTGCAGGCGTATTCACTTCAAGTGTCCCCATGTTATTTGCCCCTATGCAATTCAATGCACCCACTGCTCCCGGTGGCGGAGTTGGTGTTAAGTCTTTTATACAGCGAACAGCGCTTCCGCCTCCTCGCATGCTGTTGGTTGTGAAGGCATTGCTGCTATTGAAATTCAGGTTAATCGAATTATTATTGCTAACCGTACTGCTCCAATAGCGACCAAGGGTTACGAGGGAACTGATAGCCCCATTGGCAATAACTCGGTGTCCCGTTAAAGGTAATTTAAGCGGAGAAGCAAAAGCCCCGGTCGTGTTATTACTACTCCAACTTGAGCGTTCGGCATTTAGCTCGGATTCTGTTGGCAAGCGATAACCACTTGGGCATGGGTTGTTTACTCCATTTACACCCTGCCATAAATTGGTGCTTTGTGGATTTCGCCAATCATAAGGTGGATCTTGGTTTAAAATAAATTTGCCGTGCGAGGGTTGATCTGCACTACTTAAAGTGTCAGTGGTAGGCGAAGTTCGGCATTGATGGCCATCACTATACCTTCCCCATTGGTAAAGATCGCCGTAGGAATCAGAGTCGGTAGAACTAGTAGCAACGCGGCTGGCACCAAGGTTTCTGTCCATCCAAGTAGCACCGGTAATGGGGTTGATAACGTCAACAATGTCAGTAGGTTGGACACCACAAAAATTCGTACCTGGGGGGTATTGCAAATACAAGTTTTCACCACAGGCGTCGTGCCATAAATTTTCACCAATATGCCATTGCAGACAATTGGTTGATGTATTGAAAATTGTTAACCCGATGGCCGGCGAAGTTATTGCATCCCTTTGTACAGTTGTCATCCTTGGTGGTAAAAACCCTTGAGTTGTACTCGCTATTTCTACTTTTGCAGAGGCATTGGGTGTATTTGTCCCAATTCCGACGGTCGCCCCATCGTTGTGGATATTACTGTTGTTTACAACCCACTGATTTCCATCCCAGTATGGAGTGTTGCCTGTTGTTGCACCACTACTCAGTATTCCGGGGGGCCCTTGCGGACCTATTGGCCCTTGTGGACCTGTTGCGCCTACTGCCCCCGTATTGCCTGGAGGACCTTGCGGACCTTGCGGACCTGCTGCTCCTGTATTGCCTGGAGGCCCTTGCGGTCCCATTGGCCCTTGCGGTCCTGTTGCACCTACTGCCCCCGTATTGCCTGGAGGCCCTTGCGGACCTATTGGCCCTTGCGGCCCCGTTGCTCCCGGGGCACCATCATTTCCCGGAGGCCCCTGAGGGCCGGCAGGACCTTGCGGACCGGGAATTGAACTCCCTGAGCTTTTAGCATACAATGCGTAAGGAACGCTTAGCAACTGATTTATTCCCGTAATTGTATAGTTTGTTCCACCGGTGGGGTCTGTCTCTGTTTTAATAAAATAAGGGCCGTCGGACCAGTCAATATTGGTAAAATCTCCACTCACCACATTCCCATCTCCAATTTCTAAACTTACTAATCCATTGGCATTACTGATTGGCGTTTGGGTTTCAACATAAACTGCTGTACCACTTGTAGAGCCTTGTAAAATGCTAATTTGCATTCCCACAGCTTGGTTAGTCACTAATTGATCCGAATTATTTCTGATTACAGCTTGATAACTCATTTTATCCGGAGCTTGAGCAAACGCATTTACATTCAATAAAATAAATGTGAAAATAATAATTGTCCTAATCATAAGTTTTTAGTTTTTGATGATTTTGAAGGATTGCACTTTATTGTTTTCCGGATTAAATACATCCACAAAATAAGTGGCTTTTGGTAAATGACTCATGTTAATTATGGTTTGCTGCGCAATGATTTGCCCAGTTCCAAGCCGGTTCCCTTGGATGTCAAAAAGCTGATACGAAAACTTTTGGTTTTTGAAATCACTTATTAATAAAGTCAGATTGTCTGTCGTTGGGTTTGGGAAAGCAGTGAGCGATATGTCTAACGCTGTTTCATTTATTCCAAAGGAAAAAATTTCGTATGCATGTTGCACACCTTGGGCTGAACTTCCTAAACTCCCTGTGTGGGTAGTGTAAACCACCTGACCAACACTGTAAGCAACTGTTCCTCCACTTCCGGCTGCATCACCTCCAGTTGCATTTACCGATTCTTGGGCTTGAGCTAAGCCCGTAAACAGTAATCCTAAAGTGATAAATACGATGGTTTTTGATTTGATGTTTGCCATAATTTGTGCTTTATGGACAAGCTCTATTTAGAAATATTCGTTGGTTTTTTGTCTTGGTTTTCACCAAAAACCACGAAGCCGTTTGAATAAGATTTTTCAATTTTCACTGGGCGTTTTTTATGCCATCTTAGAATTTCAAAATTGAGCAAGCCATTTTAAATTAATAACATTTCATTTGTGTTGTCAAATTAAAATTTATTGACCACCTTCAAATCCGCAGCTTATTAGCACGGAACTGAAAAAGCCACTGAAAAATTTGTATTCAATGACTTTCCTAAATCCATGGGTTTTCAATAATTTTGATGAAGACACTTTTAGCTAAGGCAAAGATAAAAATGTACAACGATTTTATTAAAGCAATTGGAAAAATTTATTTTCTTTTCTTTGAATTCAATGTAGAAGTTTTTCAGCATTTATTAAATAATACTAGAGTCCACTATAAAAAGGATGATTTCAATCAAAATCGACGCGGAATGGATTTTTGAACCGGAGCAAGTGAGGATCCAAAAGTCTATCGACAAGGAAGATTTTGG
Organism: Cryomorphaceae bacterium; assembly: GCA_020832345.1. Lineage (GTDB taxonomy): Bacteria > Bacteroidota > Bacteroidia > Flavobacteriales > Schleiferiaceae > CSBr16-58. The sequence goes on along the minus strand of JAFIEY010000022.1, from coordinate 241 downwards.
CAGAAAGGAACTTTTTAGAGCAGACTCATAAGTGTAAACCGCATCAATTTTCCAATAATATTTTTTGGGCGCCAATTCGCGCTTTCCGCTACAAGTCCTTGTCCAAAACCGCCGTGGTCGCATCAGCCGGCAAGGAGCTCCTATCGTCGCTCTTGCCGGCTGGCGTCCACTGGCGTTTTGGCCTGCGGGCTTTTCGCTGCAATCGCGGGCGCGGGCTTGTGGGTTGTAAATGGATTTGTGG
>JAFIEY010000230.1 GCA_020832345.1 Cryomorphaceae bacterium | reverse complement strand
CCAGTACGTGGGAAAGGAACGGGACGGGGAGAGTGGATTGTACTACTATGGAGCGAGGTGCTACGCAGATTGGTTGTGCCGGTTTGTGAGTGTGGATCCTTTGAAGGATGATTATCCGTACTATACGACTTATCAGTATGCAGGGAATAAGCCGATTACAAGCATTGATGTAGATGGGTTGGAAGCTGAAAATCAGGTTGAGGAAGAAGAGGTTGGGCAGCAAGATACACCTGCTAATGTAAACAATAAATTTATTGTCCTACAGTCCTCCAAAACTGGTGAAAATTATGCGCTTCCACTTCATAATTTACAAGAAGTGGATATAACAGCTGACAAGCCTATTGCGACATTTGGTGAATTAGCAATTTTATCTTTACATGTTTATCCAGATGCAAGTGATACTGTAGTTTTGGAAGGGTTTAAACCAGTATCTGAAGCCGAATTGGAAAAATTAGGACTTACAATTGATAAAGGTTTTGTTTTAAGTCACAAAGATTCGGGGTTTAACTCTCAACTATACTCACGAACCGTTGAAGGTAAAAAGCAATATGTCTATGCTTTTCAAGGCACTGATTTTTATGAAAACAACAAAGATATGGAAACCAATGCAAATCAAATTCTTACAGGTAAAGCTCATCAGTACGCCATTGCTGTTAAAAATGCTAGAATGCTTAAGGAAAAACTTAATGAAAATCTTATGTTTACGGGACATTCTTTAGGTGGAGGACTAGCCAGTATAGCCGCCCTATTTACAGGTTTAAGTGCAGTTACTTTTAATGCAGCTGCGATTAGTGAAAAAACAAAAGATAAATATAATTTAAATAATGTCTCTGATGATAGAATTATTGCGTTTCATGTCAAGGGCGAAGTAGTAACCGAAGGGCAAAGTTTAATCGATTTGAAAGCAGAAGGGTTTCCAATAACTCTTGACGCAAAATACATTCCAATAATACCAATTGGGAAAGTTATGATATTGGTTACTAGTTCTTTGCAAGCTAAGCAGAAGATTAAAAATCATTCAATGTATCAGGTGATCAAAAGAATGAAAGCGGAAGGATACATGTAAAAAATTAAAACCATGAAAAATTTAATTATAGCATCTCTTATAATTATTATGGTAAGTTGTAAGGATTCTGAGAGAAAGCCAACAGGCTATATGGTGACGTCCTTTAAAAATACTCCCTCTTGGGAACTTGCTAAGGCAGTTAGGGATCAGAATGTAAAAAAAATAATCAAAATATGCCAAAAGAATCCTGACTTAATAAATGAAAAAGATCCTTACCACGGAATGTCTTTACTCAATTTTGCAATCAAAACTGAATTATATAATTCAGCAAAAGCATTACTGGAATTAGGAGCTGATCCAGATTTTGAAGATTTTTATGGTAATACTCCATTGACACAGGCAGCTTCAATTTATGAAACTTCTGATTTTGTTAGATTGTTAATCAACCATGGCGCGGATGTCAATAAAGTGGGAGTTGGAGTAATTAGCAAACCCGAAAATCCAACACCTCTTATTTCGGCCGCTAAAATTAATTTTGAATCTGTAAAATTGCTTGTAGAATCTGGTGCTGATGTAAACTATCGTTACGGTAGTTTACAAGATGCATTATATGCATCCTCATTAAATCCTAGGATAAATGTAATGCATTATTTAATTTTTGAGACGGAAGCAGATGTTCACAGATTCTATGGGAAGCGATCTGATGGGACTATAATAAATATTAGGGACATTATACCATTTATTGGTGAAAAACCATCTTCAGAAGCAATAAGAATGCTTAAAGATATTGTTGAACACCTTGAGGAGCAAGGTGTAAAAGAAAATGAAACAGGCTCACATTCAGGCAGAGGAGAGGCAAGTAATAAAGATTATTTATAGCCATATTAAAATTTTGAAATATAATTGTCAAAAAAGTGCTTCTTTTTGGTTAAACTGATAGTAATGGTTCACTGCACCACCCCACGCAAAACCAAAACAAACCATCCCAATATTGGGATATTTACTGAAACACAAGGTCTTACTAATATCTTCGGCTTTTATTAAAAACACTTAGTGGTTTTATATAAGGTTAATTCTTGTTCTCCTCATTGAGTGGTGTTGTTCTAACACCACTTACAGGTGTCTTGCGTGTTTTGTTGTATTCTTTTGGGGATTGCGGCTTTGATTTGGCTGGAAAATGGACTTTTTTCCGGCGAAGCCCCATGTAGGACGTCATTGGGTGTATATCCGTTTAAAACCAGTAATGGTTGGTTGTTGTATTGGTCAATGGCTTTGGTGAGATATGAATTGAGTTGTAGGTTGCTTGTTGGTGTGTTTTTCAGTGAGAAGCAAAAATATCCGCACCGTTTTGCACTTTTTCCGGTGTGTAAATGTCAAGGGCAAAAAAACTTTGTTATTCTCAACAAACGCATTACTTTAGCACCACCGTGATAACCTCCACCAATCCAACATATCATTTCGATGGTTTCTACCGCCTTTTAAAAGCCACAGGCCGCGAACTTGC
>JAFIEY010000228.1 GCA_020832345.1 Cryomorphaceae bacterium | reverse complement strand
AGTCTGCTCTAAAAAGTCCCTTTCTGCCAAAATCTTCCTTGTCGGTAGATTTTTGAATCCTCACTAACAGCTGGTTAGCTCCGGTTCAAAAATCCCCTCCGCGTCGATTTTGATTGAAATCATCCTTTTTAGAGTGGACTCGGTGTTTTATCGTTAAATTAACTTTTGATAAAAGGATTTGATTTTGTTGATATATAGTTACATTTGCGATTGCAAAATGATTTAAAATCGCCTTTTGGAAAGTATTCGAATTAATATTTTGTTTTGAAAGAAAATTACAGGTTTTTAGTGGCTCTTTTGGTGAGCATATTTTTGCCCATTTTATTGGGCGCTCAAAGTTTTCAGGCTACAGTGAGAAAACTTGTCGACTTGCCCTCACAGGTAAAGGAAAGCTCAGGAATTGTCCTCGATGGAATTGATAAGGTTTGGACGCACAATGATTCCGGATACGAAAACGAGTTGTTTCTTGTGGATACCAACGGCCTGTTGTTGCGCACCTTGGTTGTGATTAATGTAACTAACATGGACTGGGAAGATTTGGCCAAAGACGACAACAATAATATTTGGATCAACGATGCGGGAAATAATGGAAATGGCCGGACTGACCTCAGATTATATCGCATTGCCGATCCCAATATCCATTCAGCAGATTCGGTAACGGCAGAAATCATAGATTTTACTTTTTCGGATCAAACACAATTTCCGCCTTCGCCAGCCAATAGGAATTTCGATATTGAGGCGATGGTTTGGTTTCAAGACAGCTTATTTTTATTTACCAAAAATCGCTCAACACCGTTTAACGGTTACACAAAAATGTACAGTTTGCCCGCTACGCCCGGCGTGCATATTGCGCAATTAAAAGACAGTTTGTTTGTAGATAGCGACATCCAACGGGGGCGAATTACCGCTGCTGATATGGATCCCGCCACGCAAACGCTTGCCTTGCTATCCCGATCGATGGTTTTGTGCTTTAAAAATTTTTCAGGCACTTCCTTTTTCCACGGCGACGAATACAGATATATGTTTACCGGTAGGGTTGATCAAGTGGAAGCACTTGCATTTATTGACTCAACGACTTTATACATGACAGATGAAGGTGACCCGGGAAACAACGTGCCCGGCGGACTTTACAAGGTAATGCTTCAAGAAAATTTATCAACGGAGAATCATGCCGCAACACCCGCTCACACCATCCGACGCAGCCAAAATGCTGTTTTAATTTCCACAACAGATACCCACCCCTATACATGTCGTTTGGTGAATATGGCCGGACAAACCGTTTTTTCGCATGATTTTATTGGCGGGGCAGAAATTTCCACCAGCACCCTTCCCGGCGGCATGTATTTAATTTACCTCTCTAATTTTAATGGTATGGTGATGGTGGAGAAAATCGGGATTTAAAAAACAAATAAATCGCAATTATTTATTTGACAGCAGGCTCAATAATTCTGAAACCTGATTGCGAAGTACGCGAATTTTTTCTCCAATCATGATTTAGATGATTTTTTTTGCAACAAATGTATGCTATATTGCATAAAATTATGCTACATAGAACTAAAAAATATAATTTTATACGCTACATTTGTTTAAAATAATCTCAATTAATGTTTTAAAGGGAGATATTCTCCTTTGTTATAAAATTTGTTTTTATGAAAATCTTTCATCCTTCCGGAAATATAGGCCTTATCCTTATCGCCATCGCCATATTGAGCTTTGCCTGCAAAAAAGAAATTGACGATTCGCAAGCTTGCCAGTTGCAAAATGGTGAACTGTTTCAACCGAAGATAATAAAAACGGAAAGGTCACTTAAAACACCTTCTAATATTCCCAATGAAACTTATACCCTATATGAATATAGTGATAACTTGTTAGTGGCTGCCCATACGTATGATAAGAAAGATTCTACATGGTGGACATCTACCCACTTTCAGCATGAAAATGGCGTTTACATAGGAAGATTTGCCTTAATCAGCCCAGACAGCACGCCAAGATCAATTGAATCAGTTGATATTGTTTGTGGTTATATAGCTGCTTCAGAGGGCAGTAGTTCTAAACTTCAATATTACCGTAATCATTGTGCCTTTAAACGTGTCGAACATTTTGATAAAACTATTGGAAAAATTTCTGAAATTCGAAATTATGAAGTTAGTAATGGAAACATTACTAAGGAATTAATTTATGGTTTAGATGCAGAAAATAGACTTGATACAACAATATCGTATCAATGGATAAACTTTGAGTACGATTTAACCCGCCCCAATCAAGCGAAAGCACCATTATTTTCACCTCATAACTATAATAGTAACCTCTTAATCGCTGAGGAACATTGTTCTCTTTGGTCGGATGGATATATTAGTAAGGTTTTAGTTACCAGGGATTATACTTTTGATGACCAAGGTAGATACACAAAAATCACCACGAGGGTTAGGGGTTCCATTCAAAGAGAGGAATGGTTTTTTTATGAATAAGCGTTTGTAGCATGTTGATATTGAATAAACTTTATTCAATATAGAAAACATTTATGCTAAACAGAATAAGCAGGGATGTGGATTTAAGATAATTTTGAAGCTCAAATCATGTTTCATTTTAAATTCAATTCTCATGAAAAGCTTTATTCTTTTTTCCAAGCTTCAGCCCCTGAAAGGCTTAAACTTCGTTTTTATTTTTTGTTTGCTGTTTTGTCAACTTGGATTTTCCCAATTAGATTCCAATGACATGTTAGATCCGATGGAGATTGAGCCATTTCTTATTGCGCCTCAACTTATCGAAACCAGCTATACGGACATGGATTCTATATTTGCCGATTTTAAAATTTTTGATTTTGATTTTAATGCAGTGTACGACACGGCCTATGCAGATGATTATGGGTTCTATTTTGACTTACAGATTGACAATAAGAGCTTTGAGTCTGTTGTGCACCGAAAGGACATTAGAAGTAAGGACTGGCAAATGGTTGCTTCTTACGGGTCTGTTCAGGAGGTTCTTAAGGAACGAACAAATGACGGCAGTGATGTTGTTACTTGGGTAGGGGTTTTAAATAATCATCATAATGGCAGTTCCATTCGTTTGGTGATTTTAGAAGAAGATTTTTATGGTTTCTTTTATGATGAAGCTGAAGATGAATATTATTGGGTTCAAAATTTGTGGAACTTTCGTGCTGTTTCAGGATTTTCAGTTCACGAATCTGATAAAAATAAATTGATATATTTTAAAATGTCTGATGTGTTGTTAGAATTACATCATCATGGTTGTAATTCACTATCAGCTACTAACAATGATTTTAACGTTCAGCCAATTCCAAATTTTGGTCATGATTGTGCATTTAAAGCTGTAGAAATTGCAACAGATGCTGATCATGAGTTTTTTAACCTTTTTAATAATAGTAATTTTGGAGATCAACAGGCTGATCGAATAGAATTTGCACAAAGCTATATTCAATACCAATTATTTTTTGCAGAAGAAAGGTACACAATTGATTTTAAAATTATGTTTAGCTTGACATATCAAGAAATTCAATTAGAACCTGTTCCTGAATATGATTATACAAGTGGAAATCCATTAATCTTTTCATTTAGAGACCATAGGAATGCAACATGGGGTCACGTTAGAAGAGACTTAGCGATGTTGTTTACCAACAATCTTTTTCCCCCTGTCCTAGGATTAGCTTGGACGGGAAATACTAATGTTCAAACATTATGTGGGGATTTGGGGTACAGTTTAATATGTGCCCCAAGGTATTATCCACATAAAGCCATAGTAATAGCGCATGAATTAGGTCATAATTTTGGCGCTCCTCATGATACAATAAATCCATATCCCAGTTGTGGTATAATGTGCCCAGAAGTAAACTCTAGTTCTGATCATTATCATTTTACTCAACATTCAAAGAATTTAATTTTAAATCATATACAACAACAAGGTTCATGTTTAAGTCAAATCACAATTGATGATGAGCTAAATGCTGAGGCTTGGAAATGGGTGCCGGTTTATACAAACAAGGGAAATAACCCTTGGACCGGCACATGGTTTCATAAAAATGGCGATACACGGTTGTTTGGAGATGTTACCGGAAATGGAATTGAAGAAATGGTTTGTATGAGTCCAAACGCCAAATGGTGTAATATTAATAAATTTAATTGTGAAAGCGGAAATTGGTCGCATTTATGGACTAATAATAATACAGGGCAAATCAACACCTTTAGAATGAGAGAAGATAATAAATATTTCTTGGCTGATTTTAATGGAGATGGAAAAAAAGCAGATTTGATTTGCATATCAAGTCAAAACAAATGGGCCACTGTAGAGAGGTATAATAGCAGCACCAATTCCTTCGGATTTTTGTGGAGCAATATGGGAAATTACCAACTTGCGCCCGGCTATTTTCTGCAAACGTCAAATAAGTACGTGATTGGAGATTTCACCGGTGATGGTACCGATGAGATCTTATGTTTTAATGCTTCTGGAAATGCAGCATTAATCAATGTTTATTACAATGGAACCGGTTACGTTTCAACCGTTTTGTGGAATAATTCCTCCACCATTGGATTTTTTGAGAGTGTTGCAGTTCATCCAGATCATACATATCTGCCCAGAAGATATAGTGAATCCACAACACAACACGAACTTTTGACCGTTGTTGGAAAATGGGCTACTACCTTGCGATACAATACTTCTACAGACAGTTGGGATTGGATTTGGTCTCAATACGGAGATGATCATTTTGCCTATATAGCCAATCTGCCATTGCCATCAGCCAGTAGAATGATAGCCGGCAACTTTGATGCAGATGAACAGGATGAAATATTTTTCTCCCACTCCTCATGGTTGGCCACTGCGGATTATCATAGTGGAGGGTTTTACAAAAATTGGGATAACTTTAATGATGGCAAGTTTATTAAATACGATCTATCAAGTAATCCTAATCACAGAGAATTTTATTCTGTCGGGGTTGATTTAGATGTTAAGTCAGTAATGATGGTCAATAAAAATGGCACGAATCCAAACGCGCCAATTACATCGGATATCTATATTATGGCCAGTCGATTGAGCACGAATAAACGAGGTAGTCCGAGGAATATTTCACAAGATATCGAAACCGATAAGCCATTATTTTTGGTGTATCCAAACCCTACAAGTAACGTTGTAGATATTAAAATTCGCAATTTTAGTGCAAATTTGGATGAGAATGTTTTACCCTCTAATTTTGAACTTGTAGATGGAGTAGGAAGAGTAGTTAAGTCCGGAAATTTTGGGATCGAAGGCGATTATCAAATAGATTTAAGGAATTTGCCTTCGGGTTTTTACTTCCTCAGAATTAACAGTAAGGAAAAAGGTTGGGAACAATTACGAATAAACAAGCTCTAAAATCTGTTTACTAAAAACCGATGTGAAAAAGACTAAATTTCACATCGGTTTTTTTCTTAGATTTGAATGTTTTTATGAGGGGTGCAACTTGAAGCAGGTAAAGGTTTCTATGTTAAGGGTATAGAAGAAATTTATCTACAATTATGACCCTGAGTTTGTTTTCTTTAATGTAAACATTTCGGCAGAAGATCCAATTGGGTTTGTGTATGCCAAGAACATAAAAGAATACGATATATAGGGGAAGATGAAAAAATATAACAAGCCTCTATGCATCAAAATGAGCTTACATGAAACACTAACTAAATTAGTACGCTCAGAGAAGTCAAAGTCAGAAGTGGATAAAAAGGTCTAAGGCTAAAGAGAAGAGGTGATTTAAATTTAACACAAAAGTTGTATTTTAATCCGTATCTTTGAAATGTTTTACAGACAGGGTAACACAAAATAAGTCAATGCTTCAATAATTATAAGAAATATTGAAGAAATATTTTCGATAAAAAACATTGTCGGTATTGATTTTGTTACTTTATTTGCGCAGAGGGAAACATTTAGAAACTATGAAGAATTTATCAGCGAGAGGGCATTATAATAATAGCTCAATGAACATTCAGGTTCAACTTCATATTATCATGTTTTATGAAGAGGAAACTTATTTTGTGTATGCGCCCGCACTTGATTTAGTAGGTTATGGAGATACGGAAGATGAAGCTAAAGAGAGTTTTGATGTAGTTCTAAAAGAATATTTAGATTACACTACAAAAAAAGACACTATTTTTATTGACCTTCAACGTTTAGGTTGGCAAGTTAAGCGTGCAAAAAAATCCCGACCGAAAGTATCACCACCATCATATGAGGATTTGGTCGTAAATAACGAAAAACTAAAGAACTTAGTTATAGGTATGAGAGATATGTCTATTAGAAGCCGAAATGTTTCTATCCCTGTGTAAAAATCTTTGAAAACTAAGAGAAACATAGCGCTTAAAGATTTTAGAAAATTTCTGAGACACTGTGGATTCAACAAGATCAAAACAACAGGAGGACATGAGAAGTGGTCGAGAAAAGATTGTCTCAGACCAATTACAATACAGTCACACAAATGCCCGGTTCCAGAGTTTATTGTTAAAAACAGTCTTAACTCTATCAGTGATGGGGATAAGGCCTTTGAAGAGTATTTCAACCCTAACCCTAAGAAGAAGGTTAAAAAACAACCACCTACATAATAGGCATAAATAACTTAGGGTATTGTTCAAACAAGGATTTTCCATCAGACCACTATAAATAAATTTTGATCTAACGAGATTCAATCCGATAATTCAAATATAAGTGCTTTAAAAAATATTCCGCAACAACTTACTCGGACTTAGTTCGCGAAGTTTTAAACTAAACCGAATGCGATTGATGAATTTGGGTTGGAGGTCGTCCACCATGGCACTCAATTCATCGTCGTGGATTAAGGGCAACCCAATGCTGAAAATATCGGGTATGATGTCGAAGATGATACCGGTTGAATAATGGGTTTTCCAACTTGCATTATCGCCGGATGCGGTGCCCGGGGCATCAAAAAATGCACCTTCTCCAAAAATAGAAAGAGGCAGGTAGGGTAAGTCAAATTTTAAACGAACGGTATTCATGCTGGAATATGCGCGAATATTGGTGTGTACTAAAAATCCGCCCTCCTGCTGCAAATACTGGCTGGTGTTTCCAGCGCGATTAAAAAAGAATTCGTCGCGTCGGTAATCTTCAACGCCACTCCAGGCGCTTAAAGTATAGCCAAAGGGATTTAGCGCAGTGTTTGCTGCCGGAGTCATAAATCCGGAAAAAATCCGCATTTTTATAAAATTATCCTTGAAATAACGTCTCCCGTATTCATAAGTAAAGTTGATTTTATTGTTGGAAAAGGTTGGTAATAGTTCATGATCTTGCCCCACAAGCTCTACACCGAAATGCCCCGTTTGAAAGTGGTTGTAATTTTTTCTTTCAAACTGATAAAACACTTCATGGGCAAATAGATTGGTTTGCATTGGGTCGATCAATTGCACTTCATTAAAAATTTGAATCCATCGCATTTGTATGCCCGCTTTATGATTGAAATTTTTCTTGCGGTTTTTTCTTTTAAAATGGAAAACCATGCTGGGATTAAAACGATGGTAATAGTCTAATTCCATAGAAGATTCGCCGGCAGTTGCTTCTGAATTGGTGTGAAAGCGGCTTACTTCCGCATTGAATTCTATGTTTTCTAACCAGGAGGAAGAATGTGTAAACCATCGGTAGGTAAGGCCCGCAAGTCCGACCATTTGGTTGCTCCCAACACCGTAAGTCGGGGAAGCGTAGTACTGAAACTTTCTCCCAAAAACGGAGGTATTGTGGAACATTAAACCCATCATAAAACCGTCTCCCGCATTGCCTCCCAGCCAGGGAGTTGCCATGTGCCGCAACTCTTCCCGGTTGTCAAGATGAGGAATCATTCCGAAAGTAGTGCGTCGAAACGAAGCGCCTTTTAAGGTGGCAGCATCGTTATGCGGAAAGATATCTATACTTTGGTTGTCGGGGTTCTGTACGACAATATTGGCGCCTTCTGATGGATAAGTAAAAGTTTTGCTGCCGGAAAATCCCTCCTCCCAATGCGACATAACAACTTTTTTCGGGTCGTACTTTGGTTTAAAACCATCAACCGATTCAAAGTTCATAAAAGCTAAATGTACCGGCGCCTCAATACCGCCTTTGTTCTGCACTTTTACTATTAATTGTCCATTTTCCTCTTTGACAGAAACGATGCGGTAATCTACTTTTTTTGTGGTGGTTACAATATCTTCAAAAAACCACGACAAATCTTTCCCCGAAATTTCTTCAAAACTGCGACGGACATCTTCAGGCCCCGGGTGGCGAAATCGCCAGGTTTTAAAATAGTGGTGCATGGCTTCCATAAAAACTTCCTCGCCCAGATAGCCTCTTAGGTGATCCCAGGCCACCGCGGATTTGGCGTAAACTACACTGCCGTAATTGAGTTCGGAATATTCGTCAGCGGGCAAATTCATCGGCTGGTCGGTGTTCCAGCTCCCGCTGAGTTTATACGTTAAATAATGTTCGTCTTTCTTCTTGAAATGCTGAAAACCAAAGGCTTTTATGTCGCCAAACATGCCTTCGTTGGGATAGTATTTTTCCATGTATTTTTTCTCTATGTGAGAATTCATACCTTCATCGAGGTAGGGAAAACGGCGTTCATCGGTGGCCAACATACCGTAAAACCAGTTGTGTCCAACCTCATGGGCAATTACCCGGTCGAGGGTTGGCCCGGTCATATTGCCAATGATGGTTACCATGGGATATTCCATGCCTCCGCCGGCAGCGATGGTTCCGTCTATTGCTGTGACGTATTTGTAGGGATAGGACCCAACCTCATCGGAATAAAACTTTACAGCTCTGGAGATATGTTTTACCCCGATATTCGACCAATTCTTAGAGTTTCCGGGTTGGTACATGGCCAGGGAGATAACTTCTTTCCCATCGATTTGAATGGTGTCGGATTCGATTAAAAATGTTTTGGAGGCAAAAAAAGCAAAATCGTGTATGCTGTCTTGAATATATGTCAGGGTTTTGTTGAACTTACTGGAATTGATAGGACCTTTTAGGTTAGATAGGCTTCCCGAAGCAGTTTCGTGAATCCTTCGGGTAATGCGCCCCCATTCTTCTTCGTTTTGCAAAACCCCCGTAGAACCTAAATAGTAATTATGAGGCAGGGTAATATTGACTTCAAAACGTCCAAATTCTGAGAAAAACTCTCCTATGGTGAGATATGGATAGGGATGCCAGCCCTCGTGATCATATACCGCTGGTTTTGGAAACCATTGCGTTATCATATAATCCTGCCCAATGCGCCCCAATCTGGAAATCATAGCCGAGGGGATTTTCACGCGAAAAGGTGTGTTGATTCGGATGGTGCTTCCGGGCGGCAGCTTTTCGGAAAGTTTTATTTTCAAAACGTCAGGATGACCTTCGTATATACTGTGTTCGTGGTGATTGCCGTCAATTTCAAAATAAAGCGAGTCCATAAAACCCAAATTATCCGGATCGTTAAAAAGATGCGCTTTACCCTTATCCATTTCCACAATTTGCTTGTATAAAGCGGTTTTTTTCTGGTATGCATTGGGCATGGCGTGAATGAAAATTTCTTCTAATGCATGAGGTGCATTGTTGGTGTATTCCATGAGGATATGCCCGTGGAGAAAGTGGTTTTCATCGTCGAGGGTGACGTCAATTTGGTAATTGACAGTTTGTTGAAAATAATTTTGGCTAAAACCTGCAAATGCAGAAAACACCAACCAAGAAAAAAAGAACAATCTAAGATTTGCAGCGCTCATCATACTTTTAAATATTTTATGGGACAGCAAATCTAAACAATTCCTACCAATGTTTTGCATCAAGGGTAAAAATTACACTTTTGAGTCTGCTCCAAAAAGTCCCTTTCTGCCAAAATCTTCCTTGTCGGTAGATTTTCGAATCCTCACTTGCTCCGGTTCAAAAATATTCTCGATTTTGATTGAAATCATTCTTTTTGGAGTGGACTCACTTTTTAATGATGAATAAAAAAAAATCGAAAATTACCTGTTCAAAAGAATTACGACACCAACTTCTCCTTTTTCAGGATTTGCATTTTTTCGAGAAGCGCATCCTTCCAGGTGTCATCTGCCGACAGCAATTGATAGGAAATGGGGGCGTAGATCCAATCTTTAATGGCTTGTTCATTATCGAAGATATTTGATATAACTTTTACCCCTAATGTTTCTAAGGCAGCGGCATTGCAAAGTTGTTCATATTGCCCTTTTATCGGAACTACCAATAGTTTCTTTTCCAAATACATGGCTTCTGCGGGGACTTCAAATCCGGCGGAGGTGATTACCCCGGTGCAATTTTTCAGATCCCTTGCAAATGCATTTGCGTCAGCCGGATAAATTTTTACAGCACCTTTGTCGATGGATTCATGGGCCCATTTTGAGTACACGCGCCATTGAATGTTGGGGAAAGATTGCAAAACGCTTGCGATGTTTTCATCCGAAATGGAAGGCAGATATACCAAAAAGAACCCCGCGTCGCGGATGGAACCCTCCAGTATTTCCCGACGAATGACGGGTGGGAAAATATTGTTTTCGTAGGATTTGAAGTGAAAACCAATATAAGTATTTGCGGTTGCATATTTGCGCAAAATCCACTCTCCAAGAGCTGATGGTTTTTTGGGACGGGGAGTGCTTTTGGCTAGAAAAGACGCCTGATGGCTAAGGGCGAGACATGATTTTCCCTCTATCCAGGATGCCCATGCTGTTACGGGCTCAAAATCGCTGATGACAAGGTCATAACTTCTAACCGGCAAATTCCACGCGTTGCGCCAAAATTTGCGAAGTTTTAATTTCCTGAAGGTTTTCCAATAATCCATTCCTCCCTTCTGGTTGTAATAAAAGGTCAGGCCTTCGAATTTGTATTTGATGGGAAATGGCAAGCTCAGGTTGTACTCATTGCCCGAAATCAAAATATCCACTTCTCCATGGTTTTGAAGAAATGGAATAATTTCTAAAGCTCGGCTTATATGGCCGTTACCCGTTCCCTGTATTCCGTAAAGAATCTTCACCTTGTGCTGTAACTTTTTGAATTAATGTTGAAATATCGATAACAGAAACATCGTCATCGCGGGAATCGTCAAATTCAGGTATATTATCCTTATATCGATAGAGTCCCCATCGCCCGTCATTATATTCCAGGGCGGTTAAATTTTCTATCCAATCTCCGGAGTTTAAATATACGCAGGCGCCTTTTTTGTTGGTAATGATGCGCATTTGTGGTTGATGGATATGACCACAAACCACATAATCGTAGCCGTTTTCAACTGCTAATTCTGCGGCTACATTTTCAAAATCACCGATATATTTTACGGCAGACTTTACACCTTTTTTGATGGCCGCCGACAGTGAATATGGTTCCTTGCCCATTTTCACTAAAAATAAATTGGTAAGTCGGTTGAGTAAGATGAGTGTATCGTACCCCCAGCCGCCTAATTTTGCCAACCACTTGGCGTTTTGGATGGAAGCGTCAAAGACATCGCCGTGAAAGAACCAGGCTTTTTTGTTTCCAATATTGAGGAGAAGCTTGTCGGCAAGGGTAATATTTCCAATAGAAAAATCAGAAAACTTTCTGAGCATTTCATCGTGGTTGCCGGTGAGGTAATAGACTTTGCATCCTTTTGCAGCCAAACCTAAAATTCTCTTGAGAACCTTGAGGTGGGCCGGCGGGAAATACCGCTTTCTAAATTGCCATACATCGATAATGTCTCCGTTGAGAATCAAGGTTTTTGGTTCAATACTTTTTAGGTATCGATACAATTCTTTTGCATGACATCCGTAGGTGCCCAAGTGAATGTCGGAGATGACAACTATGTCAAGGGTGCGCAATGTTTTCAATAGACATTATTTTTCTCTACAAAGGTTGATAAACTTCATATATAACAGATTAATTGTGAGTTAAGTTATTTTGAACAAATGGGTTATGTATGAGGTTAAATAAATTTTCATTTTTAGAAAAATAGGGCTATATTTGAGCAACAACAAATCGTTTTTAACCATGAAATTATCTGTATTCTTTTTAGGCAGCAAACCTCTTATTGTATTGTTTTTAATATTATTATCGTCGGTGGCTTGTAAGCAAGATGATGATAAAAATGGCAGTGATGATCCATATTCTGTAAAAAACCGAGTGGGAAGTTCAGCAAACGATATTCTCAGTGAAGATAAATTTACCAAGTTGGTTTTGGAGATTGCTTATATGCCCGGCATGCAGTTGCGTTCGGGAACCATCAATGCAACGAAGTCATTTTTAGAAAGCCGCATTTATAAAAGTGACGGAATTGAGGTAATTACACGCGAAGTACCCTCTGGCGGAAAATCCGCTTATTCGCCTGATGATTTGCGAACTTATGAGGATGAACACCGAACCGTATTTCCTGAAGAGAACACCCTTACCATTTGGATTTGCATTGTTGATGGCGAATACAGCAGTCCTAATGTTTTGGGTGTGGCGTATCAAAATCTGTCCTGCGCATTGATGGGGGAGACCATCGTAAATAATTCCGGTGGATTGAGTCGTCCGAGCCGTGAAAAAGTAGAGACTGTGGTTACGCTGCATGAGTTGGGGCATTTACTAGGTTTGGTTGACATTGGGACGCCCATGGTTGAAAATCACAAAGGGAAAGAAGGTCATTGTAATAACAGCAATTGTTTGATGTATTATGCCGTGGAAACAACGGAATTTTTGAGTTTGTTGTTTAACCAACCTATTCCGGAATTGGATGGGAATTGTTTGGTGGATTTGGAGAATAATGGAGGCCGATAGTGTTATGTTTTTTTAAGAAATTAGGTAATTGATTTAAAATAATGAGTCTGCTCCAAAAAGTCTTTTTCTGCCAAAATCTTCCTTGTCGGTAGATTTTTGAACCCTCACTAACAAATGGTTAGCCCTAGTTCAAAAATCCCCTCGATTTTGATTGAAATCATCCTTTTTGAAGTGGACGTAATAACTAAAAGCGAATGAACTTTACATTTGAAGACGGCGGTTCTCGCCAATGCAATATTTGTGAAAAGGCACTGAATAGAGAAGATACTTTTGTGTCTGAAAAAGCATGGAAAAATTACGGAGAATTTGGTTTTTCCGCTATTTTTGAACTTGTGATGTGTACGGATTGTCTTGAGGCAAAGCAGGGTGAAATTTCCCGTGAATCGAGGGAAAATCTTCAGACGTTTATGTTGGGCTTGGCGCCGGTTGATTCTACAAAATGTATTGTAACCGGAAAGTTGTTGGTGGATTGTGAATATGTACAAGGTGCAGCTATTTTTAACGATGGAGAAGTGCAAGAAGCATTTTTAAGCGATGAAGCCATGGAGCAAATTCAAGCGCTATTATCGGCGGAAACCCTTGATTTTTTGGATGGGTTTGCTGAAGAGCAATTGGGGCCACCCGGTGCCTGGAAGGATTTATTTTCACCCACGCGCCCCATATTAATGTAGATAAAACCGTTAACTAATTAAAAGTTATCGTTTACGCATTTGATGGGGTTGTATTGTGGTAAAATGTTTTATTTTTGGAAGCTTTTAGGATAGATTGATTTGCTTTTATTAAAGATTGTTGATCTCCCTAAAATCGATTATTGACCAAAATTTTAATATGCAGAATTAAAATAAACTAAAAACACAACCGTTTTAAGATTACGTCCGCGCAATTGGTCATATTGCGATTCAAAGAGGGATTCACCGGCAAGGTGGATTCCTTTTTGTGTTTTTAGACCTTTTTTTAGAATTCGTTTTTTAGATTAACACTTTGTGTTTTTATTCTATCTTTGGACTTTTCAAATAAAAATCTTTGGAATTTTCTTTTTTTAGTAAAACCAAATCCAAAATATTTTGGTACATCATTGGAATAAAATAGCCCTCATGTTCAGTTTTTTTCTTTTGGCAGGATGTGTACCAAATGAAATAAATTGTGAGGAGAAGTTTTTACAATATGATCAAATAAGTTCACAAAAATTTTCACTTCCCTACATTTATGCGGTTAATTCGGATTCTAGTTTGTTCGTGTATGGAACCTACCACACCTTTAATCCGAAAGATGATCAGATTTCAGAAATAACCGCAATTGCAAGGAAGATTCGCCCCGATGTAATTTTTTACGAGGGTGATGGAATTTCATTTATTAAAGGAGATATTAGCGAAACCATTTCGACTTATGGGGAAATGGGGTATGCCGTTTTTTTAGCTGATAGTTTGGGGATTGATGCGAAAAACTTGGAGCCGCCAACTCGGGAAAAATACGAATACCTCACTCAAAGATTTTCAAATGAAGAAGTATTTTTAGCCACCTTGGGTTTACAAATAACCTATTGGAAGCACCAAAACTTAAATTTTGATACATATTATAAAATTGCAGTTAGGGACTTGGCAGAAGAAGGATTTCCGGTGACGCCCGAAATGATGAATGCGGAATATTTTCGGGCAATTTTTGAACGGGTTTTTCAAAAACCGTTTTCCTATGAAGCCTTTGAATCAGCTAATTTTCAGGCTAATGAAACCAATACGGTATATAATAAAGTAAATCAAACTGCCAACAAATACAGGGATCTCCACATGGTGCGGGTAATTACTGAAACCGTTGATCAAGGACACGAGGTCTTAGTCGTTGTGGGCGGGTGGCATGCTGCTGTAATTGCGCCGTATTTTTCTTGTTATTACTGAAAACGTGTAGTTAAAGTTTTTATTTCCCAAATTTTTAAAAGTTATTACATTTACCGCGAAATTTAAAAAATCAATGTTATGCAAGAAATTTTTCAACTTTTAATTGATAAGCTTTACCACTGGTTTGAACAGCTGGTTTTGTTGCTTCCCAACTTGGCCCTTAGCATCGTTTTTACTTTTCTTGGTTTTAAACTGGTCAAGCGATTTGGTCGTTTTGCCGGAAAAATGCTCGACAAAGTATCCGAACAAAAGCTATTGAATAACCTATTCGTTATTGTAATTCGAATCTCGTTATTTGCAGTTGTGATTTTTATAGCATTGACTATATTGCAGTTAGATCGGGCGGTAACGTCTATTTTAGCCGGTGTGGGTATTCTGAGTTTGGGTCTCGCGTTTGCTTTTCAAGATATTGCAACCAATTTTATTGCCGGTATTCTTATTTCATTTCGCCGTCCTGTCCGCATAAACGATCTCATTGAAGTTAATGGGATTATTGGATTTACACAAGAAGTGAATTTACGGGAAACCATCATTCGATCGCCTCAAGGTAAAAAGATCATCATTCCCAATAAAGATATTTTTCAATCGGCACTCACAAATCACACCCGAGCGGAAAAGCAACGCCTTGATCTCGAAGTTGGAGTTTCTTATGGTGATGATTTAGAAAAAGTTAAACGGGTTGTTATGGAGGCTATTGAAGCACTTGACAATCGCACACCAGATCCGGTAAAAGTATTTTTTAAGGAGTTTGGTGACAGTTCCATCAACTTATTGGTGTTTGTATGGTTAAACAAACCTGAGCTTCCAGTTTTCTTAGAAGCACGCAGTGAAGCCATTATGCGAATAAAAAAGGCTTTTGATGAGAATGATATTACCATCCCATTCCCCATTCGCACGTTGGATTTTGGCATTAAAGGTGGGGAAAAACTCAGTGAGATGAACCTAATGGTGGCCGAAAAGAAGTTTAATGGTTGATAGAATCTCCAAATCGGGCGACTTCAAAAATTTGGCATTAAATTGCACAATGAAAACTAAAGAAATTATCATAGTGAAATAAGGTAATTTTTTCCTGATTATTTATTATACTTTGAGTCCAATCCAAAAAGGATGTTTTCAATCAAAATCGAGTGGGGTTTTGAACCGCCGCGAACTGTTTGTTAGTGAAGGAAAAGAATATACCGGCAAGGGAGATTTTGGCAGAATAGGACTTTTTGGAGCAGACTCTACTTTTAAAAATACAACTAATGAAGTTAACACTTTATGCCTCCATTTTTGGATTATTTACAAGTTTGTCAACCCTATGTTATGGCGGAGCGCCAAAGATGAATGAGACCGAGGTTTCTGTCGCAAAGGGTGATCAGATGTTTCAAAATCAAGCTTTTGCCTTTACCGAAAACATGGGACAAATAAAACAGATGGACGGTAAAGACGCTTATGATGTTTTGTTTTTTTTGCAACAAGGCAATGCTAACATTTATTTGTTGCGCAGTGGAGGAATTGCCTTTCAGTTTAACCGTACGCACCTTCCGGAAGGTTTCAGTAATGCAATGAATAAATTTGGGGAGCAGGAAGCCATGGAGCAGATGCTCAAGTTGGAAAAAGAGATTCAACTAGAGACGTATCGAATGAACATGCACTTGGTGAATGCCAATCCTAATGCGGATATCATTCCCGAAGGGAAAAGCAATGACTTTGTTAATTATTATAATCACGATGTGTTGAACGTATATCATTTTGAGAGAGTTACCTACAAAGACATTTATCCTGGAATTGACTGGGTGATTTACATAAGCGAAGGCGGCTTTAAATACGATTTTATCGTTCACCCCGGTGCTGACCCCGATGAAATAGAATTGACTTTTTCCCATCATGAAGAACTTTATCTCGACGAAGACGGCAACCTCATTCATGGAAACCGTATGGGTAGCTTTACCGAAAAGGCTCCGGTGAGTTTTCAAAACAATCAAAACGTGCCTACGAATTTTGTGCTGGAAGGAAATACACTGAGTTTTGCCCTCGGCGAGTACGATTCCAACCAGACTTTGACCATTGATCCCGCGCGAGTTTGGGGGACGTATTATGGAGGGAGTAGCTGGGATCAAGGTTTTGCTAGTGCGGTTGACAAGGATGAAAATGTTTATCTAGCTGGGGCAACACGCTCAAATACAAATATTTCTGATAATGGACATCAAAATATGCTTGGAGGAAATTCAGATGCTTTTTTGGTTAAATTTGATAGTAATGGCGTTAGACAATGGGCGACCTATTATGGAGGAAATTCCTTTGATAATGGAAGATCCATAGCGGTTGATGGTAACAATAATGTTTATCTTGCCGGGACAGCTAGATCTTCTTCGGGGATTTCTCATAATGGGCATCAAAATGCTCGCAATGGTTCTTCAGACGCCTTTTTAGTAAAATTCAATAGTAATGGCGTACGACAATGGGCGACATATTATGGTGGTAATGATTGGAGCTTGGGATTTGCATGTGCTTTAGAGGGGGAAAGTTACATTTACCTTGTTGGCCATACAACATCTACTTTGGGAATAGCTTTTAATGGCCATCAAAATTCCCTTGGTGGAGAATCTGATGCATTTTTGGTAAAATTCAACAGCAATGGCGTTCGGCAATGGGGCACTTATTATGGAGGAGGTTCTTCTGATGTTGGCACATCCGTTGCTACAGACGGCGAATATGTAATCCTTGCGGGCACAACAACATCGACCAATGGAATTGCAAATAATGGTCACCAAAACTCCTATGCCACCCAAGTATCAATGGTTGGATATGGTGATGCCTTTCTCGCAAAGTTCAACGCCTCGGGCAATCGAGTATGGGGAACCTATTATGGTGGAAGCGGTGGCGAAAAAGGAAATGTTATTGCAGTAGATGGAAATGGCAATTACTATCTGGCAGGAACGACTTATTCAACATCAAATATTGCTTTTAATGGACATCAAATGGTTCATGGAAATCAAAGTCTTGGTGGATGGCAGGATGCTTTTTTGGTAAAGTTTAATAGTAATGGAGTTCGACAATGGGCCACTTATTATGGTGGTAGTTCATCAGATGTAGGAGTTGCCTGTGATGTTGATGTGAATAATAATATATATTTGGCGGGCTCTACAAACTCTACAAATAACATTGCCCATAATGGATATAAGGACACGCTGACATGGCGAGATGTGTATATGGCGAAATTTAATAGTAATGGGATGCTTCAATGGGGTACTTATTTTGGTGGCGACCAATTCGATACCTTGTATTCCATTGCTTTAGGTGGCAGTAGCCACTTCTATATTTCGGGTGGGACAAATTCATTGGAAGGGATTGCCTTAAATGGTCACCAAATGACACATAACAGCCCATTTAATATTTCTACTCCTGATGCCTTTTTAGTCAAATTTCACGTAGGAAGCAGCATTTCAGTTAATGATTATTTTTTACATGAAAATAGTATTGACGTTTATCCTAACCCCACCAATAATTTTATACAAGTTACTTTGCCCGAGGAAAACAAAGGGCAGCAAAACCTTATTATTATTGACGCAAAAGGGCAAGTTGTAAAAGCTATCTCAGTAAAATCTAATAGCATTAATGTTGATGTAAGCGATTTGGCTAGTGGTGTGTATTTTGTGAGGGTAAGCACAACCAATGGGATCATTTCCAGAAAAATGATAAAGCAGTAGTCTGCATTAAGTAGTAGCCTCCAAAAATCTGAATACGAGAAATCAATTATTGCCTGCAAGAGCATAGCATTATTATTCCCTTTTATCGAGACATGGGCGTGCTAAATGGGGATGGAAGCACATCCATAAATAACTGTTTCGGAATGCCGTATCACGCAAATTTTTATGGGTTTCGATGTTTTACCAACTACAACCTTCAATACCAGCCTACCTGGACGAGCGATTGCGATTTTTTCTCCTCCATTTCGGTAGATGTTCACGAACGTGAAACTTTATTCACCATCTATCCTAATCCAACTGATGATGTTTTACACCTGAAAATATCGAAAGAAATACAAAACGCTGGTATTGAAATAACTGATTTGCAAGGCCGAAAAGTGCATTGTCAAATCATTGATAATTCTAAGGATGCACAAATGTCTGTTCAACATTTACGTTCAGGTATGTATGTGCTTCGAGTTGTTGATGCACAAGGCCAGGTATTGTATCAAGAGAAGTGGTTGAAACAGTAATGAGTCTGCTCTAAAAAGTCCCTTTCTGCCAAAATCTTCCTTGTCGATAGACTTTTGAATCCTCACTTGCTCCGGTTCAAAAACTCCCTAGATTTTGATTGAAATCATCCTTTTTAGAGTGGACTCAGTAATTAAAGGTTATTGAGAAACTTAGTTTTCATGCACGTTATTTAGCATCATCCTTTGGTGAAAATTCAACCATATCTTAAATGGTTTTATCGCATAAACTTACTCATCAATAGAAAGTGATAGACCAAAACAGATATAAAATGCATGTCTGAAAATTTTCCTGTTATTATAGCGAAGATCCATATTTGGGTCTTTTTCTGAATATTTGCCCAAACGAGGCTCATCCTCTTCTTTTGCATCAAAAATTAATCGTCTTCGAAATTCCATAACGGGGAATTGGAAACCTCCCCTCATGAAAAAGCCGAGCCCTTGTGATAGTGGCAGATTTGCCTCTGCTGTAAAGCCAAAACCAAGACCTTCTGTACTGAATATAATATTTTCATTATAAGTAGGATAGTGGTATTCTACCCAATTATAAAATGGGCCACCCTCAATCAAAACGTACATGAATTTTTTTTCTGGGTGATTCCAAATTCTTCCATAC
Source organism: Cryomorphaceae bacterium (assembly GCA_020832345.1). GTDB lineage: Bacteria > Bacteroidota > Bacteroidia > Flavobacteriales > Schleiferiaceae > CSBr16-58. Next base: position 5,656 of record JAFIEY010000228.1, on the reverse strand, counting down.
TGAATTCCAAAAAATCCTCCCAAAGAATGGTCACTTCCTCCAACAGAAAAATCGAAGTTTATGGTGTGCTTCATATTAAAAGGAGACATACCTCTCATGCCTATATTTATCATAAACGTTGACATTAAACCAGCATCATGGTTTTTATTTAGTGTTGGAAGATCTGTATTTTGATCAGAAAAACCAAGGTTAAATCCATGATGGAATACAATCATTTTACCAAGGCCAACATACCGTAAAGTAACAAAATCATATCGGTCAATTTCTGATTCGGCATTGATGTTTTTTTCAATAAAAAAATCATATTGATTTTGACCCCATAAACTGGTATAGGAAAACATAATAAAACATAAAATTAATGAATACAGCAGTATTTTGGTGGGATTAAAGGTTGTATCGTGTCTGAAGTACTGCATGAATCATGTTTTTTAATTCGTATCTGCTCAAGTTTGGCTTATATATTTGTTATACACTGACACACACCATTTAAAGGATGAGTCTGCTCTAAAAAGTCCCTTTCTGCCAAAATCTTCCTTGTCTATAGACTTTTGAATCCTCACTTGCTCCGGTTCAAAAATCCCCTCGATTTTGATTTAAATCATCCTTTTTAGAGTGGACTCAAAGATTATTTGCAAACAATAGTTGAAATTAGACACTTATTTTAACATAATAAATTTATACACAAAAATTAATCCGAAATTGATTTCAGGAGTGCCGCAAAACCTTTTTTTGGAAAATTCTAATTTGGAGATCTAATTTCAATCCATTTTTAGGGATCTTTTACTCCATTATCAAATCTAAATAATTATTCGGATTAACTTCGGTAAAACTTGCTTGGGGATATGCCTTGCTAAATGCCTTGGGCACTCGACTTTTATGTGGCTTCCACTTGCATTCAAAAGCTTGCAGTTGTCGATTTTCAATTTCGACCAAGTCAATTTCTTGCTGGTCGTAAGTTCGCCAGAAATGCTGTTGATAAACCTCCAAACGATAGTCTTTAAACTTACGTCTTTCTTGAATGAAATATTGTTCCCACAGAGCACCAATGTCACTGCGGGTTGTGCTTAATGAAAAATCATTGATCAATGCGTTTCGAATGCCATTGTCCCAAAAGTAATATTTCTTGCTTTTACGCACTTCTTTGCGCAAATTATTGCTGTATCCGCTTAAGGGAAAGATGATAAACGCTTTTTCAAATAAACCTAAATAGCGCTCAACTGTATTCTTACTCATACCAAGCTGCCGACCTAACTCGTTGACGGAAACCTCATTCCCTATTTGATAAGCCAGCAATACCAATAAATCTTTCATTACTTGGGCATTGCGGATTTGCTCAAAGATGAGGATGTCTTTGAGTAAATAGGTGTTTACCAGCTCGTTAAGGTAAAACACCTTTTCCCTCAAATCCGAAATAGCGGAAAGTTCAGGGTAACTTCCATACACCAAGCGATCAGGGAGATTTTCTTTGGTTTGAATGGCATTTTCGGTTGATTGCCACTCGCTTTGTGCCAATGGGTGCATGTGTAGGGTGAAAGTGCGCCCCGCTAATGGAGCTGCATTTTGCTCCAATTCAAAAGCTGACGAACCGGTTAGGATAACGTGCAATGGTTCTATATTATCTATCATTAGCTTGGCCTTGCGGGCTATGTCTGGGATAAAGTGCGCTTCATCGATGATGAGCAGGGTTTTGTCGCCAATGAGTCTTTTGTAATTCGCGACACTTCGCTCTTCCAGCATGTTTTCTGTAATAGCGTCTTCTGCGTTAAGCCACAAGGCATTGGACTCATGCTGCAAATACAATTTGCGTAAAAGCGCTGTTTTGCCCACTCGCCGGGCACCAAGCAGCAAGGTCACTTTTTGCCTGGTCAGGTTTTTTTCCAGTATGCTTAATATTTGTCTTTGTATCATCCCCACAAATATACATAAAAATATGAATTCTGTCATTAAACTGACCAAATTTACATTAATTCTGTCACTAAACTGACCATATTTACATTTTCTGGATGGGATTTTTAATGATATATCATTAAAATATTTTGTAAATATATGAATTTAAATATTTCAACCTTATTTTAGATTAACATTATTGCGCCACGTTTTTTCAATACATCTATCCAATTTGAATTAAAAGTTTGAGTCTGCTCTAAAAAGTCCCTTTCTGCCAAAATCTTCCTTGTCGATAGACTTTTGAATCCTCACTAGCTCCGGTTCAAAAATCCCCTCGATTTTGATTGAAATCATCCTTTTTAGAGTGGACTCATGTTTTATATATCACCTGAAAAATGTAAAATCTGTCAGTTTAATGACTAAATTTACGTAAATTTTGTCATTAAACTGACCAAATTAATGTTTTTTGCAAAAGCGGATTTTTGTTTATTAGAATAGTTTCGAGATAGATGTGGTTTTTTCGCAATCCAATGGGTTTTAATCAAGTTCCTAATATTGTTAGTCTTAAAACGAAAATGCATTCTCTGCGATGCCTTAAAAATACAAGGAAATAAATCGGTTACCAATTATATCTAAGCTTACCCTATCGCCATCCACTTTAGTGTTGTAAGAAGTGCTCTCTTCGATATCATCGCGAAAGGTAAAGGTTTTGGTTGCTTGGCCTATAAAAATCCATTTTGAATTTTTGAACCTAGACAATACTTTTGTGCAAAACAAGAAAGAAATCAAAACCTATTAGAAATTTCTTGAAAAGCATTTTGTCTTAATCGTACGCCATCTCAGTTAATATTGAATATTTTACGCAAATACCATGAGCTATAGAAAATCCTTTTTTGTAAAAATCACCAGATTACCCATTATTATCTTCATCATAATACTAACCTTCGCGGGGTGTAAGAAAGAAAAAGCCGGAAGTGTTACCTTGTGGACGACAGTTGTTGGTTTTAATAATGTTCCTACTAAAGATATTCTTGTTGGTGTCTTTGATATTTCATTGATAAACCAATCGGTTCAAAAGAATCACGCGTTATTTACCACTAAATTTCAGCATGCATTTAACACGAGATATGAGGTTACATTTTCAGATTTATTGCCGGGAAATTATTTTGTTGCCATAGAGCAAAATGTCAATTTTTCTCAAAGGAGGGCCTTTCAAATTAAAAATGGTGATGAAATTGAAATTGAGTTGAAATAGCAAAAAACAACTATATTTGAGTCCACTCCCAAAAGGTTGATTTTGGCAGAAAGGAACTTTTTGGAGCAGACTCAATTAGTAAATGACCTTTTATTTAACCTAGCATAACGAAGCTATCAGATCTTTATAGACAGACATTATTTAATGACTTTGATTCTTCTCAAATCTCAATCCAACTCCGAAACCCGTACTTTTTTGGTTTTCAGTTTAACGTTGTTGATCAAAGGTAAAAGTGTGTTGATGCAATCTTCTTGAACGGCCACAAAAGTAAAATCTTGCTTCACCTCAATTAGTCCTAACTGATCAGGGTTTAGTTTTCCCTGCTTGATGAACAAACCGGCAATGTCGCCTTTTGAAATTTTATCGCGGCGTCCGCCGGTGACGTATAAGGTTTTCCATATAGCAGCCTCCGACTTCGTTTTTGATAATTCACTTACGGGAATGAGTTTTGAGCGAAACTCCGTCATAAACTCGGGAAGGGGCTTGTAGCTCCATTTCATGATGTATGCTGAGCCATCACTCATCATCCGGGCAGTGCGACCATTGCGATGGATAAATTCATCGGATTTGGAGGGTAGTTCATAGTGAACCACAAACTGAATTTCCGGCACATCAATGCCTCGTGCAGCCAAATCAGTGGCCAACAAAACGCGATGGGTGCCATTGCGGAATTTTACCAGGGCGCGTTCACGTTCTTGCTGTTCCATGCCACCGTAAAAACAACCGTGCGGAAAACGATGCTTGGTGAGGAAATCGCTGACATCCTCTACTGTTTCGCAAAAATTACAAAACACCACGCCCGGCTTGCCATTGAGGTGGCGTAAAATGGTTAGTAAGGTTGTAAGGCCTTCTTTTTCGGTGTATTCCACCGTTTTTAATTTCAAACGTGATGTTTTTTCCTTGAGAAAATTGAGATGAACCGGGTTTTTTAATCGAACAAAAGCCGGGATTTCAATTTTCTTGGTTGCCGAAGTGAGGATTTTTTTCTTCAACTTCGGAAGGGCATTCACAATTTCTTTCATCTCCGTTTCAAAACCCACTTCCAAAGATTTGTCAAATTCGTCCAGAACCAAGGTGTGTATTCCGGCAGCCGAAAAAGTTTCACGTCGCAGGTGATCTGCAATGCGACCGGGTGTTCCGATGAGCACGGAAGGCGGATGTTTTAGGTCAATTTTATCTTGCGACATCGGGCGACCACCATATACGGCATTGGTTTTAAAACCCGTGCCCATTTCGCGCATGACCTGTTCTATCTGAGTGGCCAATTCCCGTGAAGGTACCATAATCAGGGCTTGGACACCCACGTGGCCTTCCTTCAACATCTCTATAATGGGTAGCAAAAACGCCAGGGTTTTCCCCGTTCCCGTCGGGGAGAGCAACACCACTTCCGATGAAGATTTAATTTTGAGTAGCGATTCTTCCTGCATGGCGTTTAGGGATTCAATACCCAATTTGTCTAATATCGCTTGTTGATTTTTTATACTTGTCATCTGAAGTAGGTTTATTTCGATCCGAACTAAATGTTTTTATCGGTCGGATTTAACTCACTAATGATTATTTTCTATAGCGAAAGTTTTAATCTAAAGTGAGTTTTAAAGAGTGGCAAAGGTACAGCCTAACCCATGTCAAACGACATCCAAATCTGGGTAATCAAAATCGCCAAATAAGTCCCATGCCATTTGAAGTAAAGCCAAAATGGATTTCGGGTTCACTGCGGAAATAAGCACTTTGTCTTAGCCCTGAATTGTACATATCTACAGATCTATATATTTTTTTTGTGTAACTAGATGCTAGAATTAATGACCCAACAACTAAACCTAAACCTATGACCGCAATAGTGCCTCCGTTTGAGTTGTCGTCCCCCACTGTCAATCCATATCCGACCATGCCTCCACCCACAATAGCAGCAACATTACTCAATCCATTATGGAGCATAGCTTGATTCCATAATTTATAAGCATCATTATTATTTCCCCTCAATATATCCTTCACCTCACTGCTTCTCAATCTTTCACTTCCCTGATAATATCGGAAACCAAAAAATCCTTCCTGGACAATTATCGAATCCGTTGTGCTGAGTTGATTCATGTTTTGGCCTTGCATTATGCTTAAAAAACAAGGGAATAGAAAAATTACCAAGAGATGCTTTTTCATGGGATAGAAATTTTACAAGATTCAGAAGTATTTCCGACAAATTTAAAACCCTTAGAGGAATTTTGCAATAAAACGAAATCATTCTTTTTTTGGAAAATATTATGCTTGGGAAAGGTTGTAAAACCTGACGCTTAATCATTAATTTACATGTGATTCAAATTTTTTGTTAACCACAAAGGATTATACAAAGTCGTTCTTAGCAAGACCTATGATTTCTAAGTGCCTATGTGGTAAAAAAATAGCATGCCTTTAGGCATGTGCAAAGTGTTCCACTTTTTTTCCTAACCACATAGACACATAGTTCACAAAGAATAACACATAAGGTTTCTTAGCAAGACCTATGATTTCTATGTGCCTATG
>JAFIEY010000225.1 GCA_020832345.1 Cryomorphaceae bacterium | reverse complement strand
AATCTCTTAATAATTTTGTTGATTTAGCGATTTTGGGCCTCATGAACCTTCTGAGAATCGAATATTCGACACCAAGGGTAAACTCAATTCGAAATACGCCATTCTCGCGAAGAAAATTATTGGGGTTTTTTTAGCGGGCTCTTTATTTTTACTATTGGATTAACTTTACTCATATTTGATAATTTTAACTATCCATCTAAACTTTCAACAATTAGTAAAAGTCATGTTCAAGATCGTCATCAAAATTTAATTGAAAAGCTAAAAGATTTACCTTCTGAGGCTATTGTTTCATATCAACCATTAATTGTAGAAGGAAGTATTATTGATTATCAAATTGACGCTATGTTAGCTACTCAAGAATTGAATTTAAAAACTATAAATGGCTATTCAGCTAGAGCTCCACATTTATATTATTTATATTGGGAGGCGCCAAATGAGCAAAATTTAGAATTTTGGTTGAAAAGATTTGAAAATGTTTCAAAGGATGATATTATAGTTATTAATTAACATTGAGTCTGCTCCAAAAATTCCCTTTCAGCTAAAATCTTCCTTGTCGGTAAATTTTTGAATTATCACTGACATATAGTTAGCTTCGGTTCAAATATCTCCTCGATTTTGATTGAAATCATCCTTTTTGGAGTGGACTCAATATTGAACATCTAAATTTGAAATTTTCCGCAAACCATTTCATTTGTGTTTAATTTCTTTAGCCCAACTTTAGCACACTAGCTGGCAGGGAGCCTTTATTCCTGCGGGATTACAATTATTTGCCTATAAAATGGCATATTTTCATGGTGATGTGGATATTTGATTATGCTATCGCGCCTTGATTGGATGTTTCGTTGATATTGACCATGAATCCTACTCCGGAGATTTGCGGTAAAAGTTTTTGGGTTTCTTCATTTTCATTTAAAAATTCCAGTGTTGCAGCCATTCGTGCGATTGACCTACATAGTTGTCAAGCAAGAATGGAAAGGTTTTCAATATTCTAATCACCCCCACCACACAATATACAACCATAATTTCCAGTTATATAATGGTGAGAAGTCTCTACAAAGAATTTCAATCTTTGCATATTCCCTGAGAATCTAACCCAAATATTTCAATCTTATGAAAAAGCTTGCATTCACTCTTTTTATCATTCCGGTATCGCTCATTTGGGCACAGCAAAAATCCATTGAAACTACAGTTTTCTTTAATAGCGATAGCCACGAAATCACCAAACAAGCGGAAGAGGAATTGCTTGCTGCAATTAAATCTGTTCCAGAAGGTGAAACTTTCCAAATCGAACTATCAGGGCACACCGATAGCGAAGGAGATGATTTATATAATTTGAATTTGTCAAAACGAAGGGTGAAGTCGGTAGCGGCGTATTTGAAGAATTTTGGGATCGCAGAGCATGATATCAAAGAACAATACTTGGGGGAGAGAAAACCCGTGGCTACCAATTCTGATGAAAAAAATCGCCAACAAAACCGCAGAGTAGAATTGCGAATTACTTATACCTACTTTGAAAATACCCGTGAATTAAATGATTTTCTTCTGCAAAAATACCGGGTTTCAACTTCCTTTTCTAATGAACAAGGTATAACAATTACTTGTCCAAAAGGTAGTCGGGTGACCGTGCCTAATGCTGCTTTTGTTGACCAAAATGGCATGCCCATTGAGGGTGATATTAACATGCAAGTGACAGAGGCAATTGACTACGGAAGTATGATGATCAATGGTTTATCTACACAAAGCGGTGAAAATATACTGGAAACCGGAGGAATGATTAAGCTGGAAGCTACCGATTTAAACGGCGAGGAAGTTTATCTTCAAAAGGATATTCAAATCAGTGTACCTACCGACTTTGCTGATGATGGTATGACGGTTTTTACTTCCACTACCGGAGAAGATTGGGAGGATACTGAACAACCCGTACAAAGTGATTTCGCTTTTGAATTTGATGAAGTGTACCCAATATTAAGGAGTTCTTATATTAATATCCCCAAATTTGTTTATGATGGCCCTCAACCTCCAAGTGTGCCAACGAAATTGAGAAAGCCAATCGAACCAAAAAAACCCGCCTACATTCAGCCGCAAATTCGTTGGTTTACTTTAAATAAAGTGGCTTTGCGACAGCGAGCTGATGACGAAAACGAAAAGGCTATGCGTAAGTACGAAAAAAATTATGACAGGTATCAATTGCGTTTGGCAGAATTTGACCAAAGTGAAATTACCTTTCCGAAGCGTTTGCGTCAATTTGAAAAGGATTATGAATTTTATAAGAAACAAAGAAGGGAGGATAGTATCGCTTACTTCAGTTCAGAAGAGGTTTTGCGTATAGTTGAAAATAATAAAACCATGAAGGAGAGGGCGATATTGATTTTTGAAGAAGAAGTAGATGCCTACCGCCAGCGAAGAAAGGAAGCCTATATGGCACATGTGGCAAAATATGAAGCGCTTGGTGTTGATGTAACCGAGCAATTTGCCGCCAATTTCGTGATGAATGTTTCTATGCTCGGCTGGATTAATATCGATAAATTTTATAATGTCAGCGAAGAGGACATGATGTTTGTCGAAGTAAACTCCGGTGCAGAGGACGCCAGGGTGCAACTTATTTTTACCGACATCAATTCCATCATGCGCTGCTATTCGAATCAGGCTGGAAAGGTGCTTTCACCAAAGTTCCCCAAAAACGAACGCGCTGAGATTTTCTCTTATAAAGTAAAAGACGGTAAAATTTGGGCGGCGAAACAACCCGTTGATCAAAGCAAGGTTTATCGCTTACAATATCAGCAGATTTCTTTGGAAGCCCTTTCCGAAATGCTGGATGGAGCATAATGTTTTTTATTTCCGATATAATTTCAATTTGAAACTTTAAGCATAGTCCAAGATAATGCCATCAATTCAAAGCATTTGAGCATTTCTTGCAAAGACTACTTACACGGGGATTTAACGGTTCTTTTATGGCCTATCTGCCTACCTTTACGCCAATGTTAAAGCCATAAAATCCAATACTGAATGAAACCGGAATCACTAATGATGACCCACGGGTACAACCCCGAATGGAGCGAAGGCGCAATAAAAGCCCCAATTTTTCAAACTTCTACATTTGTTTTTAAAAACGCCGAGGAGGGTAAACGGTTTTTCGCCATTGCCTATGGGAAAATGGAAAAACCACTAGAGGAACCCATGGGTCTTATCTATAGCCGGATTAATAATCCCAATATGCAGATTCTCGAGGAGCGTATGGCTTTGTACGAAGGCAGTGATGATGCAGCCATATTCGAAAGTGGCATGAGTGGCATTTCTACGGTGATGTTGTCCTTTTTGCGACCCGGTGATGTTTTGGTGTTTAGCAATCCGACCTATGGCGGCACCCACCATTTTATCCAACACGTTCTTACGGATTTTGGCATCAAGGTATATCCTTTTAGTTCCTCAGTCCATCCGGCAGATATTCGAAAAAAACTAGAGTCCGACGGCGTACTCGATCGCGTGCGATTGCTTTACCTCGAAACGCCGGCCAATCCTACCAACGAACTTATTGATATACAAGCATGGGCAGATTTTCGCGATCAGTTGAAATCGGAAAACATCAATGCTAAGCTCGCGGTGGACAATACCTATATGGGTCCCATCTGGCAAAAGCCGCTCGAATTTGGTGCCGATTTGGTATGTTATTCCGCCACTAAATTTCTCAATGGCCACTCAGACCTTATTGCAGGTGTGGTTTGTGGGGATAAAGAGTCCATGGTCGCTGTAAAGACCATGCGCACTTTTATCGGTAATATGGCCGGGCCACACACCAGTTGGTTGCTTACAAGATCGATTGAGACCCTAAAACTCCGCATGGATCGCCAAGGAGAAAATGCCCAAAAAATTGTCGATTGGTTACTCAATCACCCAAAAGTTACTCGTGTATATTTTCCGGGCTTGGAAAGTCAGGGTGTGGAGCAGGTTGAAATTTACAAGAAGCAATGTCTTGCACCGGGCGCCATGGTTAGTTTTGATGTGGCAGGCGGTGAAAAAACGGCTTTTGCTATTCTCAATAAATTAAAACTCATCAAACTGGCGGTAAGTTTGGGCAGCAATGAAAGTTTGGCGCAACACCCATATTCAATGACCCATGCCGATGTACCCGATGATGTGAAAGAATCCCTCAACCTGACTGACGCCATGATTAGGCTAAGTGTGGGAATAGAGGATGCTGAAGATATTATTTCAGATTTGGCCCAAGCTATGGGGTAGGTTTTGAGAATCGTTTTACTGAATTAAGTTTTTGCAGGTTGTAAAATTTCATTTTACGTACCACCAACTATTTATTGTATTGATCCATTCAGTTCGCCATAAACGCCAGCCGGGTAGAGATTTGCCTTTTTGAGGCATTTCAAAAAGGAAGTCCGCCTTTTGGGTATATTCGTGCCAAAGCGGGTAAAATTCACTTCTTTTATCCCAGGGTTTGTATGGATAGGTTAGGTGCAAAATCACAGCGTCGGCGGGTGACTTCCGGCGAAAAAAACCTCGGCGATTAAAGTCATCAGATTGATAGAAATCGTTGTAAACATAAGGGAGTTTAATCCGGGATTTTTGAAAGTATAAGTTTAAAATCCCTTGATCTCCGTAGGTTGACCAAGGGTGAAAGGTTTGCGCCAAATCGATAATTGCCTTATACCTTTCGGAAGTGTTGTTGCGACTGTCAATTACCATCATGCCGGCGTTAAATGCTGTTTGGAATAAATCGTAACCTTGAAGTACGTTTTTTATTTCGGCAAATTCCTCGGTTTTGAGGTTTCTGTCTCGCGGACTAAACTGATGTAATAAATTAAATTTTGCGCAATCGTTTGCAGCGGCAAATCCACGTTTTTTGGATAAATCGTTTAGATCCCATTGAACCATCATATCCGTATCGAGGTATAGGATGGAATTCCAATGACGGCATTCGGGGTGAAATAAGTGAAGTTTGCTGTAATAAATTCCGGTTTCTCCGGGTATGTCCAGTAGGTTTTTTGTTTGAATGATGTGGATTCGACGGTCGGCAAACCACTGTAGCTTGTTTGTGTCTTCGATATTGTGTGCCAATAAAATATACTCGCCCTTCCATTTTCCAAAGACAAAACTACTATAAATAATTTGCTTGGTCATTTCAAGATGCCCTTCATCGGCAAGTACGGCGATTGCATTCATGGCTTGTGATTTTTTGGTAAAAATAAGGTTTTTATTTTCCATCGAAAGCCGCGATAGCGATCCAACCACCATCCGCGAACATAGACACCAGCAACATTCCATCTATTTACAAAATCTACCAAAGCAGTTCCAATTCGCGAAGGAGCTTTGCCGGCAATTATATACTCAGTGGTTTTCTCTGCTGCTTCCATTCGACTGCGCCATTCCTTGAAATATGGGTTTGAGGCATCCCAGGGTTTGCTGGGGTGTATGATGTGTAAAATGACTGCGTGTTTGTCGGAAAACCGTCGAAACAAGCCCCTTCGGTTAAAATGCTCGGAGAGATAATAATCGTTATATACGTAGGGCACCCTGTCCCGGGATGGGTTGAGGTGCATATTGAGAATGCCTTGGTCGAAATAGGCGGACTCTCGCCAGTATTCAGCCGTAAGGGCACAAAGTTTTTCGAAATTTTCCAGTTGGTTTTCTGCGGTAGGGATGACCATCATACCAGAATTGAAACTGACAGCCCGAAGTTGATTTTTGGGCAAAATTTTGTTGATACGAGCTTTTGCCCAATCGCTGTCAAGGGGCGCCATTTGGTGAATCACCGGATAGCGGAAACAATCGTCTGCGGCGGCAAATTTTCGGTATTTTAGCAAGTCTCGTATGTCCTTTCGAATGAGCATGTCGGTATCCAGGTAAATGATTTTATGCCATTGTGAAAATTTGGGATGAAAAAGTAAGAGTTTGGCAAAATAGACAGTTTGCTTTGCGGGTAGATCACCAAAGTCAAAATCCTTTTTACTTAAATGAATAACTTTTACCCCCCGTTTCTCAAACCATGAGGTATCGGTCATTTCGTAAGCGAGCAATATAATGTCTTCTTCCCAGTGACCAAAAGTTCGCACACTATACACCATCTGCCGAACGTATTTGGCGTATTGTTGGTCGGCGAGAAAGGCGATGGCATTCATGCGTTGGTCTTTGATTATTTGCAAAAAAAAGACCCGCTAATTAAAAGCAGGCCTTTTTTTTAATCATGAAAAATTTTCACAAGAGAATGTACTGTCTTGCAAAGATAAAACAACTGAGTCCACTCTAAAAAGGATGATTTCAATCAAAATCTACCGACAAGGAAGATTTTGGCAGAAAGGGACTTTTTAGAGCAGACTCACAACTGAATTACTCAACAACTTTGATCCAAAGATCACCGTCATATTTACCATTCAGTTTACCGGTGCGAGCTTTATTGGCTTCTTTATAAGATGAGAACTTATAGAGGAATACGTAGTACATATTATTGCCTGGATCGTGGAAAACACCGGCATCAAATCCTTTGTCTTTAAGAGCACTAACCCTGCGATTTGCATTGGCCTCAGAACCAAACACACCTGCGGTAACATAGAATCCTTTATCCCCGGCTTTTACTTTACTTGCCGTAGTTCCACCAGATAAATCATCCGAACCGGTCGTTTTGGTTTGACCTTGTTGACCTTGTTGACTTTGTTGTTGCTGTTGTCTCTGTTGTTCAGCAGCTCTACGTTGTGCAGCTTCACGAATGGCATCAGCATCACCTTCTGCTTCTTCTTTGGCTTTTTCGTAATCTCTTTTCAGCTGGTCACGGATTTCCTCCATTTTCTCTTCAATGGTTTTTTCCATGTCGTCGCCTCGTCTGCGATCCATTTGACGCATGCGCTTCACTTCGTTTTCCAACCGATCTACTTTAGAATTACTTCCAAAACGCCAAGTCAACATTATTTCTTGACTAGTGCCTAAATTTGAGGAATAGTCATTGATTGAAAAATCGTAGGCATAACCCACAGTAAGTTGATCGTTTATGTGAAATCCGAGGTTTCCGGTAACGGCATAATCTGAGCGATACATAGCGCCGACAAAACCAAGTCCTTTGAGGTTGAGGAGAGCACCAGCATCTACCATTATAGGTGCATTTGGAACGGCTCTAACCATCACCATTGGACTTAATACGGCACGATCTGATTGAATTTCAAAATCGTATTGCGTGTTGAACATAAAATGGCGAACGGTCCTAAATTGATTCTGGTCATCAGGTTGATTTAAAAATCTAACCGGGCTTCCGAGAAGTTGGGGAACAGCAACACCAATCTGGAATTTATCAATGCGGAGGTTTAATCCTGTATTGATATCAAAAATACCTCTACCTCTAAAATCTCCGGCCAAGTTAGGATCAGATGGGTCAATGGTACGAATTGCAGTTCTGTTTAGTCCAGAATTTAGAAATCCACCGGCCAAACCAAAGCTAAGGAAGTTGTTTTCACTTAGCTGTAAGTGGTATGCGTAGGCGCCATAAAAACCATAGTTTTGAATGACCCCTGCTTCATCGTTAAATCCATAAACACTGTACCCTACATTGTCTGAGCCAATGTTGCCGTTTAACGCAATTGCCGCTGTTTGTGGAGAACCTTGAAGGGCAGACCATTGCTGGCGGTACATCGCTGAAACCTCAGTTGCACCCGAAGTCCCACTTTGTGCGGGGTTGTAAATGTAGGGTGTAAAAAAGTAGTTTGAGTATAGTGGGATTTGCTGTGCATTTAAACCGGAAAAAACGCCGGAAAAAATTGCTATGGTTGAGATAATAATTTTCTTCATGTTGAATTCAATTAAAGGAGGGAAGCGCAAACCTCCCTCCTATATGTGTGTTTTACTGGTTATTTCTCAAAATGGTTACTGAGCCTTTGTATCGAACGTTTCCGTCACAATCGAGAATGACGAAGTAGGCACCATCAGAAAGTTCTGTGCCGCCGTTATCCACGCCAGTCCAATTGTTGTTGTAGTTTTCCGCAGTAAACACTTCGGCGCCCCAACGGTTCATGATGGTTAATTTGCAAGCATCACCGTCCATTATTTCCGAGAGATTTAGTGCGTCATTATATCCATCGCCGTTTGGCGTAATTAAATTAGGTACGCGATCCAACACTTCAAAGTATTCAGGATCGGGGACGTCTAGCGGAAGGACAAAAACCTGCATTGAATCCAAATCGGTACAACCGTTTGCTCCGACAATTTGAAGGTAATAGGTTACGGTATCTGGTTTATTGGATGCAATGGTAAAGGGATTTGAAGAAAACTGGTTGCTGAAAAACACGGGTTTATTAGCATACCAAAAATAAGAAACCCCGCCACTACCATTGAGTTGAACAACCGAATCCGGGTTGGTCGTTTGGTCAGGTCCGGCATCTGCATTTGGGTTAAAATAAATCACCGTAATACTGGTGTCGTTGCTACAACCGTTTGCACCTACACCGGTTACGGAATACGTTCCCGGAGCATTGACGTATATCGAAGTGCCAACAGTTCCGGTACTCCAAGTATAACTACTTGAATTTCCTTGCGCGACCAAAAGAATTGAATCGCCCGGACATAAGCGAACTGTGTCTTCACTAATATTAAATCGAATGTTTGGTAACGGAACTATATTGACTCTGAGGGTGTCACTAGTCCACCAACACGTCCCATTATTTATAACAAGCCTAAAGTCTGTAGTGTCTGGTATGAGATTGGTGTCAACTTTTAAGGATGGTTGATCACCATTGGGCACATCGACCCAATTGCCGATGGTAAAAAACTGCCAGCGGTAGGTCCAACCCGGAACAGTATCTCCAGCGGTAAGAAATACACTGTCGTTGATGCAAATACTTAGGGATGCAGTTGACGGAGCGGTAGTCACGGAGGACATTGGCATTGTGTCAACTTTTACATAAAAGGCATCAGACAGATTCGTACAAAAGCTATCATTTACTTGTAAATAGACCCTCATTGCGGAGTCAACCTCTAAAATCCGGTTCGTGTCTGCCGGTAACGGGAATAGGACAGTTTGCCCTAAAAGATTAATACTATCTGAAAACCATTGATAGGTATAGGCAGAACCAGCTGGCGGAGTGGGGCCTTCTAAGGTGCCAACAGTTCCTTCGCAAAACCGTATAGTATCTACAGAAATTAAGATGCCCGGTCCAGGCTGCGGGGTGATATCTGCATCGGGAAGGTAATCAGAGAAGACATAAGAATCGGTAAAGTCTGTACAAAGACCGAGCGTTACGCGCAAGCGATAACTTTGTTGCTGGGTGACAATAAGTGTATCAGCACCGGAGCCTGTTTGTCCGGGAATCTGTGCACCGCCTTCATACCAACGGTAATTGTAGGTTTCTCCAGGGGGGGCTTTAGGAGCGCGAAGAATCACGGTATCGCCTTCACAAAAACGCCAGTCACCCAAAATAGGGTTGAATCTTGCATTTTCTATATCCAAGCCTGCACTTAAGTCTGGCAATCTGCCAATAATAATACCGGCAACTGTATCCCCAATGGTTGGCGGATTTGTGGAATGTACCCTAATAGAATATGAACCTTGAGGAATTCCTGTTGGAACGATACATTCAATTGGGGTTGATCCGGTACCGGCAACAGGTGCAATTTCAATAAAATTCGCAGGGGGGTCAAAGTTGTTGTTGTTGTCCGACAACTCAACGCGATAGGTGTTACCCACATTGAAGTTACTTGAGCCAACCAGAACGGATACCGTAATGGTATCTCCCATACAAGCCTGTGAAGGCGCATTGGTAGAGACGATTTGACCAGACAGCATAAAAGGGAAAGTAGCAGCTATCATCAATCCAATCGATTGTAAAACGTTTTTCATTTTGCGATTTTTTGAAAATTTGTTGTGTTCACTTAAAAAAGTTTCACCAGTTTGGCGGCAAATGTACAATAGAAACACAAATCTACTGAAAACATTAAGAACCGATATTAGTAGAACGAATTAAAGAGTGGTTTTTGTTAGTTTTTGCACAAAATATTTATTCAGCGATGGTTTAATTGCAGTAAAAAGAGTGTTTTGGGTGTTGAAGGAAATTCACAAAATCAATTTATATTTGTTGTTTTACAATTAACGATAAAAATATATGGAAATATCTAACGCTGTTGAGTCAAAATTAAATCAAGTTGTCCAAAATTTATCATCAAATTACCCCGGATTTGATTGGGTTGGTTTCTACTTGATGAATCCTAAAGATAAAACATTGCATCTCGGTCCATTTGTGGGAGAAGCAACTGATCACAAAGTAATCCCTTTTGGTAAAGGAATTTGTGGTCAAGTTGCGATTAGCGGGAAAACTTTTCATGCTGAAAATGTTCACGAGGAGGACAATTACATTGCGTGTAGTTTGCAAACCAAATCAGAATTGGTAATACCGGTATATGATTCTTCAGGTAAACTGGTCGCTCAATTGGACATAGATTCTCATCAAACTGGAGTTTTTACGCCAAATATAATTGAAGAATGTGAGAAAATTTGCAAGGAGTTACAATTAATATTTTAAATTATAGGATAGTATTTTTAAAATTAATAATCACCTATTTTTTAGAAAAATACTTGCAGAAAATTCCAATCGCAGTATATTTGCCACCGCTTTGGGAGATTAGCTCAGCTGGTTCAGAGCACCTGCCTTACAAGCAGGGGGTCACTGGTTCGAACCCAGTATCTCCCACACTTATAATCTGGGGGCTATCATCAAAATCGATGATAGCTCCCTTTTTTTATGTGGACTCATTATTGAGTCCACTCCAAAATGGAAGATTTTGGCAGAAAGGAACTTTTTAGAGCAGACTCAATATTTAAGTCTGTAATAATAAGTAATTGTTTCGCCTTTAAGCAAATTCAATTGTATGGTTTTGAAAAATGTGCTTTGGATTCCCTTTAAATTGAAATGCATTTTAATTCACAACCACCTGCTTATTACCGGTTAAGAATGGGTTTTCACAAACTCATCTAATCCTCAAAAACAATTCGTCCCTCCCCACTGAGCTTTAGTAGCTCCGCCGAAGTTGCATAGCGCTCCGACTCAGCTTGTAATAAACGAAGTTGGGCTTCCGTTAGATTTCGACGCGCCTCTCTAACTTCGATATCCTCTGAAATACCGCGCTCAAATCGCTGCAATGAAATTTCAAGGTTCTCTTCTGCTAAGGCATTGCTCCGGCGTTCTATTTCTATAATCCGACCAGCTGCTACGTATTCTTTCCACAAAGCGATGGCCTCAGCACGGATTTTCCTGCTAAGGTCTTCCCGCTCTATTTCCAATCGATCGGTCATCAACCTGGCTTGCTGGACATATCTGCGGTCGCGGTTGCCATTAAATAAATTCCACTGCAAACGCAAACCATAATTGAAACCTTGGTTTAAATTTCGTTCCAATACACCTACTTCATTTACTTGACGAATGTTTTGATATTCGCCAAAACTACCCAGTGTAGGCAAAAAGACGGATTGCTCTTCGCGAACCTGTTTTTCCGCGGCTGTCTTTTGATAACTATTGATGATCAACTCCGGATTCTGGTTTTCTAATTTTTCAAGCACGGTACCCAAATTAAAATCAAATATTTTTGCGGGAAGGGGCGCAAGCTCAAATCCATCCGTTGGTGCTATTCCTATGAGGTGACAAAATCGGTGCTTCTGTGCAGAAACATCGCTTTCCTGGCGGATGGTCATGCTGCTATCTGCATAATAGTCCGCGGCCAACCGAAGCACTTCTCCCCGGTTTCCAATTCCCTGACCCTCCTTGTCTTTGGCAATCTCATACAACCTTTGGGAATATCGCAAATTTCCCTTGTGAAATTCTAATAATTTTTCTGCGATTAGGATTTCTGCATAAGCGGCGGTCACCTCCGAAACGATTTCCTCAATTTTCCATTTGAGCTGTTGCTTGCTGATTTCTTCCAATGCGCGCAAGCGGTCGCGGGTGGCAAACATTTTCATTCCGTCAAATAGCGTCCAGTCTGCTCGTGCAACACCCGAAATTCCCGAGCTTTTTGCTCCATCACGTTCAATGGTTTCTCCGGAAAAAAAGGTCAGGTTGATGTCTTGATTGGATTCATTTGCATTCATGGAGATATTGAATTCCGGTAAAAATCCGGCTTCTCCAAGATGGTTGGCGAGCTCGGCCATTTCACTATCTATTCTCGCAAGTCGAATTTCGAGGTTTTTTTCTATGGCCATCAATGCCGCATCTTTCAACGACAAATTTTCTACGTTTTGAGCCTTTAGCGGTAACCAGAAAATTACCGTGGACAACAGGGTAAATTTTCGGCAATTATTCATCTTCGGCGGTGTTTTTAATATTGGGTGTTATGTAGGTATAAAGTGCCGGTATTACGTATAATGTTAATCCAAGGGAAAAGACCAAGCCGCCAATAATCGCAACACCCATGGGGATTCGACTAGTTGAAGCGCCGCCGAGGGCAATGGCTATTGGGAGAACACCTAAAACGGTGGCCATGCTCGTCATTAGGATGGGGCGAAAGCGTTCTTTTGCTGCATCTTTTGCCGCATCAAATGTGGATAAGCCTGCTTTTTTTCGTTGGTTGGCAAACTCTACAATTAAAATTCCGTTTTTGGTGACAATTCCGATGAGGACGATAATTCCTATTTGACTAAAAATATTAAAGGTGTGTCCAAACATCCAGAGGGCTAAAAGTGCACCGGCAATGGCTAGAGGTACGGTAAGCATTATGGTCAGTGGATCTCGGAAACTTTCAAATTGCGCGGCCAGGGTGAGATAAATGAGCGCCAAAGCCAATAGGAATGCGAATATTAAACTGTTTGAACTTTCTTCAAATTCCTTTGATGGGCCATCTAAAGCACCACTAAATGCCTCGTCGAAAATATCATCTGCAATTCGCCGCATTTCATCTATGCCGTCGCCCATGCTGTAGCCATCGGCAGTATTCGCCGAAACTTTTGCCGAAACGTAGCGGTTAAAACGATATAAAATAGGGGGACTGATTCGATTTTCTGTGGAAATGAGATTCTCCATCGAAACGATTTCTCCATTTTTGTTTGGTACGGTGAGATTGAATAAATCCCGGGTTTCATTTCTCGATTCCCGATTGGCTTGACCAATGACTTCGTACTGTTTTCCGTCGCGAATGAAATACCCGTAACGCATACCCGAAAAATACAACTGGAGTGTTTCAGCAATATCGGCAACAGAAACGCCCAATTCATTGGCATTTTTTCTGTCAATGGTCACATGGATTTCCGGCTTGTTAAATTTTAAATCTAAATCGGCAACGGAAAATACGGGACTTTCGTTAACTCGATCCATAAATTCGGGAAGCTTTTCTTTCAATCGCTCAAAATTTGGTGCCTGAATAACGTATTGCACAGGAAGTGAGGTTAGCCGGTTTCCACCTATCGTTTGCTCCTGAACCACAAAGGAACGGGCAAATCCGTAAAGGGGAAGTTTGGCGGATAGTTCAGCGGCTATTTGTTGTTGTGACTTTTCCCTTTCTTTGGGGTTTTTTAATCTAATTCGCAGAAAACCTGAGTTTACACTAATGGAAGCGCCGAAGCCGGGAGATGTAACGGAAAGTAGGGTTTCTTTTTCGGGAATGGTGTCGGTGAGCGCAATCAGTTCAGACATATAGTCGTTCATTCGCTCGTAAGATGTACCCTCCGGTGCGGTTGAAATTATTCGTAAACTGCTTTTATCTTCAAGTGGTGCCAGCTCGGATGGTAAATTTGTTCCGATAAAATACACCATGGCCGCAATGACAATCATGGCCAAAATGCCGAGATACCTCTTTTCCAAAAAGGCTTCAAGGGTTTTGGCATAAAAGCTATTCAGTCTATTGAAAAACTTTTCAGTACGGTAGAAGAAGGCACCCTTGTTCGCTTTTTTGCGAAGTAATTTTGTGCTGAGCATGGGGGTAAGTGAAAGCGAAACAAAGGTTGAAATAATTACGGCTCCACTGACCACAACGCCAAATTCTCGAAATAGTCTGCCCGTCAATCCCTGAAGGAAAATAATGGGCATAAACACACAAATAAGTGTAATGGTGGTTGAAATAATGGCAAAATATATTTCCCGGGACCCTTCGTGGCCGGCAGCTTTGGGTTTTTCTCCCCGTTCGATTTTCGTGTAAATGTTTTCCATCATTACAATGGCATCGTCCACAACCAATCCTGTGGCCAAAACAATGCCCAACAAAGTGAGGATGTTTATAGAATACCCGCTGATATAGAGTACGAAAAAGGCGCCAATAAGCGAGACCGGTATGGCTACAATGGGAATAAGGGTGGTTCGCCAGTTCCGCAAAAACAAGAATATAATGAGTACCACCAAACCAAAGGAAATGAGGATGGTGCTTTTTACTTCACTGATTGCCTGGCGAATTGGAATGGTGCTGTCAAGTGCAACCCCCAGTTTTAAATCCTCGGGAATTTCTCGTTTTATTTGTTCCAAGCGCGCATATACTTCATCGACAATCTCTAAGTAATTAACCCCGGGTTGTGGTGTTATGGCAACGCCAATCATGGGGATTCCATCGTTGCCACGAAGCAGTGATCTTTCGTTTTCGGGTAATAATCGTGCCTGACCAATATCTTTAAATCTAATCAGTTGGCCATCTTCTTCTTTAATGATAAGGTTATCAAATTCTTCCTCTGTACTTAATCTTCCGAAGGTTCGGATGGTAAGTTCGGTTCGATTTCCTTCAATTCGACCACTGGGTAATTCCACGTTTTCCCTGTTGAGCGCATTTTGCACCTCCATCGGGGTGATGCCATACGCATTGAGACGCATTGGATCCATGAGGAGTTTCATGGCGTATTTCTTTTCACCCCAAATACGTATTTCACTAACCCCTTGAATGGTCTGTAGTCGCTCTTTAAAAACATTGTTGCCAAATTCGGACAACTCTAAAAGACTGCGTTTTTTACTTTGCACCGTAATGGAAATGATCACATCGGAGTCTGCGTCTGATTTAACCACGATTGGAGGATCGCTATCGGGTGGAAGTAATCGTACCGCTCGGCCAACTTTATCCCGGACATCATTGGCTGCGGCTTCCATGTCCACGCCCAGTTCAAACTCAATCCTAACCGTCGAACGTCCGTCGCTGCTGGTTGAGCTAATGGTGCGAATACCGGCAATCCCGCTGATGTTTTCTTCTACTACATCGGTAATTTGTGTTTCCACAATGGAGGCATTTGCACCGGGGTAATTGGTTGTTACCGTAACGATGGGCGGATCCACGTTTGGAAATTCGCGAACGCCGAGATAGGTGAAGCCGATAATGCCAAATAGCGCAATGACTATCGAAAAAACGGTAGTCAATACAGGTCGCTCTATGGAAAGTGATGAAAGATTCATGCGATGCCTTGCGGTTATTTTTGTTCTAATGTCACGGGCATGCCTTCACGAAGGTATAAAAGTCCGGTTAGTGCGATGGTGTCATTGGCTGATAATCCGCGTCTTATCAACACTTCATCTGCCGTTCGCTCTCCGGTTTGCACTTTAGTGGGTTGGGCCTTTCCATTGATAATTCGCATTACCCATTCTCCATCAGATTGGGAAACAACAGCATCTGTGGGAATTAAAATGGCGTCCTTTTTTACTTCGAGCGGATATATTACCCTGACATAAGCGCCGGGAATTAGTTTGTGATCTGGATTTTCGTAAATGGCCCGCACGCGTAATGATCGGGTGGTGGGAGAAATTCTTCCATCGGTGGCAAAAACCCGGGCAGACAAGGTGTCTTCGCTATTTCGCAAAGAAAAATAAATAGTGTCGCCAACAGAAACCAGTTGCGCATATTGTTCGGGTACGGCAAATTCCACTTTGAGTGGATGGGTCATAACCAAAGTGCCAATCATTTCTCCCGGACTTACCATACTGCCAACAGAGACGTTTCGCAAACCAACAATTCCGTCAAATGGGGCAGTGATTTTATATTGGTCTATTCTTGCTTCAAGTTGATTTAGGGTGGCTTTTAATTCCAATTCCCGGTTTTGAAATTGATCAAATTCTTCTTGGGAAATGGCTTTGGACTTTAGAAGTGGGGTTCTTCGTTCGCGATCGGTTTTTGCCTGATTGAACAAAACTTCGGTTTTTTCTTTTTCTGCCAATAAGTCCCGTACGTCGAGTTGTACCAGTCGTTGTCCTTTTTTAATAAAGTTACCTTCTTCAAAATCAATTTTCCAAACCCGACCATTAACTTCGCTGCGCATGGTTGTTTCTTCATTGGGTAGAAGACTGCCATTGAGCCGCAAATCAGAATTAAAAATGCGTTCTTTTAATGGAAGATAATCAATGGTCAGTGGTTCGGATTCTGCACCATTTCCGTGGTTTGATGAACAAGCACTCAAAAGGATAAGTGCAAAAAGAATTAGTACGTTGGTCGTTTTCACGCTTGTTTTTCTGTAGGTGGTGGGAGAATTATTTATAGGCTGCGAAAGTAATAAAGGATAAGTCCACCAATTGTTCAAATAAACGGGAAATTATTGAATATAAAAACGCCGGCGAATTTTCGCCGGCGTTTTTTTGGTTTTCACAACTATAAGGGGGGAGAATTATAATTAGAAAAATTGATTCCAATCTAAAAAGGATGATTCCAATCAAAATCTACCGCCAAGGAAGATTTTGGCAGAAAGGGACTTTTTAGAGCAGGCTCAAAATTTAAATAAGAATTTCTCTTGGTGATGCAGACCCCATTTCTTTTATATCCAGCGGCGCATCAACTTTTGGTGCATCTGCAAGGTTGCTGTAAACTCTGGATAGAACATCGAAAAATACAGCTTTTTCCTCTTTGGAAACGCCTTCAAAAGCTTTGGAGTTAACCTCTTTGTAAATTTTTCTAATGGCCGGCGTCAGCTTTTGTCCCTTTTCGGTCAGGTATAAATACTGTGAACGGCGGTCTTCAATATTGACTTTACGTTCGAGAATTTCGTGTTTGCAAAAATAATCGACCATTCTAAAAACACTTACTTTGTCGATTTTCATAATATCGGCAAGCATTTGTTGGGTAATCTCCGGTTGCTCATCCTCAATAATGAGTAAGGCATAGAAATACCGTTTGATGTCGAGTTTTACAAGTTTTTTGGAAGCAACACCGACGTATTGCTTGCTCACAAAGGCAAAGATTTTTGCCAATGGTTCGTTTTGGAATTGTTCAGATTGCATAGGCTTTAGTTTTTCGTGGTAAAAATAGAAAATAATTGCATACAAAAAACATAACTAATGAAAAAATTAAAAAAAAGTTTCATTTGTACTTGTTTCAGAAATTACCTAATTATACACAATACCTAAAAAACGAGAATTGCTTTAATTTATTGTATTGGCCAAATCCAAAATAAATGCGTATTTCATTGCCACTTCTTTTAACGCTGCAAATCTTCCCGATGCACCTCCATGACCTGTGGTCATTTCACAATGCATGAGCAAGGGTTCACCGTTGGTTCGCATTTCCCTGAGCTTGGCAATCCATTTGGCCGGCTCCCAATACTGAACTTGCGAATCGTGCAAACCTGTGGTGATTAACATCGCCGGATAATCTTGCGCCGTGATGTTGTCGTAAGGTGAGTAACTTTTCATGTAGTAATACGATTTCTTTTCATTTGGATTTCCCCATTCGTCGTATTCTCCGGTGGTCAGAGGAATGGTTTCATCCAACATGGTCGTGACTACATCCACAAAAGGCACCTCTGCAATAATTCCGCGAAATAATTCAGGACGCATGTTGGCAACCGCACCTACCAACAGGCCGCCGGCGCTACCTCCCCAAGCAAACATTCTATCTTTTTGCGTGTATTTCTTTTGCACCAAATGTTCTCCACAGGCTATAAAATCGTTGAAGGTGTTCATTTTGTTAAACATCTTTCCGTCCTCGTACCAATGACGTCCCATTTCACTGCCGCCGCGAATGTGCGCAATGGCATAAACAAAACCGCGGTCGAGCAGACTTATGCGGGCAATGCTAAAGTTGGCGTCAAGGGAGTAGCCATAAGAACCGTAACCGTATAGCACTGCCGGTGCACTGCCATCTAGTGGTGTGTTTTTGTGGCGAACCAAACTGATTGGTATTTTTGTGCCGTCCTTGGCCGTTGCCCATAATCGCTCGGAAACATACATGCGCTTGTCAAAACCACCGACAACTTCTGTTTCTTTTAATATCTCGGTTTCTCCAGTTTGTGTGTTGAACTCCCGAACTGAACTCGGTTGATTGAGCGAGCTATAACCAAATCGCAGGGTATGGCTGCGGTATTCCGGATTGTTGCCAATGCCCAATCCATAGACAGGATCGTCCATTTTTAGGTAGGCGGTAGTCTCGAAGTCGGTCCATTTGCGAATGTCAATTCTGGTCAGTCCGTTATACTTTTCCTCAATCGCGATGAAGTTTTCGAAAATTTCAAAATCTTCCAAGAACACATCTTCCCGGTGCGCGATTAAATCTTTCCAATTGGACATTTCCGTTTTCCCTTCATCGCAAACCATAAGCTTAAAGTTTTTCGCTCCATTTGCATTAGTCAAGATATACCACTTGCCATTAAATCCGTTTAAACCATACTCTAAATCTCTTTTTCGTGGTTGGAAAATATTAAATTGTCCTTCAGGTGTTTCTGCCGACAAATAGCGATACTCATCGGAAACGGTAGATGACGAGTGGATTAGCAGGTGTTTTTTGTCGCGGGTTTTCCCTACAGAACAAACGAAAGTTTCGTCTTTTTCTTCGTAAACAAGCACATCTTTTTCCGCGCCGAGTTCATGGCGAAAAATTTTACTGGATCGCAATGTTTGCGGATCTCGAACTCCGTAAAAAAGGGTTTTATTGTCGGCGGCCCAGGTCACGTTACCCGAAGTGCTGTGCATGACATCAGGTAGAATTTCTCCGGTTTTTAAGTCCTTTATATATATGTTATAAATCCTTCTACTTACAGTATCTACGGCGAAGGCAACCTTCATGTTGTCCGGACTAATGGTCATGCCACCCATTTGGTAGTAATCATAACCTTCGGCCATTTGGTTCACATCGAAAAGGATTTCCTCCGGGGCGTCCGGGCGGTTTTGTTTTCGGCAATATATGGGGTATTCTTTTCCGGTTTCAAATCGGGTATAATATTCAAATCCGTCCAATATATATGGAACGGACTGGTCATCTTCTTTAATGCGCCCCTTTATTTCTGCGAAGATCTCTTCTTGCAAACCTTCGGTGCCTTTCATGATTTTTTCGCGATATTCGTTTTCGCGGTTGAGATAATCGATTACTTTAGGGTTTTCTCTATTATTTAGCCAGTAATAGTGGTCGATTCTCTGGTCATTGTGGGCTTCTAAAACTTTGGGAATTTTCTCGGCTTTTGGTTGGTTGATGCGTTCTTTTTTTTTCATGGATTCGCAGGCACTAAAAATTGCGGTTATGGAAAATATAAAAGGAAGGGCTTTTTTCATGTTATGGGGGTATTCATTTTGCCGTTGCAAATTTGCACCACAAAAAATTAGCAACCGTAAACATGCGGACTTTTTTTTGGTTAAATCAATTCACATTATATTTTTGGGCATGAAAAAAAATAAAAAAGTTTATATAGTTTCATCCACATAACTATGTGTATTACTTTTACCCGTTCAATTAAAATATCATGACAGACATGCATCCCCAACCGGTTAAAACGCCGATGCTTCCAAAAGACACCTTTAATGGAAGAACAATTCTTGTGACCGGAGGCGCTACCGGACTAGGGTATTCTATGAGTAAAATGTTGCTGGAACTCGGCGCAACCATTTGTTTGATGAGTCGCAAACAGGAAGCTTTAGACGCGGCAAAAAACAAACTCGAATCCGAAACCGGAGGTAGAGTGGAAGTGCATACCGCTGATGTCCGTGAGGTTGATGAGGTAACCGCAGCGGTGGAATACTTTTACGAAAAAACTGGTGGGATTGATGCATTAATCAACAATGCAGCGGGTAATTTTATTTCGCCCACCGAACATTTAACGCCAAACGGCTTCGACTCGATAATTGATATTGTGTTAAAAGGTTCAAAGAATTGCACTTTGATTTTGGGCAATAAATGGATTCGAGAGGGAAGTGGAATGAAAGTCATTCTCAATATTGTCACTACTTATGCTTCAACCGGATCGGCTTTTGTCGTTCCTTCGGCCATGGCCAAAGCCGGTGTACTTGCCATGACGCGAAGCTTGGCCGTGGAATGGGCCAAATACGGAATTCGGCAGGTGGCAATTGCGCCGGGCCCTTTTCCCACGGAAGGTGCATGGAATCGACTGTTTCCCGGTGGACTGGATAAAAAACTCGGCGTGTTGGATCAAATTCCATTAAAGCGTCCGGGAGACCACCGCGAGCTCGCCAATTTAGCTTCCTATTTGCTCAGTGATTACGCAGCTTATGTAAATGGAGAGGTTATCACTATAGATGGTGGAGAATGGCTAAAAGGTGCAGGTGAAATGAATTTTCTTTTGCAACTTTCCCTGGAGGACTGGAAAGCCATTGCCATGAAGAATAAAAAATAATGAGGAAACTTTTGATTTTGCTTTTGGCTTTTGTTTTCGGTTGCACACAAGAACCGGAGTCCTTTGAGATTATCGGATACCGCGGTTGGCGAGGGATGTATCCCGAAAACAGTATGACCGGATTTGTTCAGGCCGCCGGAATAGGCCTGACGCATTTTCATCTCGATGTGGTTATTTCTGCCGATGGGTTTGCCGTAGTTTCTGCCGATCCGTGGTTGTCTAGCGCAATGTGTTCTGATCCCAACGGTAATCCACTTTACGCTTCAACAGAAAGGGCTTATAATCTTTATCAAATGCGATATAGAGAAATTGTTCGGGCACAGTGCGGAATGAGACAACACCCCGATTTTCCCAACCAAAAAAAGGTTTCTACTTTTAAGCCACTACTCTCAGAGGTGTTAGATACTTTAGAGAAACTTCAACCTTTCCCCGAAGCTTTTCGTTATACCATCGAAATTAGATCTTCAACCCAGGGTGATAATTTATTTCACCCCGTGCCCCAGACCTATGTGGAAACTGTTTTGGGTATTGTAAAGCTCAATAGTGTGGAGAAAAGGACCATCATTCGTTCATCAGACAGTCGTGTATTGGTGTATTTACACGAGTTTTTCCCGGAAATAAAACTTGCCCTCGTTGTGGATACCACCATGAGCATTGAAGAAAAATGGGTGGACCTGGGTTTTTCTCCCGACATTATTTCACCACATGTCGATATGGTTTTTAAAGAACTGGTGGATCAAATGCACAATGAAGGGATTCGGGTAATTCCCTGGATGGTAGATGATATCCACGTTGCTGAACAATTACGTCAATATGGCGTGGATGGTTTCCTTACAGATTATCCAGATCAATATCATCATCCTTTGTGATGCGCTTTAATCGGGCTATGCCTTCTTTGGCCGGATTGTAATCGGGAAACATTCCCAAACAGCTTTGGTAGTCTCTGGCGGCGTTCATTACATCTCCGCGCATCTCATAAGCAAAACCCCTTCCGTAAAGTGCTTTCACATTCATTTCCCTTATCTCTAATGACTTGTTGAAATTATCTATGGCCAAATCATAGTTTTTAAGGGTAATGTGAATAAAGCCAATGTTGAAATAAACTTCGTCGTTTCGCGGTTTGAGTTGAAGGGATTTTTCGTAGTATTCCAAAGCGGCATTATAATCTTCTTCATACGTATAAACCAATCCCATTTTGGCATAAAGGTCATAGCGATTCGGATCTATTTCTAATGCATTTTTAAAATACTGAATGGCCATGGGATCCCTTTTATTGGCCAGTAGCGTTCCCATCATATCAATGGCCTCAATATAATCTCCATCTTTAAGGTCAATGGCACGTTGAAAATACTGCAATGCGAGTGTGGTGTCGGCGTATTTGTCTCTAACAATTACACCTTTCATGAAAATGGCTTTGGGGTTTTGTGCATCGACGTTTAATACCTCATTGACTTTTTCCAGTGCTTTTTCCAAATCCTGCACGGCGAGATACAATTCTGCGGCGCGAAGTCGGCATTCGGTGTTTTTGGGGAAAAGCTGGCTGCACCGCTCCCACATATCGCGTGAAAGACGGGTGCGATTGAGGACGTAGTTGACATCCCCCCTTAGAAGCAATACATCCTCGCTTGTGGAGTCTAAAAAGTAAGCTGCATCAGCATCAGCCCTTGCATAGGCAGGGTTTAAAGCATCGAGATATGTGTTTCCACGTGCCAATAAAGCCTCTAAATTGTTGGGGTTGCGATCTAAAATCCCGTTTAAGGAATCGAGTTTTGCTTTTATTTTTTCGTCTTGTTGGGGGGCTTTTTTGGAATTGGTTTCTTCGGCTTTTTCTTTGGGTTGACTTTGCTCACCGGAGTTACATGCCGGTATGGTGAATTGGAGAAAGAGAATGCCCGCCAAAAAAAGTAATTTCCGCATTGTTGTTTTGTTTTTTTGTAAAGGCAAAGATAGTTTTTATTATCTTTACCGTTTTAGTAAATAGGTGGTAAACTTTGGTAAAAAAACATCTTTATGCGCCTTGTAAATAAATTTCTTTTTTTATTTATTTTTTCATCCCTTTTTGCGAATGGACAATCGCTGTATTTTCCGCCTTTGTTGTCGCAATCATGGGATACCATCTCGGCTCTTGATGCCGGGTGGTGTTCGGATGACTTTACCGATTTATTTCATTTTTTAGACAGTAGCGAAACACGGGGTTTTATTGTTTTGCAAGATGGTAAAATTGTCATTGAAAAATATTTTCATCAATTTAATTCCGACAGTGCTTGGTATTGGGCATCGGCGGGAAAATCGCTGACCGCCTTTTTGATAGGGATGGCCCAGGAACGAGGGCATTTGATGGAATCCGACCCGGTGACTCAGTATTTGGGAAGAGGTTGGACTTCTTGCTCGCCGGCAGAGGAGGGAAGTATCACCATTGGCCACCAGTTGACCATGAGTACCGGACTGGCAGATACAGTTTCGGATTTAAATTGCTTTTCCGACAGCTGTCTGCACTGCATGCGGCCACCGGGGCAGCATTGGTCATATCACAATGCACCATATACCCTGCTTCGTCCGGTAATAGAACAAGCGACCGGCCAAAACATCAATCAGTTTTTATTTCAAAATTTGACCACCCAAACAGGCATTACCGGCGCATATTTATGGCTCGATGATATAAGTGTGTTTTTTAGTCGCCCGCGATCCATGGCGCGTTTTGGCCTTTTAATGCAAAACAACGGATATTGGGAAAACACTGGCATCCTCACCGATACAAATTACAACATGCTTTCCCCCGCGCAACCAATGAATCCCGCATACGGAAAACTATGGTGGCTCAATGGTTCGTCTCAGTTTTATTTGCCTACGGTAAATATGCCTTTCCCAGGTAAAATTCTGCCAAACGCTCCGGATGATGTTTATGCTGCAGTTGGGAAAAATGCTCAATTACTCAATGTCGCACCCACTCAAGGTTTGGTAATTGTTCGGATGGGTGAAGCGCCGCCGGGTATTGGCGGAGCGATTGGCATCTCATACAACAATCAGATTTGGGCGTATTTAAATGATTTAATTTGTGACCTAAAGATTGAAGCGCCCGAAAGACCTAATCCCAAAATATACCCCAATCCGGTGCGCGATGAAGTTCATGTTGAGGAGGTTCAGAATCTAATCCATTGGCGGTTATATGATACTACCGGCAGGTTGATGAAAAGCGGAAAGGAATCCAGGTTTATGGTTAATGATGTGCCCAATGGATTATATATTTTGCACATTGAAACCGAAATGGGTGGCTTTGTTAGAAAAGTTGTCAAGCATTGACCATCAGTCCATCGAAGGATAAAAACATCCCTTTTGGCAAGTTTTTTTCCACCTCCTCATGTTTGCCCAAATGGTGACTGATATGGGTAAAATACGTTTTCTCAGCCCCGATTTTTTCCGCTAAAGCAACGGCTTGTTTTAGGTTGAGATGCGAATGGTGTTCTTCGTGTCTAAGCGCGTTTAATACAAGGATTTTGCTTCCAAACATTTTTTCCGTTTCCTCGTGAGAAATGGTTTTAGCATCGGTGAGATAGCTGATGTTTCCTATTCGGAAACCCAATACCGGCACATTTCCGTGTTGTGCTCTAATGGGCGTGATTAAATCTTTCCCAATTTTAAATGGTTGATTTCGTATGCGATGCATTTCAAATCTGGGTGCACCGGGATATAAGTTTTCTTCAAATGCGTAGTCGTATTGTTTGCGCAGTCGCAATTCCGTGGCTTCCTCACAATATATGGGAAAGGCTTTATCGTTCTTGTGAATAATGGGTCGAAGGTCATCCAATCCTGCGGTGTGATCCTGGTGATTGTGGGTTAGGAGTAAGGCGGATGGCGCATCAAGTTTTGCACACAGTAATTGCATTCGCAAATCCGGACCGGCATCAATGATGATGGTGTGATGATTGGTTTTGATGAGAACACTGCTTCGGAATCTATTGTCGCGGGGATCGGAACTTGAGCACACTTTGCAATGACAACCAATCACTGGCACACCTTGCGAAGTTCCGGTACCTAAAAATTCCAAAGTCATATATTTGTTTTAATGAGAAAGGCAAATTTAGGTCAAATCTATTTAGAATTGAAAAGCCTTTAAAAAATGAGTCTGCTCTAAAAAGTCTCTTTCTGCCAAAATCTTCCTTGTTGATAGACTTTTGAATTTTCAATAACAGCTGGTTAGCTGCGGTTCAAAAATCCCCTCGATTTTGATTGAAATCATCCTTTTTAGAGTGGACTCAAAAATGATAATTCCGTTTTTTTTTAGAAAACCTATGGTATGGTTTATTTGGGTAGCGCTTATCCATAATTTACCTTTGTTGCCAACAAAAAATATTCAATAATGGATCGCTACATTATAACCACACCTCAAAAGGCCCTAAAAATAAACCTCGACAAATCTATATACGGTACGTTTTCGGAAATTGGTGCCGGTCAAGAAGTTGTACGTCATTTTTTTCGCGCTGGTGCTGCATCCGGAACCGTGGCAAAGGCGATGTCTGCATACGATAAGGAGTTTTCGGATGCCATTTACGGAAGGGAAGAAGACGGTAGATACGTGACCGAAGTCCGTTTGCGCAAAATGCTTTCGCAGGAATATCGCCTTATGACGGAGAGAATTTCCCGTGAGGCCAGACCAAATGCCTGTTTTTTCTCCTTTGCCAATACAGTTGCCACCATCGATTTTTCCAAGCGGTATAAAGGTCACGGATGGATGGGCTGTAAATTCCAACTTGCTCCGGATCGCGATCCAAATGAAGTCATCATCCATGTTCGGATGAAGGAAAATGAAGCCTCCTTGCAGCAGGAAACGCTTGGGATTATGGGGGTTAATCTCATCCATGCCTGCTATTATATTCACAATGACGCCAACGAAATGTTGCGGGCTTTATACGACAACCTGAGCTTGGATAAAGTAGAAATTGACATGGTTCACATGTCGGGGCCCGACTTTATTGATGTGGATAATCGTTTGTTGAGTCTCCAGTTGGTTAAAAACGGCTTCACCAATGCGGTGATTTTTGGCCCCGAAGGAAACAACTTATTACCGGCTGGATTGCTATACAAAAAACACATCCTCACCATTCGCGGAAGTTTCCGTCCGGTGACCCGAGTAAATATGGATATGATTCAAACCGGATACAAGTATTTTTTGGAAGACCCTCGTGTAGATGAGGAAAATGTTGAAGTCCTTTTTGAAATCACCCTAAACAATCTAAAAGCGGAAGGGGAAATAGATGAGCAGGATTTCGTTGATAGAGCGGAAATTTTGTGTGCACTTGGACAAAAGGTGTTGATTTCCAATTTTCCACAATACTACAAATTGGTGCATTATTTTGGTGAGTTTACTCAGGCTAGAATGGGACTCATAATGGGGCTGACCAATCTGAGTGACATTTTTAATGAAAAATATTATCGCAGTTTGCCCGGTGGTATTTTGGAAGCCATGGGTGTGATGTTCTCCCGCGATTTAAAGGTTTATGTTTATCCAGCCCGAAATGAAGATTCCGGGGAAATAGATTCAATCCAATCCTTAAAAGTGCATCCACGCCTTCGTCCGCTATTTGATTATCTGGTATTTAATGGTCGAATTAAAGACATTAAAACCTTTAACCCCGAAATTCTTGACATCTTTAGTCGCGAAGTGCTTCAAAGGATTAAGGATAATGAAAGTGGTTGGGAAAAATGTCTGCCCCAATACGTGGACACCATTATAAAAGAAAAGCAACTCTTCGGGTACAAATCTGCGGAAAGGTAACCTTTTCGCAATACACAATGAAGAGACAGACCGTACCTTTGCCTAAATCAAAAGTCTGTTGTCGAACAAACCTTTCCTCGGCTTGCAGCAGGTGTTTTATGGACTTTTGACACCTGCTTTTTTTTATACCTTTATCGATGCAAAGATTAGCTTATATCCTGCTGTTTGTTCTTATTCATCAAACTGCATTTCCATGGGGCGCTACCGGGCACCGGGTAACCGGAGAAATTGCCGAAATGTATCTGAGCCGGAAGGCTAAAAAAAACCTCAAAAAGCTTTTTGGCCAGGAAAATCTAGCCGTGGCATCCACCTGGATGGACGAAATAAAATCAGCACCGGGTACCCGCCATTTAAGTCCGTGGCACTATGTCAGTATCCCCGATTCACTAGACTATGAGCGCTCAGAGAAAAATCCGGACGGCGATGTGATTTGGGCCATAGAAACCATTATCGACAGTATCAAAGGTAATGTTTTGCCCGACAGTGTTGAACGAGATTTAGTGCGTATGTTGGTACACCTAATCGGTGACATTCACCAACCTTTACACGTTGGAAGAGCGGAGGATAAGGGAGGGAATTCCGTTCGGGTAAAATGGTTTGGCAAGGCAAGCAATCTGCATCGGGTTTGGGATAGTG
This sequence comes from Cryomorphaceae bacterium, assembly GCA_020832345.1. Taxonomy (GTDB): domain Bacteria; phylum Bacteroidota; class Bacteroidia; order Flavobacteriales; family Schleiferiaceae; genus CSBr16-58. Next base: position 28,053 of record JAFIEY010000225.1, on the reverse strand, counting down.
ACATGATTGAGGGGCACAAGATGAGTTATACAGAATTGGCCTCTAATTTATATCGTCCCACAAAATCTGAAATACGCGCCTGGCAAAATAGCGGGCCGAGAGATTGGTCGGTAGAGGCTATGGCTCTGCGCGAAGGGGTTTACAACTATCCGGGAGAAAATTTGGGCTACAAATACGCTTACCGTCATTTTGATACAGTGAAAGAACGCTTGTTGCTCGCTGGGGTTAGGATTGCCGGGGTACTCAATGAATTATATGGCTAGTTCACTCCTTTCCAGTCTTCTACAGCCTTTTGTAATGCTGGGTAAAACGCGAAAAACAAGGATTCCAACTGGGGGTAATTTTCTTTTAAAGTTGCGGTAGCTACATCCATTTTATTGGCAAAAGTAGATTTGTGCGAAATGCCGCTGAGCGCTTTTTGAATGCCCGGAATGTTTCGATAGTGAAAAAGCCAGTTGTCCCGCTCCATATAAAACATCAGACGGGTGGTTTTCGCATTGAGGAGTGATTTGTTTTCCCGGCAAAGTGCATAGAAATTATGGGCAAAAACATCGAGCGGAATGGTGGAATAGTTGTCCCAATTTGCCGCGAGAAAATGGTCAAAAACGATATCCAATACCACCGGCGCAAATTTCTCTTGTAGCGGTTTAAATATCGCTGAGGCATTTTTTACCGTTGGGTGTTGATCTGTGAATTCGTCAATAAACCAATGCATTTCTACCCCCCGAATGATTTCCGGGGGGAGATGTGTAAAATCCTTTCTTCGCGTGCTATCTCCTAGAAGACCGCCCAACATCAATTTAGGATCGGGATGCGCCAAATGGATGTGCGCCAAAAAATTCACCTAAGCAGTTTCCAATTCGGAAATGGAAAATTCGCAAACTTCCATAATTGGATTTGCCAATAATTTGTCGCAAGCGGTTTTAACTTGCTTTTCAGCCTCCTCTTTGGTTTCAGCATTTACATCCAGTTGAATGTGCTTTCCAATGCGAACGTTTTCGATGCCCGGCAAACCAATGTTTCCCATACTTTTGGTAACAGCTTTACCCTGTGGATCGAGAAGTGCGCGGTGAGGCATGATGGTTATGTCGGCTCGAAAAGTCATAATGCGTTTCTTTTTAGATAATTACAAATTCTTTACTGCAGATTGGGGTTTGAAAATGACAACGCCCAAAAGCAGGTACAAAAGTATGGCAGCGCTAAGAGATTTCCATTCAAAAAAGAAAAATAGTATCAAAGCAGTGGCAAAAACAATAATCATTACGGCTTTGGCGCCGGGAAGGGAAAGACTTTTGAAGGCGGGAAGTTTGAGTTTTTCAGAAAGCATGGCCCAGCAAAAAATCAAGGCAAAAAGGAGGTAAATGGCCGCCGGGTTAATCCCGAAGTTTCGCGCCTTTTCTATGGTTGGTGCCCAGGCGGTAAGTCCGATAACGGCAATGGCCTGGGAAGGACTGGGCAGTCCGATAAAGTAATTCCCTTGTCGGGTGTCGATATTGAATTTGGCCAATCGGAGCGCGGTGCATAGCGGTATAGAAAACGCAAGCAATGGCAGGAAATTTTGCACCAAACTCAAGGGTTCACATTGGTCGCGCATTAGCCAAAATAAGGTGATGCCGGGAAGCACACCAAAGCTGACCATGTCCGCTAGTGAATCTAGCTGTTTGCCCAATTCCCCGGAAACATTTAGCTTTCTTGCGGCCATTCCGTCAAAAACGTCCATGAGTAAAGCAGCGGCTAACATCATTAGCACACCGTTCCAATTTCGGTCGAAGGCGTGAAAAATGCCCAAAATACCAAATAGCAAGTTGGCTAAGGTAAGCGCATGAGGAATAGCTTGGATGATCCGTTGCATGTTGAATTATTGGATAATTTTTGCGAAAATGAAAAAATGGGTCAACAAGACGCGGTCAAATATACAAAAATTAGCAGCAAATACTACCGTCTTTAAAACTGCTCTTCTTCTTTAAAAAGCGCGGGGATGATAAAGAAGATTCTCGACAATGCAGAAATTGACTGAATGAGATACGTGTTGGCCGAAAGCTTAATGGCCATTTTTGCTGCGGTTAAATCTGTTCCATCTAAAAAATTGTGTTTTTCCAACTGGGCCATAGCGCGTTTGGAAGCGTCTCGTTCGATCGGCCATAAAATCAGACTTAAAATCGGAATGGTAGCTTGCAGAATTACAATGATTAACAAAGCGGTTTCCATGGTATAGATATCGGCAAACCAATGTCCGAGTAAAATAAAAATTGAAAGAGCAGTCATATATAATATGCCAAATTTTATTATCGGCAAAAGCAGGGATCTCAGTTTTAATCCACCGGATCTCTTTTTATGCTGAATGGCATGACCGCATTCATGTGCAACAATGGCAATGGCGGAAATAGCGCGTCCATGGTACATGGGAGCGCGAAGTGTAAGGGTTTTGTTTTCGGAATTATAGTGACTGAATGGCACTGGTTTCCTAGCTTTTCTACTGGTTTTGACCGAAACGTCATTCATGCCTATGCTGTGAAGAAATTGTTCGGCAAATTCAAAACCTTTCATTCGGTTTTTTGGCACGATGACGTCAAATCTTTTAAAGCGAGAGGCGCCAATTTTGCGCACGAAAGATCCTACAAGGATAAAGACTCCTAGGATTGTAATGAGGGTAATCATTGATGTTGGGTTTTTGGGATGTCAAATGTATTTATAATTTTGCTTAATTCCAACATCAAATTTGAGTAAAAAAAAACGTCCAAAATTTTCAGGTTTTTTTACCTGAAAATTCGGACGTTAATAAAATTCAATTTGTTGTATCAGTCACTGTTAAGCAGAATCAACACATAATATGCAAGTTGAGTAAGTGCGGCTAGCGCGGCAACCAGGTAGGTGTTGGCCGCCCATTTTAGCGCGTCTTTTGCTTTATCGTGCTCCAATGCCCCGGTAATCCCGCTGCTTTGCAGGTAAACCAAGGCGCGATCAGATGCGTCGTACTCCACGGGCAATGTCACTAATGTGAAAGCCGTAATCATACTTTGCAATATCACGACTGTCCAAATTACGGTTGTGAACGGAAAGAGGTTGACCACACCAAATCCAAACAACATAAGTAAAAAGATAATACTCATGGCGCGACTGCTAAAGGAAACGGCAGGAACTAATTTAGATCGAAGTTCCAACCAGCTGTATGCCTCGGCATGTTGGATGGCGTGACCGCATTCGTGGGCGGCAACTGCAGCAGCTGCTACCGATCTTCCGTTGTAAACATCGGGACTTAAATTGACGGTTTTTTTTGTCGGATCGTAATGATCAGTTAGTTTGCCCGGGGTGGACATGACTTCCACATCATATATCCCGTTGTCTTGAAGCATTTTTATCGCTACGTCTTTACCGCTAAGCCCGGTTTGTAAAGGCATTTTACTGTACTTTTTGAATTTGGATTTTAGGGTACTTTGAACCACAAACCCAATAAGCATAAAGGCTAAGAGAATGACAATCATCATATCTATTTCGTTTAAAATTGTTACTAATCTTGTGGACAAAAATAGCAAATTTTATTCCGATAATCTTTCATGACATTATTGGCAGTCGTAGTTTTGTGAAAAACTTAATATGGGCAGCAAAAGGCCGTATATTCTCGTATGCAATGACGATGGAATCACCGCACCCGGTATCCGAAATCTTATTTCAATCGCCAATGAACTGGGCGAAGTTGTGGTGGTCGCACCCGATAGTCCTCAATCCGGTATGGGTCATGCTATTACCATCAACAGTACTTTGCGGTGTGACCCCATCGTAATCGAACAAAATGCAGCGCAACAGGAGTACAGCTGTAGCGGCACACCGGTAGATTGTGTGAAATTGGCCATTAATGCCATCTTGGATAGAAAACCAGATATGATTATTTCGGGCATAAACCACGGCAGTAATTCGTCTATTAATGTAATTTACTCCGGCACTATGTCTGCCGCAGTGGAGGGTGCGCTTGAGGGCATTCCATCTATTGGATTTTCACTGCTCGATTATTCATGGGAGGCAGACTTCGGTCCAGCCAAAGAACACATTAAGCGCATTTGCGAAATGGTCCTCGAAAAAAAACTGCCCGATGGGGTTTGTCTAAATGTGAATATACCTAAAGCTTCACCGGAAAGATATCGCGGAATTAAAGTGTGTCGCCAAGCCCGGGCAAATTGGGAAGAAGAAATTGATGTACGCATGGATCCGCGTGGCCGAAAATACTATTGGCTTACCGGGACTTTTGTCAATTATGATTATGGAGAAGATACCGACGAATGGGCTTTGGCCAACAATTATATAAGTGTCGTTCCGGTGGGCATTGACCTAACTGCCGGTAGCTACTTGCCTGCGATGATGGAGTGGGATTTTTCATTTGAAAAGCAGAAGTCATGAACGATCCGAGAACACCGGATGGACGGCCTTTGTGGTTGAGTGGCCAGTTCATATTTGGATTAATCATTGCCGTGGTTTTACCACCGGTTACCTTAATTTTATTTTCCCAAATTCACGGTTATGAAATCAATGACCCCGGTGCTTATCGAGAATTGATAAAAGTGCTCAATGTGCGATTGCTCAGTGCAAGTGTCATTGTTAATGTCGGGGTGTTTTTCCTGGGACTAAAATTTGACAAAGAACTCTTTTCACGAGGGGTGTTGTACGGAACCGTTCTGGTATTTGTCGCCATATTGTTGTACAAATATGTCTAAGTCTATCAAATATTATATAATTGCCGGGGAACCTTCGGGGGATTTACACGGGGCAAAACTTATTAGTGCCATAAAAAGAAGGCAACCACAGGCAGAATTTCGCGTTTGGGGAGGTGACAAAATGACGGAGGCGGGCGCTGAATTGGTCACGCATTATCGAGAAATGGCCTTTATGGGCTTTTTGGAAGTCATTAAAAACATCTTCACCATTTTGGGTTTGATGCGGAAGTGTAAATCGGATTTGCTCGCCTATCAGCCGGATTTGCTGATTTTAATCGATTATCCAGGGTTTAATATGCGCATGGCGACCTTTGCCAAAAAAAACAACATCAAAGTGGCTTACTACATCGCGCCTCAGGTGTGGGCATGGAAGGCCGGCAGGGTTAAAAAACTAAAAGAAACCGTGGATCTTATGATGACGATTTTGCCCTTTGAAAAATCCTTTTACGCTCAGCGCGGAATGGATGTCGAATATGTTGGCCACCCCCTGATCGATCATTTGGCGTTTGTGCCAAGGGAAAATATGGTTGGTGATAACCCGACCATTGCCCTGCTTCCAGGTAGCCGAAAGCAAGAAATTGAAATGATTTTGCCCGAAATGCTCAAATTGGCCAACGCGATGCCCAATGCAAATTTTCTAATCGGAATGGCGCCATCCCAATCGAAGCAGTTTTACGAACCGTTTATGACCAAACTAACAAATGTTTCGCTTTACCAAGGTGAAACGTATGACCTAATGCGGGAAGCAGATGCGGGTTTGGTAACCTCAGGCACCGCGACTTTGGAAGCAGCATTGTTGGGATTGCCGCAGGTAGTGTGTTACAAAACCAGCGCTATTTCATATATGCTGGCGCGATACTTTATCAAGGTAAAATACATTTCTTTGGTCAATCTGATTGCGGATAGAGAAATAGTTCGTGAGCGGATACAGGAAAATCTCAATCAGAAAGTACTTTTATCCGACCTTAAGGAGCTGTTATATTCTGAGCGACGGAGTCAAATGGCGGCGGATTACAAAGGAATTCGCAATACTTTGGGAGCGGGCGCCTCGGATAAAGCGGCCAAACTGATAACATCTTTTTCGGTCAATTAAACGAATTATGAAACGCAAATTTATTAGATGAGTCTGCTCTAAAAAGTCCCTTTCTGCCAAAATCTTCCTTGTCATTAGATTTTGATTGAAATCATCCTTTTTAGAGTGGACTCCTAGATTAAAATAAACCGGGAAATGCGAAAAGCTTTGGTTTTTATTTTACTGATTTTGCTGCCGGGCCTAGCCTATGCCCAGCTAGATATCCGCGTGCGCTTGGGCGATGTGCCAAAAAACATTGCAGTAAGTGTAAAGGAGGGACATTACTATATCATTGCTGCAAATTTTGGCGGGGAAATTATTGATACAGTATGGGATATTCGGGACGATGACCCGACGAGAATTTTTTATATATCCCGACGGGGCAGTCATATTCAGCTGACCATGAACAAACTGGGAACTTTGACTTTTCCCGAATTGTGGTTGGTGCCTGCAACGACTTGTAGTGATCCCAGTTTTTTAATCTCTTTGAATGGCGGTCGTGATCGCTGGTATCAAGACAAACTTCACTTTTTTTGCCAAACAGAGGGAGGAGACTTTACCGTAGTGAATCAGGTTAATCTCGAAAAATATGTGGCCGGAGTTGTAGAGTCGGAAGGTGGCGCATTTGGGGAATTGGAATACTTTAAAGCGCAAGCAGTTTTGGCGAGAACCTTTGCGGTAAAAAATTTAAAAAAGCACATTCACCATAGATATAACCTTCGGGATGATGTAACCTCCCAAGTTTACCATAGTCGGGCATACTTGCGAAATGCAGCGTTGATTGATTCCGCCACGCAATTGACCGCCGACACCGTCATTGCCGATATGGAAGGCGAACTGCTTTTGGCATTATTTCACGCAAATAGTGGGGGGCAAACGGCAAATGCCGGGGATGTGTGGAGTAGAGATGTGCCGTGTTTGCGCAGTAAAACAGATCCCTTTAGTGTGAATCAAAATTCCTATTCATGGACAAAAAAAATCAACAAAAGTGAAATGCAAAAGTATTTTGCTTCCCAATTGGGTGTTGCGCACACGGATGTAGGAATGCGAGAAAAAATGAAAAATTTTACCCAGAATGAGCGCAAACCGTATTTTGAATACAACGGAAAAAAACTAAAACTCACCCAAGTCCGCAACCGATTTAACCTGCGATCGACCTATTTTTCCATGGAAGAACACGCTGATTATTATATGCTTAAAGGTAAAGGTTATGGTCATGGCGTGGGGCTTTCGCAAGACGGTGCTATAAATATGTCGAAAATGGGTTTTGAATATAAAGATATTTTGTACTTTTATTACGAAAATTCTCAATTGATAAATCTTACAGAAACTCTTCATCGAAATGAAGCGCTCCGGCAAATGGTTATACAAAATGCTCTTTGGGTTGACCCTGGGCATTCTGGTGTGTCAGTATCTCCCTGACCTTTTTTTGCCGATACCTGTTTCTTGGTTATTTCTGGTGCTGTTTTTTCTTACCCTTTTACTTCTTTTTATCCGAAAACGTTTTTTGGGTAGTCTCGTGATAATGGTTTCTGCCATTTTGGGTGTTGGACTTCATCACCATTATACCGAGCCTGAAAGTGATGGTTTTTATCAATACGCAGAATCCGGGGATAATTTGATTTTGGAGATAGTGGAGTCACCGGTGGATAAGCCGAAAAGTGTTTCTGTTCGGGCGCGGGTTTTGGCATTTGTACATTTGGGTAGTTTGGAAAAAGTTGAGGGAAAAATACAATTATATGTAGCCAAAAGTGAACGTGCCGCGTCAATGAAAGTTGGAGAAGTGTTTCGCGCCAATGTGCGTTGGGACAGTATTGTAAATGATGCAAATGGTCTTTTTGACAAGGAAGCCTTTTACGGTCGATTGGGCATTTTCCACACCGCGTATTTACGGGATTCAGATTGGGAAACTTTGACCCATTATGACGCTCGCCCCAAACCTTTTTTTGAAAATTTACGGGATCAGGCTGAGGGAGTTATTCGGTCATGGGGTATGCGGGAACATTCCCGGCAGGTGATGGAAGCCTTAGTATTGGGAGACAAACGGGAATTGGATCCCGAATTAAGGACCAAATACGCCGAGGCGGGAGTGGTGCATGTGTTGGCGGTCAGCGGATTACACGTTGGTGTGTTGTATTTACTTTTTTCCCTGATTTTCAAATTTACGCTGGGCCCTCGTGGCTTGGCCTTTCAAGCCGTATGTATAATTCTGGGTTTGTGGTTTTACGCTTTTCTCACCGGATTATCTCCTAGTGTATGGCGTGCAGCCACCATGTTTACCTTACTTACCATTGGACAACATTTGGGGCGAATTACCGGGATTTACCAAACCATTGCAGCTTCGGCATTTTTGCTATTGTTGTTGGACACCCAATTGTTGTTTTCACCGGGATTTCAACTTAGTTATGCCGCGGTTTTGGGCATTGTTCGGTATCAACCTCAATTTGAAATGTTATGGAGCCCGCGGCAAAAGTGGCTTCGTGGAATCTGGCAATTGATCAGTGTATCACTCGCTGCACAATTGGTAACCATGCCCATTTCTACGGTCTATTTTAGTCAATTCCCAACCTATTTCCTCCTCGCTAATTTGCTCATCATTCCCCTTCTTTCCACCTTAATGATATTTTCCATCGGGGTTTTAATGCTCGGTTTATTTTTACATCCACCAACATGGCTAATCTGGGTCTTGGATTCTTTTTACCAGTTGGAAAACAGCATTGTATTATTTATAACAGATTTGCCAAATGCGGTAATTCGTTCTATTCACCTCTCTTTGTTAAGTGCCATTTTAATGAGTGTATTTATCGTATTACTAATGGAAGCTTTTCGTGCCCGCAAAGGACGAACTTTAAATTATGCGCTTTTATTTGGCGTTTGTTTTTTTATTTCAACCATTCCGACATTTCAGCTCGGCTGGGATGAACATCACCACGAAGATATTTATGGGAAAGCAGAGCGGTACAGGTATAAGCACCACAGCTTGGTTTTGATGCAGTCGGATGAAACCTTTTCCGTGCCTTCGCGGCCTCTGATCAAAGATGAATTGGTGATTTATCAGGATAGAGCAATAGCAAAAGAATAGATGAGTCTGCTCTAAAAAGTCCCTTTCTGCCAAAATCTTTCTTGGCGGTAGATTTTTGAATTTTCACTAACAGCTGGTTAGCACCGGTTCAAAAATCCCCTCGATTTTGATTGAAATCATATTTTTTTGAAGTGGACTCAAATAATCAGTTGTAACTTTAACATACTCAAAAATAAAAAGCAGTAATTTCAATTGCCTTTCCGAACATTTTCTGCGGCTGTTGTATTTTGGCCAACTTTAAAACAATGCCCATTAATATGGATGTATCCCGGAAGTCAATTTTTATTTCTCTTTTGCCATTGGTGATATTGCTTTTGGCACTTTCGGTAAATGTTTGGGTAATGGGTGACGAGTCTCAGGATGGAGGCAACCAAATTATCCTAATGGCGAGTGGTATGGTTGCGGCCATATTGGGATTGCGCCGCGGGACTTCGTGGGGGAAAATGATGCTCGGGGTAGAGAAGAATATAGCTTCCACGATTCAGGCTATTGTCATATTATTATTGATCGGCGCACTTGCAGGAAGTTGGATGGCCGGCGGAATTGTGCCCGCCATGATTTATTACGGGATGGACATTATGCATCCGGGTTTTTTTTTACCGGCCAGCGCTATTATCGCTGCGGTGGTGGCCTTGGTTACCGGTAGCAGTTGGTCCACCACGGCAACAGTCGGAATTGCATTAATGGCGGTGAGCAATACCATGGGGATATCCCCAGCGATAAGTGCGGGGGCAATTATTTCCGGGGCATATTTTGGAGATAAACTCTCTCCTTTGTCGGACACCACCAATTTGGCAGCAGCAGTAGCCGGAACAGACGTTGTGAGTCACATCAAATATTTGTCGATTACAACCATACCGAGTTTTGTTATTGCTCTAGCTATTTTTACTGGGATTGCTCTTTATCAAGGATTTGGCGTTGAGGGGCTCTCTGTAGATGCTTCCATGCAACACGAATTACAACAATTATATCACATATCTCCCTGGTTTTTTCTAGTTCCCCTTTTGGTGATCTTTCTTATTGCAAAAAAGATTCCTGCCATTCCGGCCCTTATGGTTGGTATAGTTGGCGGGGTGATTTGTTTTTTGGTTGGACAAACGGACACCCTGGATTTTTCGTCTGGTTGGCATTCTGTTTATGTGCAGGTTTACGATTTGGTTTTACGGGATTACGAGCCGGCAAATGCCTCTGAGGTTTTGTCGGATTTATTGGGAACTGGCGGTATGGCAGGTATGTTGCCTACCATTTGGCTCATTATTGCGGCCATGTTTTTTGGCGGAATAATGGAGGCTTGTGGTTTTTTGCAAATCCTAACCCTTGCCATGCTTGGGAAATCAGAGAATGACTTTTCCGTTTTTGCGGCAACGGCGTCGAGTTCTGTTTTGGTAAATGTCAGTGCTTCGGATCAATATTTGTCTATTGTAATTCCCGGGCGGATGTTTAAAGACTCTTTTGAGGCGCGAAAATTAGCGCCGGTCAATCTGAGTCGAACACTGGAAGATGCAGGAACGGTTACTTCTGTATTGGTGCCGTGGAATACCTGTGGTGCATATCAATCTGCTGTATTGGGCGTCGGCACACTCACTTTTTTGCCTTTTGCCTTTTTTAATCTTCTCAGTCCATTGATGACGTTAATTTTTGCCTATTTTTCGATAAAGATAAAACGACTTTAAATTGAGTTTTGAATTTTTAAGTAAGATTAATCTTGTTTAGTTTTTTAAAAATACACTTGATAATACATGTCTCTATATTATTTTTAAATGAATGATTTCACTATAAACATTATTTTTTTAGGAAAATTGTTTCTACATTTGACTTTCGTTTAACCTCAAGAACATATTGCACTTTGTTTGGAGGTAATCTGTTAAATTAAATCAAACACACTATGAAAAATTTTTTACACCGAAGTAAAGGAATGATCATCCTATTGGGGTTGTTATTTTCCTTTGGGGCACTTTCAGCCCAGACGACCATTACGGTTGGTAGCGGAACCACATCCAATACTGGGACGACCTACCCAACACCTTATGGTAATTGGTATTGGGGTAACCGAGTTCAGTTAATTTATCGAGCTACTGAACTTACCGCTGCAGGTGCCTCAGCAGGTTCGATAACCTCCATTTCGTTTAACATTACTGCACTAAATGCAGTACCCGCCCTCAATGATTTTGAGATAAAGATGAAAAATTCCACCACGAATGATTTATCCGCAGCGTGGGAAGGGGGGATGACAACTGTATTACCAGCGGCGACCTATACACCTACCTCAACGGGTTGGAATACGCACACCCTTAGCACACCTTTTATGTGGGATGGGTCGTCAAATTTAATAGTAGAAATATGTACCCAGAATACGGGTTTTATTAGTGATGGGAATGCATCGGTTCAGTGGACTACAGGATTACCAACTGGAACATCTCGGACCTACAGGATGGATGCCGCTGGAATTTGTTCTAATACTGCAACTTCAAACCTAAATCCAACAAACCGTCCAGACGCACAATTTACCATTATTTCCGGGCCATGTACGTCTCCTCCCGTTGCGGGATCCACTGCTGGGCCAGACAGTGTGTGTCCTGCACAAATGGTAAATCTGTCACTCGCCGGAGGGACAGCTGGTACAGGTCAATCATGGCAATGGCAAGAATCCTTTGACGGGGTAACCTGGACCAATCGCGTAAATGATACTCTTCCGGGGTTAAGTACCACCATTGCTGTGCCCACACATTTCCGTTGCATTGTAACCTGCTCAAATAACTCGGCCACTTCCAGTCCCAAGTTCGTATTTGTAAAATCGTTTATAGCATGTTATTGTCCTTCTACCGCAACTTCTACAACTTATGGCTATATCCAAGAGGTCAATCTGGCCAGTATTAGCAATATGTCTCCAACCGGTTGTGGACAACAATACACGGATTACACCAGTATCAGCACGAATTTAATTGCATCGGTAAGTTACCCAATGACCATTGATGTTCAAGGTTGTAGCGGGGGGAATTTCACCCATTCAACAAAAGTTTGGATTGACTTTAACCAAAACGGTAGCTTTCTCGATCCCGGTGAAGAGGTTTTGGTAGAAAGTCCGCATCAATATGGTGTAGTCACGGGTACTTTTACTGTTCCAACCACCAACATTGTTCCCGGCCCTACACTCATGCGTGTTGTGACCGTTGAAACTGGAGTTGCAGCAAGTGTTACGCCTTGTGGAACATACACTTGGGGCGAAACGGAAGATTACACCATAAACATTATCGCCGATACGTGTACCGCGCCGGTATTTATTGGTTCACTTATGGCTACCAATCAAACCGTTTGTCCGGGTGTCCCCGTAAATATTTCTGCACCCAATATGAACATGGGTATTTTACAGTCTTACCAATGGCAAGAATCTGCGGATTCCCTCACTTGGACAAATATTCCCGGTGCAACGAATCCAACGTATTCTGCTTCTAGTGGCGTAGATATGTTTTACAGGTTGCAATCAACATGTAACAGTCAAACTACAATCTCAGATCCCATTAAAATTACCATCAGTGGGGATCCGCTTCGCGGCGTTTATACCATTAACCAATTGGCAGCGCCTTCAGCGACCAACTTCCCCAGTTTTGAAGATTTTGTATTTGCCCTTAATTGCGGAGGTGTTGATAGTGTCGTAATCGCCAATGTTGTGCCCGGCACTGGACCCTACAATGAACAAATTGTATTTGAAGAAATCTTTGGAACTTCTGCTACAAACACAATTACTATAAACGGTAATGGAAATACCTTGACCTATCTATCAACCGAAAACGATGAGCGCTATACGATTGCCATGTTAGGCACCTCATATCTCACCATAGATAGCCTTAATATTATTGCCGAAGGCGGAGGAACCGGCGAGTTTGGATGGGGTATTTGGATGGCGCAAGGTGCAAATAACAACACTTTAAAAAATTCGACGATAGAGGTGGATACAACCCAAACGCTTACCAATTACGCCGGAATTGTTCTGGGTGGTTCAGCTACAAGTTCAACCACACAAAGCGCCAATCCGCCGTCACATAATACCATCGAGAATAATATGGTCATAGGTGGTTATTATGGGTTATGTGTATTGGGGCAAAACCCTGCAAACCCGGGAGAAGATAATCACATCATCGGTAATACCTTTACCAATTATCGGTTTTATGGAGGTTATCTTGCTTCACAGGATGGTCTTCATTTAAAAGGCAATACCTTCACCCGTGGCGATCGTTATTTTTCTGGTTTTATCACTTATTATGGTTTGTTTTTTACCAATACATTTACCAATACAGAAATTGTTGGCAACCGAATTTATAATTCTTGTGAAAATTGTGATAATGTAACTTCCGCTCAGTATGCAACATATTTTTCAGGTTCTTCAGGTACAGCGGGAAATGAAAACCTTTTTGCCAATAATATCATTTCCGATATTAATGGTGATGGAAATGCTTATGGGATTTACGCATTTGCCAATGACTACTGGAACTATTACCACAACCACATTGTGATGGATGATGCAAATGCCGCATCACCTACCACTTATGCCGTGTATTCTTCGGGTTCTACAGCCAACTCAAGTTTTAAAAACAACATCATTTCAGCAGATCGGGGTGGTAATGTTTATGGATATTATTTAATAACAGCAAACAATCCAATTACCATTGATTATAATGGGATTCATGTGCCAAATGGCAATGTTGGGCGTTCAGGAACCACGGATTACGCAACTTTTGCCGCCTGGCAGGCGGCAACAGCTTACGATGCCAATAGCCAAGATGCTCCACCGATGTTTGTGGATCCGGCCAACTTTGATTATGCCCCAGGTAGTCCGGCGTATAGTGGACAAGGAGACAACCTTTTGGCCATTGTTCCTACCGATTATTTTGGTGTCACCAGAACCACCACACCGGATTTAGGTGCGATTGAGTTTGTGCCCCAACCCTGTGCAGGTCCATTTGGGTTTGGCAATGATAGTGTTACCTCTAGCTCAGGGTTCTTTACCTGGGATTCGTTTGAAAATAACTGGGTAATAGAGTGGGGACCTGTTGGTTTTTTACCGGGTTCTGCTGCGGGTACGCAGGTGGGGGCCACTACTAATAACTTTTTTGAGGTAACCGGTTTACAGTCCAACACCTGTTATGATTTCTTCGTAGCCGAAATTTGTGGCTCCGACACAAGCATTTGGACCGGCCCCGTAACCATTTGTACGCCCAAGGCTCATGATGCAGCCTTACTTGGATTTGTGGAGCCCAACGATCGTGACTGTGGCGATGACAATATGGATGTTCAGGTTGAAATACGCAATAATGCTTATTTCCCAATTACCTCGGTTCCCGTAACCGTAGAAATAACCGGAGCCATTACCCAAACGCTCACTGCCACATATACAGGAAACTTGACCATGGGGCAAACAGATGTCTTTACTGTAGGGCAAGTTGATCTTGAAGACGGTGGTATCATTGATTTGATGGCTTATGTGCAATTACCTAACGATGAGGACAGCACCAATGACAGTACATTTGTTCAAGATGTGCGCATTATTCCTGCCGAACCACGTATTGAAAATCTGCCGTTCTGCGCTGGTGATGATTCAGTTACTCTTTTTGGTGTTTATTTACCCCAGCTTGTTACTTACGGTTGGTATAATGCAGCTACAGGGGGCACATTGCTGAGTAATAGCGACACCATTACGGTGGCCGCAAGCATGCTTCCCAACTTGTGGTTAGGATATGATTCTGTTCCAAATGCAGCCGGAAATCGAAATTATTGTGCTTCCAATGCCACGGCAACGACCTATAGTTACATTGAAAACGTGACCTTTGGTAGCATAAACGTGACTTCTCCAACCGGTTGCGGACAAACTTACACCGACAATACAGCTTTCTCAACAGCAGTAAACTTGGGCGGTACTTACCAAATATCTGTTGATGTTCAGAACTGCTCGGGTGGGCAGTTTAATAATTCGACAAAGGTCTATATCGATTATAATGGAAATGGTAGTTTCGCCGATCCAGGTGAAGAGGTTGCTGTCTTTGGCCCTCATTTCTATGGTCCACAAACGGCAAATATCACCATACCAATGAGTGCTACACCCGGTCTTACAACAACCATGCGTGTAGTGAATGTTGAGACTGGTTCCCCTGCAGGTGTGAATCCTTGTGGAACTTTCACATGGGGTGAAACGGAGGACTATACCATTGAAATTCTCGGTGGAGTAGCATG
The DNA here is from genome assembly GCA_020832345.1 of Cryomorphaceae bacterium. Classification (GTDB taxonomy): domain Bacteria; phylum Bacteroidota; class Bacteroidia; order Flavobacteriales; family Schleiferiaceae; genus CSBr16-58. The sequence continues at coordinate 12,968 of JAFIEY010000225.1, read as the reverse complement.
TAGCCCAAACAGAACACAAGCCAACCTCACTGCTGATTCTGTTCCGGTAGCATCTTATATTTACAACATTTTACCAAATCTTGAGATTGAAGTAATAAATACTTCAACTCCTGCTGGCACAAATGCTACCTGGGACTTTGGTGGACTTGGCACGGCTACTGGTGATACGGCTTATTTCACTTTCCCACAAGCTGGTAATTACCAAATATGTTTAACAGCAAGTAATTTCTGCTCTTCTGATAATTCTTGTGAAACCATTAATGTATTTGGAATAGGCGTCGAAACCTTTGCATTTACATCCTTGGAGGTTTTCCCGAACCCCAATGATGGCCGCTTTAGTTTGCGCTTTAACCAAGAGTTTGTCAGTGATGTCAAGATTGAATTGTTAGATCTTAGCGGGAAGGCAGTTTATACAGAAGTGTATCGCGGCTTTAGCGGAAGTTTCAGCAAGGATTTTGACAATGGCCGCTTGGCCTCTGGTTCCTATATGTTGCGATTGCGCAATGAGCGGGGGACTGTCACCAAACGCATTGTCATTAATAAATAGTTTTTGCAAGAAAACGTCATATTATTAATTGCTTGTTTATTTTATAGGTGTTCATGAGGCCGCTACACTCGGTTCTTCGTTACTTTAAGTTTTTGAATCAGTTACTTATTTCTATAAGCGCCTTGGATTCAACCCCGAAAGCTTTCGGGGTAAAAAAGCTTCGTCTCTGACGTTTTATCAAAGACTTGGATATAAGAGCTTTGCGTTAATTTATTTTTTTAGACCCATACGTTATTTTAACGTATGGGTCTTTTTATTTTTTATTTAACATCCTGTTATTTAAAGTAATTTCCCGTACTCAATTATCAGTATTGTAATATTTTAAAAACCATTTTTCATCAAATTCTATATTTTAGTCTCATTTTATATTAGTTAAAAAAGCAAAAAGATAACTTTGTAAACTAAATTGTTGTAACTTTACGGCTCAAAACACCGAGTTTAACACAGAATGAGGTGAATCCGTTTAACTAAAAATTTACAATGATGAAAGTGAAAACTACAAAAATTTTGACAACTATAGTGTTGGTTGTGTTGGGATTGTTTGCTTCAAACGCACAATTCACCGTAACGACTTCTCCACCCCTTACGGCTAATAATGGCCAATCAGGTGTAACATTTGAGCTCTCCACTTCTGCATCGATTATTGTTACAGAAATCGCCAATACCTTTAATACCGGAGTTCAGTCTGCGGATATTTGGTATCGAATCGGTGGAGTTCAGCATGCAACAGGTGTCGCCCCCAACATAACCGCTGCTAATGGATGGGTTCAGTTGGTTACGGGTCAAGCGGTCACGGGAAATAATACAACGCCAGTCCCCATCCCGGGAAATTACAGTTTGACAATCCCTGCTAATACGGATGTTGGATTCTTTATTGGTGGAGGTATGCGATATCAAACGCATGCAGGTACACCCGATCAATTTTCCGATGCGACCATAACCATAAAAACAGGAACCAATTACGGATACGGAGGAGGAGCCCCTTCACCAACGTTTCACCCGAGACAGTTTTTGGGCAGTGTAACCTATATTTTTTCCGGTCCATGTACAGATCCCCCAATCGCTGGTTTTACTGCTGCTTCTGAAACGGAAGTGTGTATTGGGAACACTACAGATTTGTCATTAGACAGTGCGACCTTTGGTCTGGGGCAAACTTACCAATGGCAGGTTTCTCTGGACGGTACAACCTGGATGAATCTTCCCGGGGACACAACTGCTTCTACAACTGTTTCCATTAATGATACAACTTTTTACCGTGCCATCGTATTTTGTGGGAACGGCTCTGATACCAGCTTGCCAATTCAAGTAAATGCCGTGGGCGCTCCCTTAAGTGGAACCTATACCATCAATCAAAATGCTCCGGCAGGTGGAACCAATTTTCAATCGTTTCAGGATTTCTTTGATGCACTGGAATGTGGCGGTGTTGGTGGCCCCGTTACCGTAAACGTGGTTACTGGCACGGGGCCGTATAACGAGCATGTTATTGCACCCGAAGTCAGCAATGTAAGTGCAATAAATACCATTACCATAAATGGAAATGGCAATACACTTGCACATAGTGGAGGGATTAATGACCGAGCCACGCTTACATTTGACGGCACAGATTGGATTACCATAGATAACCTGAAAATTGAAGCTACAGGCGCTACTTACGGATGGACTTTACACCTTACCAATAATGCCGACCACAATACCTTCACAAACTGCGAGTTTTTGAGTAGTACGACCTCAACTTCATCACTTTTTTCCAATATTGTGATGTCAAATAGTCCAACATCACCCACCATTGCCGGGCCTTCGGGAAGTTACAACCATTTTGAAAACAACCTAATTGAAGGTGGTTATTACGCAGTGACTATAAATGGAGCAAGTGCGGCAGATATGGAAGTCGGAAATACCTTTATCAATAACGAACTGGCAGATTGGAGGTATTATGGATTTTATGTACGTGCACAGGATAGCTTGGTATTATCGGGTAATGATATCCACCGTGAAAACCGTGCAGATCATACCTTCCACCGTGCCTTTCAGTTTTTCACCGGATTGACCAATGCAAGAATTATGGGTAATAAAATTCGGGATTTTCATACCGGAACAGGAGGTTCCACTAATACAAGTACAAATTATGTGATTTATATGAGTTCGGCAAACGGTTCGGCCAATGCGCCAAACATTATTGCCAACAACCTCATTTATAACATGGATAATCAGGGTGGTTTTTATGGTATCTACAACTTTAATAGCAGTAATTGGTATGTTTACCACAATACCTTTGCCCTTGATTTTTCCACATCAGCAACCAACCTAACTCAGGTGTTTTATCACACCAGTACGGGTAATGATCTCGAGTTTAAAAACAATCTTATTTATGTTGATCGTCCTGGCACAGGGCAAATCCATGGTGTATATTTAAACAATGCCAGCGCAAATATAGATATTGAAGGAAATGCCTATTATTTCCCTGATTTGTCGAGTTCTAATGTTCACATAGGATACTCCGGCAGCAACCAAAGTGATTTGTCGGACTGGCAGTCTGTAAATAGTGGCGCCTTTGATCAAAATGCTGTTCACGTAGATCCATTTTTTGTTGGATTGTCCATTGACTCACTGCGTCCGCAGAACTCGGCCATTAAGTTTATTGGCGATAATGTATTGACGTATGTGGATGAGGATTTTGATGGCACACCGCGGCCTTCATCACCGGATCCCGGCGCCTATCAGTTTGAACCCCCACAAGGAGCCGACATGGCCATCATGAGCTATCAAAGTCCTTCCGCCGGATGTCCGGGTACAGAAGATGTAATAATTCGGGTCAACAACCTCGCCTCTGATACAGTAGAAACCATTCGCGTTATTTGGTCAATAAATAATGTGGCACAAACACCAGTAGTGGTAACGGATTCTTTTTATCCGGGCAATATGATCGACATAAACTTGGGCACCTTTACGGTTTCCGGCACTGGAATGTACGATATTGAAGCCACGATTGACAGTATTTATCCGGGTGTTGATTTAGATATAACCAATAATTCCATGGATTTAATGGGATATCGCGCAGGGCTGTCCGGGACATTTACCATCAACCAACTTTCCGCACCTTCTGCCACCAATTTTACAAGTTTTGAAGAATTTGCCGAGGCATTAAATGATTTTGGCGTTTGTGGCGCAGTGGTAGCTAATGTAGCACCGGGATCAGGGCCTTATAATGAGCAGATTGAGTTCCAGGAAGTAAACGGTGCATCTGCGACAAATACCATTACCCTTAACGGAAATGGCAATACTTTGAGCTATTCGGCTTCCGGAACTGCGGATAGAACAACGCTCGCCATAAATGGAACAGATTATTTAACCATTGATAGTTTACGAGTAGAAGCCAATGGCGCTTCTTTTGGTTGGGTAATGACTGTGTCAAATGATGCAAATCACAACACCTTTAAAAATTGCCATTTTGAAACGGATGACAACTCAACATCCCTCAACTTTTCAAATGTGGTCATGAGTGGTAGCCCAACTTCGGGAACCTTAGGTGGTGATATTGGTAACTACAATACCTTTGAAAACAATGTTCATATTGGAGGTTATTATGGAATCACCATGAGTGGTGTGAGTTCGGCACAACGAAATGTGGGTAATAAAGTTATCAACTCAACGTTTGAGGATTTTTATTTCTACGGAATGTATTTGCGTTCGCAAGATAGTTTGGTCATTGATGGAAATGATATTTCCAGAGGAGGCAGGACAACCTTGTCCACTTTCTACGGTATCTTCCTAACACAGGGAAATGCTGGCTGTCAGGTCATCAATAACCGTATCCACGACAATAGCACCCAGAATACCACTACGACCAACGCAGCTTATCCCTTGTATATGTCGAGTGCAACCGCAACGGCAGCTAGTCCGAGTATTTTCGCCAATAACCTCTTTTACAACATCAATAACGGGGGAACCATTTATTTGCTTTATATACTTGGTGCTTTAAATGATCATTGGAAATTTTACCACAATACGGTGATTTTAGATCAACCTAACGCGTCCTCATCTTCTGCAACCCGGTTGATGTACTTCTCGGGTGCGCAAAATAATTTTGAGGTAAAAAACAATATTTTCTACCTTGACAGATCTTCAGCTCCAGGTTATTACATCCACATGCTCAATGCAGGAGCGTCGATTGACTATGACAACAACGTATTCCATACTCCGGATCCCAGTGCCATGACATTTGGGTATCACGGATCAGACATTACGGATTTTGCCGACTGGCAATCTAACGGATTTGATCCAAACGGACTGGAAGCCGATCCGGTATTTGTAGGGGGAACGGGAAATGATGCCTATCGCCCTACGGTTGGCGCCGTGAAAGGTGTTGGTGCTAATGTTTTAGGAGATGTTCCTACGGATATTGAAGGTGTGGCAAGAACAACTACACCAGATCCCGGTGTATTCCAGTTTGATCCATTGCCTTGTTCAGGCGCGTATGATATTACAATTGACACCTTATTTCCTGGCGGTTCAGCCTTGTCTTGGACTAGTGTTGCACCCGTAAATGAATGGCAAGTTGAATGGGATGTTTGTGGATTTACGCCGGGTTCAGGTTTTGGAAATTTGGACTCTGTAGTTACCTCAAGCTCAAATTATCAACTACCCAATCTTCCGATGGGAGAATGTGTCTGTGTATTCATTCGCGAAAAATGTCCTTCCGGTGGCTACAGCGACTGGTCACAACCCATCGAAATATGCGTGCCCATTGAAGATGACGCTGAGATGGTAAGCATTATTTCTCCTGAGGATATGCAGTGTGGTGACAGTACCATGCAAGTGATTGTGGAAATCCGAAATAATGGATTTAACCCCATTACCAGTATGCCCATTACGGTTAATTTATCTGGTGATTACAATCAAATCATCAACTTTACTTATACTGGCAATTTGCTCGAAAATGAGGTTGATACCGTTGTGGTCGGTACTTTTAATTCTTATTGGGGAGGCTGGGTCTCAGTGGAAGCATTTACCAGTTTGCCCGGTGATCAACTCACTTCAAATGACACCTTGCGTTTGGACAGCATGGTAGTAATCCCATTCCAACCCGATGCTGAAGATGCATTCTTTTGTCCGGGAACAGATTCCATGTATGTCAAAGGAAGATCTTTCCCCAATTTAATCTACAACTGGTATGATGTGGCCACGGGTGGAACACCCTTTCATATTGGTGATTCTATAAACGTGCCGACGGCAGGTGGACTTACATATTATCTCGCATACAGTGACCTCAAAGATAGTTTGGCTTCTACTGCAACCGGGAATGTGCAAACTGGAAATGGAGGGAATATGTTTGACTTAGATATATTTACTTCCCTTTCCATCACCGGTTTTACCATGTATGGTGCCAGTATCGGAATGACGGATGTTGCGGTTTATTATAAGGTAGGTTCGCTTCAAGGACATGAAAATAATTCGGGTTCTTGGACATTGGTTGAAACTGTTCAAAACGTGAATTTACAGGGAGCAGCAACCCCGGTGAAATTTAACCTGTCCACACCACTATTCCTTGCGGCAGGTCAAGAATACGGAATCTATATTCAACCGATTACCGGAAATATCAGTTATGCTTCAGGAAATCCATTAGGCTCTAGTCTCGGCTCCAATGCCGACCTGGAAATTCTGACGGGGGTAACAAAAGCTGGACTTTTTGGCTCTACCCTTTCACCGAGAAGCTGGAAAGGTTTGGTGCATTACGGGTCTGAATCATGCTCTGATATCAGGACACCAGTTTCGCCCACACCTGCAAGTGATTCCATTGTAGCCTCATTTGATTTCGATGAAGTAAGTCATACGGTTAACTTCTATAACACGAGCCACAATGCTGATAGTGTGAACTGGTTTATAGATACACTTACGTTTAATACCGATACTGTCAGTTACCAATTTCCCCGCACGGACAGCTTTGAGGTGTGTCTCGTTGCCTACGGTCTTTGTGGAAACGATACAACCTGCCAGTGGGTATGGGCTGAAAATGTTTCTGTCAACACACATGGTTTAGCCGCTAGTCTCAAGGTATTCCCCAATCCAAATCAAGGTGTTTTTACGCTTACATTTGAGCAAAACACTGTGGATGATGTAACCATTCAACTTTTGGACCTCAGTGGAAAGGTCGTTTGGATGGAACACAAGAAAACCTTTAGTGGCACTTACAGTAAAACTTTCGATCGCGGTGATTTGGCCTCGGGTGCATATATGCTCCGAATAAATAACCGTGATGGAATTATTACACGAAGAGTGGTAATTGGAAAATAGTTAAGTGACAAACTTACGACCATCAAACTGCCTCTGGAGATGAAATCCGGGGGCAGTTTTTTTTTGGTTTGACAATAGTTTTATTTGGCAAATAACCGCAAAGTATCGAAGGTGCGTAATCTCGCGCCAGGGACGGGAGCGATAGCCCGCAGGCACAAGGGACTTACAGTGGTGTGGGCGGCGGAGGCTGCAGAGGAACGAGGCAGACCCCGTACGCCCCATCCACTGTAGTCCCGGTGACTGCGGCTATAAGCGGACGGCCCGGTGACGCCCTGTACAAAAATCTATACTATGTCTGATATTTTTATAGGGCGGCAGGCGCAAAAAAATAAATAGATACAGTACAACTTTTGAATTTACTGGGGATTTGGACTAAACTGGTTCTTCTCAAATATTCAATTTGCTTTTTTTATGCAGTTACCGTTGTTGTCCCAAAGAAGCCAAAGGAATCGTATTTTGTTTAGGACCAATAAAAAAGCCTCCTTTTCGGGAGGCTTTTTTGTCTATTCAGCTTTTAAGTCTAAAAGAATTTGTGACGGTTGTCTTTTATCTTGGCATTTTCGCGTTTGCTGGTGATGATGCCGTTGGGAACTTTGCCGCGGATATTATCTATATAAGCTTGCTTCTCGTCGTCGTAAACACCTTGGTCAGGCGCTTCTGTTGTAGAAGCTACTAGGGCAACATACACGCCCACATCGCCCACTAGGATGGAGGGGGTGTTTTCTGGAATGCCGTGAATGGCGCCAACTACTTTGGGTTCTTGTCCGGCGCGATCGATATTGTTTTGCGAAAAAACTACGGTTACATTAGATGAAGTGGCGTTCATCGCTTGGGCAATGGCGTTCAAATCATTTCCGTGGCTTTCGATAAGTGGCTGCAATAATTCCTTGATGTAAGCGGCCTTTTTCTGGTTAAAGACTTTATCCTCTATATCTTCACGAACCAATTCGAAAGGTTCGTAGTCGCCATCAACTTTATCGGTAAGGTGAACGGCTACATAGCTGTTTTCATTGGAGCGGTGCAACATTACATCACCAACTTTGCGATCTTTATCGAAAACCCAGCGAACTATATCGCGTTCACGTCCCAAACCGATGATGTTTTCGTCAAAGATGTGTACATTGTTGGCCGTACGGATTTGCGCACCTAAAGATTGTGCCATTTCCTGAAATTTTTCCGGGTCTCCAGCTGACTCGGCAATTTTTGAAATTTTGTTGTAAATTTCGTTATCGGTTTGTTCACTGATGATAAGCTCACGGGCAATACTCGCTACGCGAACACCTTTGGTACTTCCTTCTTGTCCGGTGATTTCGATGATGTGAAATCCAAATTCGGTTTGCACCAATCCGAGATCACCAACCCGATTGGTAAAGCAAAAGTTGGAGAATTTTGGGGTCATAACCCGATCGGTAAACCATCCCAGGTCGCCACCATTTGTTGCGGCAGTGGGATCGTCGTTGTTTTCGGTTGAATAGGAATCAAAAAGAGAACGGTCGTTTTGCAATACTTCCAAAATGCTGTCGGCTAATTCTTTTGCTTCGGGGAATGTGCGTGTGGCTTCGGAACGCTCGGCGCCCTGAAAGGAAATAAGGATGTGACGGGCTTTAACAGAATCCGGAAGAAAGGCAGTTTCGCTTACTTTACTAAGTTTGATATAACCATCTTTGTCTTCGTATGGGCCAAAAACATCGCCTACTTTTCCGTAAAATACTATGGAATCAAACTCGAGGTTGAATCCGGAGGCTTCGCGATAATATTTCATATCCATTGGCAAATCGCTGCGCATGGCGACATAGACTGAATCGTCAACGGCATCAGAAAAAGCGGGAATGGTGTCGTTTTCTCTGGTTCTTTGGTTGAAAACGATTTGGGGTTCGGTAAATTTCATTAACTCATCGATGACCGCCTGGCGATCTTCTTGACTTGGCGCAACTTCGATGGATACAAATTCAAAATTTCTGTAGCCTTCATCGATGGCAAAATCACTTTTGTTTTCTTTGTAATATTTTTTTAAGTCGGCTTCTGTTACGGTGACCTTATCATCTTCAATGCTGGAATACAAAATAGGGACAAGATCCAAGCTCCTCGACCTATTTGTTAGGTGAAAGTTGAATTTTGCGAGTGCTTCAGGCTTGTAAAGTCCAAGAGTGATGGCAGTTTCGTATTTGTTTTTAAGTGCTTCATCAGCGATACTTTTTTCAAAGGTTTTCCATTGATTCCAGAATTGACGGGCCTCCACATTGTCATTTCTGCGCTCGCGGAGTTCCAAAAGGTAGTTTTGGAGTTTAGCTTCACTGAATTGTCCGCTGAGTTCATCTTTAAAAACAGGGGCTTGACGAATTTCTGAGTTGTTGATGATGCGGTTGTAAAGTTCATCATCATTTACGGTAATTCCAACCTTTTTTAGGTCGCGTAAAAGAACTGCTTCGCGAATGAGTTCTTCCCAAACAACGTCGGCGAACTGCTTTCTTGATACATTTTCAAGGGCCATGTCACCGGATTGAGATTTATAGCCTTCGATGCGTTCGTCGATGATTTGACTGAACTCCGGCAGTTCAATGCTGCGATTATCGATTTTTCCCACGAGCAACTGATTGCCACGTAGTAATGAATCACCCGATCCGAGTAGGTCGGTTAATATAAAGGCTCCCATTGCCAAACCAATGGTAATGAGGAGTAAAGTTGAGCGTTTACGGATTTTTTCCAGCGTTGCCATACAATATTTTCTTTTTACTGAATAAGGGTGCGAATATACCAAAGTTGAGGTTTTTGACGCACTTTTTTTTTGGTTTTATCATAAGTATTTTGTTGCCCTTGAAATAAGGGTCTGCTCCAAAAAGTCCCTTTCAGCCAAAATCTTCCTTGTTGGTAAATTTTTAATCTTCACTAACAGTTAGTTAGCTCCGGTTCAAAAATCCCCTCGATTTTGATTGAAATTATCCTTTTTAGCGTGGCCGCAATAATTACTTTCCTCAAACCAATTTGTAGTGAAAAATAATACATTTGAGTCTGCTCTAAAAAGTCCCTTTCTGCCAAAATCTTCCTTGTCGGTAGATTTTTGAATCCTCACTTGCTCCGGTTCAAAAATCCACTCCGCGTCGATTTTGATTGAAATCATCCTTTTTAGAGTGGACTCACATTTTGAGTTAAGGGAAAAGGGTTTTGGTCTCGATTACTTGCCCCAATTTTCAGGTGCTAAACGCCAATTTTCAAGGGTTTGCATTTCGCTTTCGAGAATGTAATCTTGTTTGGCGGCTTCGGCAATAAGGTGTTCGTAATTAGACAAGGTGTGGATCTGGCAATTGGCTTCTTTAAAGTTTTGCTCGGCAACGACGAATTGATACGTGAAAATTGCCAGCATGCCCATAACATTTGCCTCTTCTTTTCGGAGCGCATCTACTGCGAGGAGACTGCTTTTACCCGTACTGATTAAGTCTTCGATAACCACTACACGTTTTCCTTTTGGCAGGTAGCCTTCAATTTGATTTTTCCGGCCATGGGATTTCGGTTCGGGACGGACATACACAAAGGGGATGTTTAGGGCATCCGCCACCAGAGCACCAAGAGCGATGGCGCCGGTAGCCACTCCAGCAATAACTTCGGTGGTTGGGTACAGCTTGGCCACTGCATCGGCAACCTGATTTTTAATATAAGTCCGAACCTCCGGATGGGAAAGAGTCATTCGGTTGTCACAATAAATAGGCGATTTCCAACCACTTGCCCAAGTGAAGGGTACACCGGGTTGTAATTTGATGGCCTGAATTTTTAACAGATGATGCGCTGTGTTTCTGGCTGTATCTTCGCTGATGATTTTCATGTTTATTTTTCTTGAATCTGGCTAGGGGTTGGGAAAGACAGGGAATTGGTTGAAAAAACGAATTAAAACTTTTAAATCAGGACAGTAAATCCTTTTGCAAAAATATGTACAAAGTTCACATCAATAACGCCACATTAGGCATAAATTCTCAGTTGGATCCAAAGGCCAATCAGTCCTTGGATTTTTATCCAGATTTTCCGTGGGATAAGGTTTATCAGCAACTGAAGTTTTCGGAAGTTCCCATATATTATTGCGTGTTTGGCGCTTCGGAGGACGATATTTTTAGTGATTTTAAAAATCATTTTACAACGATAGAAGCCGCCGGTGGCATCGTGACCTATAAAGGGGATAGCTTACTCATGATTCATCGGTTGGGAAAGTGGGATTTGCCAAAGGGAAAAATGGAAGCCGGGGAGAATTCGAAGCAAACCGCGTTGCGAGAAGTGGAAGAAGAATGTGGAATTGAAGGATTGGAAATTATGGAAGGAGAACCCATCATCACTTATCACACCTATGAATTGCACGGTGTGAGGATTCTCAAAAAAACCTATTGGTATCGAATGAACGCATTTAATAGAGCCCTATTAACACCCCAAACAGAGGAAGGGATAACTCAGGTGGAATGGGTTTCGGATAAGAAGGAAATAGAATTGAGAATTAAAAACAGTTTTCAAAACATTCGCGATATTTTGGCAAAAACTATTTTGAAGTCGGGTTAAATTTCATTCCTTCTGGCACCAAACCTGAATAATCTCCCCCGTGCCGTATGATGTCGCGCACAATACTCGAACTGATATAGGAATATCTGGCTGTGGTGAGGAGAAAGACCGTTTCAATATCTTTTTCCATTTGTCGATTTGCCTGTGCAATTGCTTTTTCAAATTCAAAATCAGCCGGATTTCGGAGTCCTCTAAGTAAAAATTGCGCTCCCACTTCTTTGCAAAAATTTACGGTAAGCCCACTGTATGTATGAACTTCAATTTTGGGGGTATTGGCAAAAATCGTTTTAATGAACCCCATCCTTTCTTCGAGCGTAAACATATAATTTTTGGCAGCATTTTGACCTATGGCGATAATGATTTTATCGAAAAGGGGCAAAGCTCGGGAAACGATATCAAAATGTCCGAGCGTAATGGGGTCAAAAGAACCGGGAAAAACAGCTATGCGATTGCTCATGTGGTGGAAAAAAAGGTTTAAAATAGCAAAAATAAACGGCAGGACAAAAATCACCGAAACAACTGTTAGGGGATAAATTTTTTGAAAAGACCGTCCAAATAAAATAATATTGATGCGAAGGTACTGAAAAAGGCGGATATAGATTTGGGGTAATTGAGGAAAGATTAGGAATGTTCCATTTGTTATACTGCCTAAATAAGTTTTACCATGAAACGAAATCACATTTTTGCATCCTTTTACACCTTGGGACTTTTACTTGTTTTCCCAATTATTTCGCAGGCGCAAAATCAATCCCACGATGAAAATAGTGATACCACAAAATTCAGACGATTTTTTACGGCCATTCAATTTGGAACCGGAAATTCTGCCGCTCACACATTTTTAGGAGATCAAATAAAGCAAAACGGATTTACCCAATTTACCGGAGCATTACACATAAACTTGGAAATCGGATACGCTTTGACGAAATCGCTACATATACGCTCAGGACTACATTCGCAGGTTCAGACATTGCGTTTTTCTATAGATGACGAAGATCATACTTTCAATGGAGTAAGGCATCATATTCCCCTATATTTTCGCAAATTTTATCAGAACTATTACGTATTTAATGATTACCCAATACGTTTTTTCACAGATTTTGGAGGATATTACGCCTTTCATTCAGACGGTGAGCTATTGGGCAATGACAAGGTCTATTCTGCTCCATTTAAAAGCTTTGGGGGAATGGTGGGTTTAGGACTGGAGATTTCCGATGGCGACCGCAGCAATGTCACTATTGCGTATAACACCTTTGGCGATTTATTTGGCGAAACATTGCGGGTGGGTGGTGGTTTTTTTGCGTTGGGCATTCAAACGAATTTTTGAATCTGGATAATGCAAGAGGTTTCGGGATACTGCGTGGACGTTAATGCGCTTTATTCTTTTTCAATGAGTCCACTACAAAAAGGAAGATTTTGGCAGAAAGGGACTTTTTGAAGTGGACCCTCAAATAAAGAGTCCACTCTAAAAAGGATGATTTCAATCAAAATCGACGCGGAGGGGATTTTTGAACCGGAGCTAACCAGCTGTTAGTGAGGATTCAAAAATCTACCGACAAGGAAGATTTTGGCAGAAAGGGACTTTTTAGAGCAGACT
>JAFIEY010000213.1 GCA_020832345.1 Cryomorphaceae bacterium | reverse complement strand
TGTCTTAAAAGTAGCGGAAAGATGTAGCGGTGTAAAGAGCGTTACATTATGCTTTACGAACCGCCGTATACGAGACCCGTACGTACGGTGGTGTGAGAGGCGCACCGTGGGCTTATGGCTCACGGCCGTCTACTCGATTATGGGCTGCTTTTCTATCTGTCAAAATATTTTCCACCGTCTTTTCTCTTCCATTTCTTTGTCCAAATGTTTGTCCAAAGTAAGTTTATTAATTTTTGTCAAGAACTTATAATTGTCCGGCAAATGGTTGATTGGATTTGAATAGAAATTTAAGTCCTTTAAATTCATTTCTGCCAACCATTCAGGAATTGTTTCAAACTCGTTGCTCCATAAAGCTAATTCTCTTAGATTAGAGCAACCTGTCAACTCGTAAGGCAACGTTTTAAGTTTATTGTTACCCAAATGGATGTATTGCAATTTTTTAAGCTGTCCGATTTCTTTTGGTAATTCCTTTATTTGATTTCTTCCGTTTTCATAATTGCCCATTTTCAAAACTCTCAAATTATTCAATTGTCCAATAACAGCAGGAAGTTCTGTTATGAAGTTGTTATATAGGTGAAGTTCTTCTAAGTGTTTAAGTTGTCCGATTTGGTTTGGTAAAATTTTAATTGTGCAATTGTCAGCACTCAAAATTTTAAGTTTTTTTAATTTAGAAATATCGTCTGGTAATTGTTCAATTTTACAATTGTCAAGTTTTAGTGTTTCAAGATTGTAAAGATGAAAAATGCAGTCTGGAAGTTCAGTCAGTTTCGTTGAACTCAGGTCTAAGTATTTGAGGTTTATTAATTGTCCGAAAGTTGATGGAAGACTTTTTAAAGCTGTTCTTGAAAGGTCTAAATACTCAAGATTTTTAAGAGTTGAAATGTCATCTGGGATTGTTTCAAATACATTAGGATTTAGCCAAACGTCCCACGAACCTGTATTTGTCGAAAGGTCAAGCTTGACAACATCTGTCTGTCCGAAAATTTCTGTCGGAAATGCTTTTAAGTCTTTGGATGTGTAGTCAAGTTCTTTCACTGTCGTTTTTTAAAGTTGCCCATAACGTTTTGCCGCTTTGCGAAGGCGGGGTTTTCAGCACTAAACTTCATTAAATGCACAAAGCTTGAATTTAGCACTTCACTTTCATAGAAGCACGAAACCCCCGCTTTTGCAAAACGGCTGTTAGCACTCGTTTTTCTTTTCAATTCGTCCATCTTGTCCTTTCTGTTTTTACCAAAAGTCCGTTTGCTATAAAGTTGTCAACGGAAACCAATTCAATTGTATAAGTCAATTGTTCTTCTTCAATTTTTTCTACAGAAATGAGGTCGATAAACTTATTTTCTGCTGGGACAAAAATTCTATCGCCAACTTTCAATTGAATTACTTCAGAAGTCTGTTCGTAATTGCTATTAGATTTTATCGGGTTTATAGAAGCCCAAATTTGTCCCTCTATCCAAAACGGATGGTCTTCTGTTACAATTATTTCTCGATCTGAAAAGCGTAGTTTTAAAAGATTGTTATGTCTTGCAATAATCAGTTCTGAAACTTTAACTTTATCCAAGTTACCTGTCTTAAAGTTGTATGTCAAAATCCAATCTTCATCTGATAAATTTTCTATTTTTTTCGTAGAGTTGTCTTCCAAAGTGATTTCTGTTCCAGCCCCGAAACAATGAACGTCTAACCCATCAAAGTTTATTTCACTAATAGCGATGTCTTTAAATTTTGTGCCTTTATAAATCTCTAAAATTTCAAAAGTCAATATTAAGTCCTTTGTGCTATCAATTGATTGAATTGGGTTGATTTTGAATGACTGAGTATTGTTGACGTCCTTTAATTCAAGAATTGCAGTCGGTTTTCCATTTACAATCATTTTTAATTTTGCTACTCTTGAATTTGCTTCCCACAATTCATTATTTTTGATGTAGCCGTTCCAAATAATTATTTCGTTTATCCTTGGTGCGAACGGTTTAAAGTGAAAGTTAATTTTTTTTGTTAAATTTTCATTTGAATTATCAGGAATCCAAGCAGTAAAAAGGTCAAAGTCATGAATATTAGTTTCATTATATGTTATTTCTCCATCATCTTTTAAATATGATGATGATGAAATCTTATAAGGTCCACCGCCACAATACCAACTACAACCGACACCCTGTGTCATTGGTCCATAGCCGCTTTCTAACGAATCAATCATTTTTATTTCCTGCAAAGAAATTTTGTCATAATCAATGTCAAACGAATTTATCTTAGAGTAAAGGTCTAGAGCTTTTTGCCAAAATATTTGGTCAGATTTACTGTAATTATTCGAGTCATGAATTGTCGCTTGAATCACTGGTAATTCTTGTCCTGAAACAATCAGTCCCAAAGTCAAAATTAAACTTGTTAATATGTATCTTTTTGTTTTCATAAAATTCTGACTAACGTAGATCCAAATCTATCCATTAGGTTTCAATTGAAGTTCTTCGTTGGTTAAACCGAATTTATCAATTTGTTTTTGGATTCGCTTTACCAACCCTAATTTTCTTTTCTGATCTAAATACAGGTAGC